>JBFFSQ010000018.1:0-26245 GCA_041572275.1 Gammaproteobacteria bacterium
TGGTCAGAAGCCGGATATCACTTGCCTGTGGCCGTCAATCTGTCTGCGCGTAATTTGATGGACGATCGCTGTGTTAATGTAATGCAGACAATGCTCAGTCAGTTTGAAATTAAGCCAGGCATGCTGGAGCTGGAAATTACTGAAACTGCTTTAATGCAGGATCCTGAAATGGCTGTCAGTCTGCTTAATCAGATTTCAGATTTAGGTGTGAAGTTATCCATAGATGACTTTGGGATGGGTTACTCGTCATTGTCTTATCTGCGGCGTATGCCAATCGATGCATTGAAAATCGATCGTGAATTCGTCAAGGATATGCTGGACAATGATCAGGACGAAATTATTGTTAGTTCGACTATTGCACTGGCGCATAATTTAAACCTGGATGTGATTGCAGAAGGGGTTGAAGATTACGACACTATGATTCGCCTTAAGCAAATGGGCTGTGATTTGGTGCAGGGGTATTATGTTAGTAAGCCAAGGCCGTGGAATGAAATGGAGGATTGGCTGTGCAAGGAAGACTATGCTGGAAAGCTGAAAACGAATTAATGATTTAAGGTTTTCCAGTAACGACTTTCATAATCTCGTCTGCTATCTATTACATCCAGTTTTTTCAACCCCATCGCACGAAAAAATCCTTCGGCATCTTTTTGTGCTTTTACCACTATGGCATCGGCCTGCTTGGAATGGGCCATAGTTTCAATTTCACGGAAAAGTTTTCGGCCAAGGCCGGTTCCCTGTTGTTCAGGTAGTACATAGATGCCATGTAGCAAAATAGCATCACGTTCTGGCAGGCTGATGTTAATCTCATTTTCGAGTGCGGCAACAGCCAGGATTGTATCGTTTTCTTCTGCTACGATGATGTCGAGATATTTAAGGTCAATCTCATTATAGTAATGGCTGGTAACAGAGAGTTGTTTGACACGTTCGGGTAGCTTCCAGCCCATTACTGCAGCATGAATAACCTGATTAATGGCAACAAGATCGGCCTGATTTGCACTGCGTATATTCATAATTATGATTTCCCGAAATTCACATGAAAAACATGAATTAAAGAAAGTTATTTTTTACGCCTGTGGCGTGTATTGTCGAACTATTTATGAAATAAAAGCCTCTCCAGAAAGGAGAGGCTTTTAGCTGTTAACTGGCTTCTTTCCATTCACTACCGGCATCAATGTCATGCTCTGCTTTTTCGGCAATCTTCATTGTCACCAGTTCTTCTGAGCTGGTTGGATGAATGGCTAGCGTGCTGTCAAAGTCATGCTTGGTGGCACCCATTTTGACAGCGACGGCAAAGCCTTGCAGCATCTCATCGGCACCATCACCAATGATATGAATACCGACAATTTTTTCCTCTGGACCGACACAGACCAGTTTCATGGCAGTGGTTGTTCCATGTTCTGTCAGAGCATAGCGCATTGGCGTGAAGTCGGTTTGGTAGATGGTGACATCGTCAAACCTTTCTCGTGCTTCCTGTTCATGGATGCCGACCGTGCCAATCGGTGGATGTGAGAACACCACGCTGGGAATGTTGTCATAGTCCACCCGGTTTTTGGTCTTGTAGTCGAACAAACGTTCAGCCAGTCTGCGCCCTGCAGCAATGGCAACGGGTGTTAACGACACCTTGCCGGTGATGTCACCTATGGCATAAACGCCTTTTACATTGGTATTCTGGTAATCATCCACCGGGATGATGCCGTTGTGTAATATATCGACGCCGGCTGCCTGCAATGCAAGGTTGCGGGTATTCGGTGAGCGTCCCACGGCCCAGATAACGGTATCAAAGCCATCGATTCTGCTGCCATCGTTCGATTCCACCGCAATGCCATTCTCAGTTTGCGCCAGTGCCGAAACCTGGAATCCGGTTTCCAGCTGGATGCCCTGCTGCATCATTTCATTGCTGAGCACGTCACTGATCATCAGATCGAAGCGTTCCAGGATACGATCTTCGAGGGCAAACAGGGTGACATCAGAGCCCAGTGCCTGTAACACTCCGCCGAGTTCGACTGCTATATAACCACCACCAACAACAGCGACTTTTTTTGGCTGTTGGTTAAGCTGGAAGAAACCATCAGAGGTGATGCCCAGTTCAGCGCCGGGTACGGGTGGTACGATCGGTTGTCCACCGGTGGAGATCACAATGTGATCGGCGCTGTACTGTTCACCGTTGACCTCTACAGTATTCTGATCAACAAAGCGGGCATAGCCATTGATATGTTCTATACCACTGTTTTCGACATAACTATCCCAGTAATTATTAATATTACTGATATAGCTTTCACGACCGCTGACCAGTTTCTGCCAGTCTGTTGTATCGCGTGAAACTGGAATGCCGAAGCCATTGGCATCATCCACGGCATGGGCCAGGTTGGCGGCATACCACATGACTTTTTTCGGTACACAGCCGTTGTTGACACAGGTGCCACCCAGGCGAGCGGATTCAATGACAGCGACTTTCTTGCCGAAATGGGCTGCCTTTTCAGCAACGGCCAGGCCGCCACTGCCACCGCCGATGGCGATCAAATCAAAATGTTTATCCATTGTCTTTTCCCCAAATAATCGTTTATCCACTCATCGGGTGATGCACTCCCCACGGATGGGGAGTGCAGGTGAGTCATTTATGCTGCGTCAGACGTACGTTGCGTCATGTAGGTTTCAAGCTCATCAGAGCCACCAATCAATTCACCGTTGATGAACACCTGGGGCACCATGGAAATGCCGGCTACAGCACGTAAGGTGGCTTCGTTGTAATCACGGTTCAGCACCATTTCTTCGAAGTCGATGCCGGCGTCATGCAACATGCCTTTGGCGCGTACGCAGAAAGGACAGCCTTCGCGGGCGAAAACGGTGACACTCAATGGAATCTCTGCATTTGGTGCTACATAGGCCAGCATGGTGTCCGCATCCGATACTTCGAAGGGATCGCCGGGTACGTCTGGCTCAATGAACATTTTTTCGATCACACCGTCTTTCACCAGCATCGAGTAACGCCATGAACGATCACCAAAGCCCAGGTCATCTTTTGATACCAGCATGCCCATTCCGCGGCTGAAATCGCCGTTACCATCGGGCAGGAAAGTGACATTGTCGGCTTTCTGTTCGTATTTCCACTCATTCATTACGAAGGCATCGTTTACTGATACACAAATCACTTCGTCCACGCCATTGGCTTTGAGTACCGGTGTCAGCTGGTTGTAGCGTGGCACATGGGTTGATGAACAGGTAGGGGTGAATGCGCCGGGCAGGGCGAATACCACTACAGTTTTGCCTTTGAATACTTCATCAGATGTAACATCTACCCACTCATGGTCACGACGGGTACGGAATGTTACTGAGGGTACGTTTTGGCCTTCACGATTTTCTAACATTAATTTTCTCCAGTTACTTAAAAAGTTTTGGGTAATTACCCGTTGATTAATTTTGAGTACGGGAGAGATTATGGCGATGACGAACTAATAATAAAAATCGTTTATTTGTATTAAATTGATAGGTTTTATCTATGTATGAGATCTGAGTAAGTGAATGGTATTTTGAATGCAGGTATCAGGTGCTGAGTGAGTGGTTTGTCAGTAAAGTAATAACAACCAGGCTTGCTGGATTTAGTTAAATAGCCGGTGTGGCTTTAGCCAAGGGGTGTGACGGTATCTGGCAATTGGCTAAGGACAATCTGAACAAGGGTTTCAAGAGCCTGGGTACGTGGGTAGGTTGAGCGAAATACCAGTGATACTCGCCGATAGGCATCGCTTACTGAGAGTGGTCGAATGACAATATTTTTATCATTGCTCCAGCTGCCCTTGATGGCCAGAGCAGGTATTAATGTACTGCCGAAACCAGCGCCGACTAGCTGGATGAGTGTTTCCAGGCTGGCCGCACGTAGATCAGCCAGTTCGCCCTGCTGACTGCGTTCTTTCATGTGGCAGACTTCCATTGCCTGATCGGCCAGGCAATGGCCTTCAGAGAGTAATAGCAGGTCAGTTGTATCCAGATCATGACTGGTGATGGTCTGTTTGTGACTGAAGTCATGCTGGCTGGGATGGGCAAGCCAGAACGGTTCATCATACAGGGGGATTGCTTGAAGGTCTTGACCACTAACGGGAGTGGCTAAAAAAGCCGCATCGATTTCATGATTACGAAGACGCTGGAGCAATATCTCGGTCATTTCTTCTGACAGTACCAGGCGTAGTTGTGGATATTGTCTCTTGAGAGGCGCCAGTATCAGCGGCATGAGATAGGGACTGATCGTGGGTATGGCACCAATTCGCAGGGCACCTGCCATAGGGTCATGGTGTGACTCGGCAAGACGATGGATAAGATCAGCCTGTTCGATGATCAGGCGGGCATGAGCAAGTATTTCTTCGCCGGTAGGGGTGATTTCAACGGAACGATTAGTGCGTTCGAATAGCATGACGCCAAGTTCATCTTCAAGTTTTTTGATTTGTCCGCTCAAGGTGGGTTGACTGACAAAGCATCGTTCAGCGGCTTTGCCAAAATGACGGGTTTCGGCAACAGCAATCAAATATTTCAGGTCACGTAAATTCATAGTGGCAAAGTACTAGTACATATATAGGTAAAATCAATCATATAGCGCCAAATGAATGATTTCAAATATCGAATTTACAAGCTGTAGCTTAATGCCAGTCAGGACAGAGCAAGCATGTATCGGTGTTTCTAGATAAACGGTGGCATCTGCCACTGTGCAATGTATGGGCCTGGTCTATACTCATAAAGTCAATCATAGGGACTGCAAATAAAGTCATCATATAGCGCAAAGGATTAAGGGAATAAGGATGAAGCGACCAATATCAAGCGTAAGTCAGTGGCACCGAGTTTTTTGGCTTAGCGCGCTTTTCACAACCATTATTGCCTGTAGTTCTTCAGATCATCACTCGAAGGTTCTCCGCCTGGGTACGAATGTGTGGCTGGGTTATGAGCCATTATACCTGGCACAGGAGTTGGGTTATTTTCAGAATAAGCAAATCCACTTATCAGAGTACGCATCGACCACTCAGGTTTTACGGGCCTATAGAAATAATGCAATCGATGCTGCAGCACTAACTTTGGATGAGGTCTTGCAGCTGGTTGATCAGGGATATTCCCCCAAGATAGTGCTGGTCACTGATTTCTCAAACGGTGCCGATGCAATAATTGCAACGGCAGACGTTCATCATTTCAAGGACTTACAAGGAAGAAGAATAGGTGTCGAAAATTCAGCATTAGGGGCTTTTTTTATAAGTCGTGCACTTACTGAAAATGGTATGAAGAAGGAGCAGATTAAGCTAGTACCACTGGAAATAAATGAGCAGGAACAGGCGTTTAACAGTAAACAAGTGGATGCTGTTGTGACATTTGATCCGGTACGAAGCCAGCTGTTAGAGAGAGGAGCAAAATCTCTGTTCGATAGCAGTATGATCGCGGGTGAAATAGTTGATGTTTTAGTTGTAAAGGATACGGTGCTGAGTTCCAGGCCTGAACAAATCGAAAAATTAATCGATGGCTGGTTTAGAGCGCGAGAGTACATACAGAAAAACAGGATGCGAGCCTCTGGCATTATGGCAAAACGATTAAAATTAGAACCAGATGCAATAGATAAAGCATTACGCTTAATAATAATACCCGATCAGGATGAGAATGGCATTCTGGTTGGTAACCATGGTAATGCAAAGCTTAACACAACAGTTAAACGCCTGGCTTCGATTATGCGTGATCAAGGGCTGATCGATAATAAGATGGTGGCTGAGGATTTGTTTAAATGGAATGGCTTGTAAATAGTTAGACATGAAGTTGTCTTTTCCTATTGCTGTCTCAATTAGTTTTCTGGTTTTGCTTATGCTTGGCCTGGAAGCTGTCTCTATGATGTATGTAAGTTACCGACAATTTAAATTCGAATTACTAGAAGAAGTTATTAGTGACCAGGTTGAAGTGTCGCTGCAGATGCAGGCGAATCTGGAATACCTGATTGAAAAAAATGACTTGAATCAGATTCAGGCAGTTGTTTCAGAGCTGGGTTCGAATCCGAATCTTGATATTGCAGTATTGGTTGATTCAGAAAATCAGGTGCTGGCTGGTAATAAATTAAAGTTTAAAGGTCTCTTGCTCAATGATTTGAACTTGAAAATTGAGCGTAAAGCGAGTCAAAAGTTAGCAGCAGAAGCTAAGAAGATGCTGGGCTTGAAACAGTATGTGGCCACAGATAAAAGTAAGGTAATTCTGTTTCAGCCAGTAATAATGGGAGCGAGTGAAAGATCCATTAAACCTGACAAAATTGGCTTGTTGATCATTCAGTTTGATTTAAGGTGGATTGATAAGGAAGTTCTTCGAAGTCTGCTGGGCTGGCAGCTACCAATGTTTGGCATCATGGGCGTGCTGACCGTGTTATTTGGGGTGTATTTGTATTTTGCTTACATTCAACGCATAAAAAACATTAGCAAAGTTGCCATGAGTGTGACTAATGGCAATAGCAAACTCAGAATTGATGATCAACGTGAAGATGAAATTGCGTATTTAGGTAGCTTTTTTAACAAGATGCTTGATGCGGTGCAAAAAAATAAAGATGAAATGCAGCAGGCATTGGGAGATATAAGTGCCAGAGAGCAAAACCTTGAAATTACCTTGCAGAGCATTGGTGATGCAGTTATTGCCACCGATTATCAAGGCAAGATTACACGGATGAACAAGGTGGCTGAAAGACTGACGGGCTGGGATATGGTGAGTGCCAGTGAGAGGCCTTTATATGAAGTATTTAATATTATCGATTCAAAAAGTAGAGAGGCTGTTTTAAATCCGGTTACGAAGGTGATTGAAACTGGAGAAATCGTGGAATTATGTAACAGCACGGTACTGTTATCCAGAACAGGGGCTGAATACCACATTTCTGATAGTGCATCACCGATTAAAGACGATCAGGGTGTAATACATGGTGCAATTCTGGTGTTTCAGGATGTGACACAGGAATACAAAACGCGAGAAGAAATACGGATTAATGAGCAGCGATTGAAACTTGCAATGGAGGGGGCGAGTGATGGGTTTTGGGACTGGAGCCTGGATGATGGGGCCGTGTACTTTAGTCCGCGCTGGAAGGAAATGCTTGGATTTAGCAAGAATGATATAACTGGAAATATTACTGATTGGAAAGATTTAATACACCCGGATGATTCAGAAGCGGTTTTAAAGAGCTTGGATGATCATATACAAGGTCGAAAACCATTTTTTGAGGAAGAGCACCGCGTTAGAAGAAGAGATGGTAACTGGATATGGATACTATCGCGTGGCCGGGTAGTTGATCGAGCTGAAGATGGACGTCCATTACGGGTTGCAGGCACAACAAGTGATATTACTGAGAAAGTTAGCGCTGAAGAAGAACAGCGTAAGCGTGTCGCTCGCATGAAGCAATATCAAATGGCATTAATGGATTGGGCCAAGGTTGATTATATTGATTATATAGAAGCGATATATAAAGTAGTTGAACTAACTGCCAAGACATTAGGCGTCGAGCGAGCAAGTGTGTGGTTGTTTTCCAATGAGTTAGAAACACTGGTTTGTGAAGGTTTGTATGTATCGACCGAAAAAAGACATTATAGAAGACAGGCATTAGATTCGGTGCGTGCAAAAGAATATTTGTCTCAGTTCCATGAAACTAATGTATTGATTATAGATGAGATCAATGACAATCCAGTTTCAGTAGCTATAGAAACAGACTCTACACAAAATACAGGAGTAAAATCATCATTAAATGTGCCAGTGCATCTGCATGGTGATGTGATCGGGGTTGTTTGTTGTGAAGATAATAAGAAGGAGACATCCTGGTCTATTGAAGATCAGGATTTCATGATATCTATAGCTAATATGATCTCATTATCATTGGAAATTGAAGATAGAAAGCAGGCAGAGACTGCACTCAGACGGCATGAGCAGGAATTGAGTTTGATCCTGGATAACATGGTCGACAGTGTGATTACGATTGATGAAAATAATGATGTGATTAGTTTCAATCATGCCGCAGAACTTATGTTTGGTTATTCTCAGGATGAGATAATTGGTCAGTCAGTTAATGTGCTAATGCCAGAGCCATACAGATCACATCATGATCGTTATGTTAAACAATATATCGAAACAGGTGAGGCAAAAGTTATAGGCTTTGGTCGAGAACTGACGGGTCTGCGAAAGTCAGGTGAAGAATTTCCAATGTTGTTGTCGATCAATCAACTACCAGCGAATGAATATGGCATTCATCGGTTTATTGCCTCATGCCTGGATATTAGTGAGCAGAAAAAGCGGGATGAGCAGATTCGACGTGCACAGAAAATGGATGCTCTGGGTAAGCTAACAGGGGGTATAGCCCATGACTATAATAATATGTTGGGAGTGATCATAGGGTATGCTGAGTTGTTAGCGAATGCCTTACAGAATAACTCTGAATTATCAAGATATGTCGAGTCTATTCAGCGTGCAGGCGAGCGTGGAAAGAATTTGACACAGAATTTAATGGCATTTTCACGTAATAAATCTTCAGTTGCCCGACAATTAAATATCAATGACATCCTCAAGAGAGATGAGGATATGCTTTCAAAAACATTAACAGCTATGATAGAGCTGAAATTCAGCATGGAGCCATCTCTATGGCCTGTCTATGTAGATGAGAATGATCTTGAAGATGCAATCCTGAATTTAAGTATCAATGCAATGCATGCCATGCCTGGTGGTGGTGTTTTGGCAGTAAAAACTGAAAATATTGATGCTGCTGAGTGTGATGCCAGGAAAATAGGCCTGGATAGTGGTGATTATGTTGCACTTGAATTTATGGACAATGGAATAGGGATAGACAATTCTACGCAGGATAAAATATTTGATCCATTCTTTACCACCAAAGGAGATTCTGGTACAGGGCTCGGACTTAGTCAGGTGTATGGCTTGGTGCAGCGTGCAAAAGGAACAGTGCAGGTGTTTTCCAGAGTTGGTGAGGGGACTACACTTACACTCTACTTTCCGCGCTATAAAACCCAGGAAGTGATTGATAAAGATACAATGCAAGCCCTGTCTTCAGGTCTGGAAGGTGATGCACTGGTGCTGGTGGTGGATGATGAGCCTGCTTTACTTAATCTTGCAGAAGTGATCCTTAAGAGTTATGGCTATAGAGTACTACTGGCGGCGAGTGCAAAACAGGCCATGGAAGTGCTGGAACAGGAGCCAGTTTCATTGGTGGTTAGTGACATCATAATGCCTGAAATAGATGGTTATCGGCTGGCTGGTATGATAAGAGAAAATTTTCCACACGTAAAAATACAATTAGTGAGTGGTTATAGTGATACGGCGTATGTGGAGAATGTGGATTACGAGTTACAAAGAAATATAATATATAAGCCGTATTCATCTGGTCAGTTGGCAAAACGAATTCGGGCTTTGCTTGATTCATCTTCAGAGTAGCGTATGAATTATGTATTAAAAATATTATTTGCGGTTATTGTTATTTGTCTATCTGCATGTACAGAAGAAGATAAAACGAATTATCGTCCTGTATTTTCTGATGTGGCCAGTGATGGTGTACAGGAATATCGTTTTGGTTTTCATCCCATGCATAATCCACAGCGACTGCATGAAATATTTTCACCTATTGTTGATTATCTTAATTCTCATGTTACAGGAGGCCGGTTTGTATTTGAGGGTTCACGGGATTTTTCTACCTATAATCAAAAGCTGTATAGTCGTCAGTTTCATTTTAGTATGCCTAATCCGTATCAGACCATTAATGCTATAGATAAGGGCTATAAGGTATTTGCAAAATTAAGGGACGATGATAATTTTCGTGGTGTAATAGTTGTTAGGAAAGATAGTGGGATAAAAATGCTTAGTGATTTAGTAGGTAAATCTGTCAGTTACCCGGCGCCTTCTGCACTGGCAGCGACATTGATGCCGCAATATTATTTTCAGACTCATGGTATTAACGTAACTAAAGAACTGGATAATCAGTATGTGGGTTCGCAGGAGTCAGCAGTCATGAATGTCTATCTTAAACAGACGGCAGCAGGTGCAACCTGGACTATGCCCTGGCAATCTTTAGCTGCCAGACGCCCGGAACTGCTGGAAGAGTTAGAAGTGATCTGGCAAACAGATGCATTAATTAGTAGCAGTCTAGTAGTTTTGCCCGATGTACCGGTCGACGTGGTGGCACAGGTTACCGAGTTGTTAACAGGGTTGAAGGATTCAAATGAAGGCCGGCTGATACTTGAACGTATGAAGTCCTCAGGTTTTGAAATAGCTAATAATCAAAACTATGATGCGGTACGTGAATTTGTCAGAGAATTTGAAGCTAAGGTAAGGCCCATAGAGATGCCGCAAAAGTGAGTTGAACATGATGCAGTTGTTAAAACGGTTTTTTATATCATCTCTGGCACGTCAGTTTACGTTTTCAGTTGTGATTTTACTTGCCGTTTTGATGAGCTTTTTTGTATATGATCTTGTTAGTCGGCAACATGAATTCCTGATCAAACAAAGTAATAAACAAGTGCATGGCATGGCTGAGACGTTAGCGGCCAATGGTGCGTCATGGATATTGTCGAACGATGTTGTCGGTATCGAAGAAATTATTCTTTCGCAATCGAGCTTTCCAGAATTGTCTTATGCCATGTTCATTAATATAAATGGCAAGGTGTTAGGTTATACAGATAATAATCAGGTGGGGCGCTATGTCGATGACCCCATCAGTCGACAACTGTTAACTATACCAGCTAAAACTACCGTGCTGTACGAGTCATCTTCGTTTATAGATGTGGCGGCACCTGTTTTTGTTAAAGATCGCCAGATAGGTTGGGCCAGAGTTGGTGTAGATCGTGGTGAAATAGCACACAGCCTTGAAGCTGTTACTCGGAATGGTGTCATCTATATATTGGTGGCGATAATATTGGGTGTGCTGTTTAGCTGGTTTATTACACGGGGACTTAGTGCTGGTATACAGGGACTGACGCAGGCATTACACAAGGTGATTAAAGGTGAGCGGGATATTCAATGCAAACTGGATCGCTATGATGAGCTGGGTTCCTTGAGTAATGATTTTAATCACATGCTTGATACCATCAACGAGCGCGAAGAACAGTTAATTGAAAGTTATCAGGCCCTTGACCAGAGCGAACAGAAGATAAGCCGACTGGTTTCCAGTTTAACGCCAGAGTATTTTTTCTACTCCCATGATACGAATGGTCGTTTTACTTATGTTAGCCCGTCAATAACTAACGTTCTTGGTTATACCTGTGAAGAGTTTGCACAAGATTTCGATCAATATTTCACAGATAATCCAATTAATGACAGGGCACGTTATTTTACACAGCAAAGTATCTCAGGGTATCGACAGCTTCCATATGAGCTAGAAACATTTCATAAAAACGGAAGTAAGCATATTCTGGAAGTGACCGAGGTCCCGGTATTTGATAATCATAATAATGTGATTGCTGTTGAAGGCATGGCGCATGATATTAACGAGCGTAAGCATGCAGAAGCGGCATTACATGCAGAGAAGAATAAACTAGCTATGGAACAAGCATTGCTACGTTCCTTGATAAACTCTGTTCCTGATCTGATATTCTATAAAAATCATGAAAGTGTTTATATGGGATGTAACAAGGCCTTTGAAGAGTTCGTTGGTTATCAGGAAGCTGAAATTATAGGCAAAACAGATTTTGATTTATTTCCACAAGGCGTGGCTGAGTTCTTCCGCAAGAAAGATGGTGAAATGTTAGCGTCTAGTCGTTCACGCCAAAATGAAGAGTGGGTTGATTATCCAGATGGTCGCAAGGTTTTACTTGATACGCTTAAAACGCCCTACTATGGCCCAGATAATAAAGTCTTAGGCTTAATTGGAATAAGCCGTGATATTACGGAGCAGCGATCACAGGAAGAGCAGCTACGGCGTAGTCAGAAAATGGAGGCGCTAGGTAAGCTAACGGGTGGCATTGCCCATGATTACAATAACTTGCTTGGCGTAATAATGGGCTATGCCGAAATTTTGGGTTTAGAGTTGGCTGACAATGCAAGACTCTCAAAATATGCAATGGAAATCTATTCTGCAGGTGAGCGAGGTGGCAGACTGACGCGTAAATTACTGGCATTTACCCGTAAGGATGTAGCAGCGGCGGATGTGACTGACATCAATAGTGTTCTTGAGACTAATCAGCAAATGCTGGAAAAGACCTTAACTGCTCGCATTAAAATCAACATGCAATTAACGGGCTCAGTTTGGCCGCTATGGCTTGATCAAGGTGGTTTAGAGGATTTAATTCTGAACATGAGTATTAATGCTATGCATGCGATGCCTGATGGCGGAAATCTCACATTTGCGACGACAAATGTGTCATTAGCAGAGACCGAAGCACAGGCACTGGAATTACCGGTCGGTGATTATGTTCAGTTTACCGTGACTGATACGGGGATCGGTATGGACAAGGAGGTATGTTCCAGAATATTTGATCCTTTTTATAGTACCAAGGGCGAAATGGGCAGTGGCCTGGGCTTGAGTCAGGTTTATGGTTATGTGCATGCTGCGGGAGGCGTCATTAATGTTTATTCTGAGCCGGGTCATGGTACTCGATTTATGATTCTGTTCCCGCGTTATTTTTCCAGTGATGCGGCTAAAAGCGATCGTGATATTTCTGAGATGATGAAGTCATCGGGCCATGAAACGGTGTTAATAGTCGATGATGATGAACAATTGCGTCAGCAGGCTGGAGAAACACTCAAGGCTTATGGGTATCATGTGCTAGAGGCGAGTCAGAGCTCTAAAGCACTGGAAATATTAACGAATGAGTCAGTCGATCTGTTGATAGCGAATGTGATCATGCCTGAAATGGGAGGCTGTCAGCTCTCAACAGAGGTTCACAAAAAATATCCACAGATTAAAGTGTTGTTAGCCAGCGGTTTTAATGATGACCGTTATCTGTCGACGATTAACGGCGAACTGAAAAGCAATATGTTGCGTAAACCTTTCCGTCCAGATGATCTTCTGTATCGCGTTCGCAGTATGCTTGATCAGAAATAAGACTACCACTTCATTGGGCTGTAATGCCAGTTTGCAAATACAGCACTAAAGGCTAAAGATAGTCATTGATGTCAATCATGGCTTGAAACCTGTGGCTAAAGTCTGGATAATTCCCCTTCCTTGTTATGGCGACCCGTATTGGTCCCCTCGCGACGATTAACTGTAAACCCCGCCAGGCCCGGAAGGGAGCAACGGTAGCAGTGACATCGGGCGCCGGGGTGTGGCTGCTGCGGGTTGCCACCCAACATTCTTAGCTGTTCCTTGATAAACTAAAACTGCTGCCGGCCGATGATTGATTGATTTGATGGCCTGGGCTGTTTTGCCTGATATGCTAGTATGACGTCATCATAGAAATCTAGCTGTTTTTCAGCCATAGTTTTTGCAGACCATTCGTGTGCATAGCTATTCGCTTCATAGCTTAATTGCTGACGGAGAGCTTCATCGCTGATTAACAGGGATACACGTTCTGCAAATTGCTCAACATCATCTGGTGACACCAGGGCGCCTTGCTGGGCATGTAATATATCTTTTGTGCCCATGATTGCAGTTGATACAACCGGCACACCCAGACTCATTGCTTCAAGCAGGACCAATCCCTGGGTTTCAGTTTTTGAGGAAAACAGAAATATTTCACCCGAGCAGTAGCAGCTTAGCAGTTGGGTGTTACGGTCTAGATAACCAATAAAAATGATATTATCTTCAAGGCTCAATTTTTTGACATAAGCCTTTATATGTTTAAGTGCAGGGCCTTCACCCGCAACGATCAGTAAAATATCAGGGATGTTCTGTTTTACCCGTTTGAGTACATCAATTAGAAACTCAATATTCTTTTCATGTGCGATTCGTCCGACATGGACCAGGCGTGGTCGGTTTCTATCAATATTATGCTGGTGCATAAAATCGTCTGCATCAGTATATTTGAATTTGTCGATATCGATACCGGTGGGTAACACCTGTATAGGGACGGTGACTCGGTATTCGATCAGTTTCTCCCTCATCGCCGTTGATGGCACAATCACACGATCCACATGATTGCATTGAGTTGAGGTGAATTTTCTGGCCAGGTAGCGTAAAGCATTTTTGGGGATCAGAGGTAGGTAATGAAACAGATATTCCTCAAAATAAGTGTGATAGGTTTCGATGCAGGGAATACCGAGTTGTTGAGCTAACTTTGAGCCGAGGTAATGAGCAATAAAAGGTGTTTGTATGTGAATAATGTCGTAATTGGCCTGCTTGAATTCGTCCAGGCGTTTCAATACCGCGAATGGCTTCAGCATTCTATCTTCATGGTCAAAGATCAGGTAACGAGAAGGGATACGGAGAATGTCAGAATCATCTTCAATTTTAATTGGATAGGAAGGGACCAGTAAAGTGACCTGATGGCCTAACTTGATCAATTCTTTTCTAAAAGTTTCGATCGAGGTGGAAACCCCGTTTATTCTTGGAAAATAGACATCACTGATCATCAAGATTTTCATGAAATTACCACATGGTTTGCAAGACAGGCAAAAAATGATTTGGCAAGCAAAGAAACGGCATTAGCACAGGTTTTATGTTGAAGCATGAAAATATGCTAATGCCTGAAGATGAAGGTTTTGTTACCGATTTGTTAACAATCGATGAGTGGTTTCAGGCCGCTTCTACAATAATGTTATTATGGCAGGACTTGAGCGCCTGTGTCTGTTCACTGTAATGAATGATTTCGAGTTTGCCATTATGGTGTTCCACTAATGAGGTGCAGTTCTCAACCCAGTCACCATCATTGCAATATAGAATATTGTTTTTTATATGCATTTCCATGTGATGAATATGTCCACAGACAACCCCATCTACGTGCAGGCGTTGTGCTTCGGCGGTCACAATATTTTCAAATCGTTCGATATGTTCACGAGCACCTTTAACTCGTTTTTTTAAATATGAAGCAAATGACCAGTAGGGAATGCCTGCTTTTCGGCGTAAAAAATTAATTACCTGATTGATTTTCAGTAGTCCTGTGTATGACCAGTCACCCAGTGTGCAAAGAATTTTACTGTACTGGATTAAGTGGTCGAACTCATCGCCATGGATGAGTAACAGTTTTTTGCCTTCCGCTGTGATGTGGATATGGCGTTGCATAATCTCCACATCACCAAACATGCGACCAGTGTAATCTTTAATCATTTCGTCATGATTTCCGGGTATATAGACAACTCGTGTGCCTTTTTTAGCCTTGTCAAGTATTGTTCGAATGATGTCGGTGTGCAGTTGTGGCCAGTATTTGTTTTTTCGGTATGACCAGATGTCTACAATGTCGCCGAGCAGAAACAGGTTTTCACTCTCGGTTGAGTTGAGAAAGTTTAAAAGATATTCGGCTTTACACTCTTTACTGCCTAAATGTGTATCCGATATCCAGATGCTTTTAAAACGTTGTGGCTGTATGTGGTGAACAGAATTCATCGAGCAAACTCCTCTTGGCAATGTGCTCGTTATCATATGAAAGACTCTGTTACAAAAAGGCCACGGAAACTTAAATGATTTATTAAGTGTTGATGACAGAACGCTTAAATTGAAATAAAAAAATAGTATTAGTTTGCAAAAGTTAGAGTGAGCGAGTTTATGAAGCGAATGATTTTCTGGCTGTCAGGCTTGTTATTCTGTTTACCCGTATATGCAGTGGAAATAGCGGGAGTTAGCTTGCCTGAACAGGTGATACTGGATAGTTATGAGGCGCCATTGTTTTTGAATGGGGCTGGTGCCCGGCGTAAATTTGTTTTTGATATTTATCTTGCTGCCCTGTATTTACCCGAGAATGAAAACAATACGCATAACATCTTGTGCTCAGATTCGCCAATACGATTAGCGCTGTATTTTTTATATGATGAAGTCAGTCGAGAAAAATTGCAGGAAGGCTGGAATGATGGTTTTCAACAGAATAATTCAGCGGCCATGCTGACGCTATTGCAGGAGCGTCTGGACCTGTCGCTGGATTATTTTCAGGCGATGAAAAAAGGGGATGTGATCCTTGTTGACTATGTCCCGGGTTCGGGGACGATTATTCACATCAATGATGAGATGAAAAGCGTGATTAAGGGCTTTGACTTCATGCAGGCGGTATTGAAAGTGTGGATTGGCCAATTTCCAGCCCAGGATCAGTTGAAAGCCTCTTTGCTTGGAGGTTAGGCCGAGTCTGCCACAAAGTCGATTTTGCCTGCATAGAGCATTCAGCTTCAGCAGAGAACTATGCTAAAATTCTGTTTTTTCTAATAATTCCCGGGACAATATGAGCTATCAGGTTCTCGCGCGTAAATGGCGCCCTGGCAATTTCACCGAAATGGTGGGTCAGGAGCACGTTTTACGGGCCCTTATTAATGCACTTGACGAGAATCGTCTGCATCATGCCTATCTGTTTACCGGTACCCGGGGTGTGGGTAAAACTACGGTTGCCCGTATATTTGCCAAATCACTCAATTGTGAAACCGGGGTAACATCCCAGCCCTGTGGCACCTGTGCGGCCTGTCAGGCCATCGCTGAGGGCCGCTTTATTGATCTGATCGAAGTGGATGCAGCTTCACGGACCAAGGTCGAGGATACCCGTGAACTGCTGGATAATGTTCAATATGCGCCGACCCAGGGGCGTTTTAAAGTGTATCTGATTGACGAGGTACACATGTTGTCAGGGCATAGTTTTAACGCCTTGCTAAAAACTCTGGAAGAGCCACCACCCCATGTGAAGTTCCTGTTGGCAACCACAGACCCGCAAAAACTGCCGGTGACCATTCTCTCCCGTTGTCTGCAGTTTAATCTCAAGCGCATGCCTATGCCGCTGATCGAAGAGCATCTGCAATATATTTTGCAACAGGAACAGGTTGAATTTGAGAACCAGGCTATCCGCTTGCTGGCATATGGTGCTGATGGCTCAATGCGTGACGCCCTGAGTTTGCTGGATCAGGCGATTGCCTATGGTGGCGGTAAACTGGATACAGCAGAAGTACAGACCATGTTGGGTACGGTCTCCCGTGACCGTATTCTGAACATTCTCAAGGCATTAATTAGCAATGACGCCAGTGCAGTGATGACTGAGGTGGCTGCGTTAGCGGAAATGACTCCGGACTATCAGAATGCATTGGCTGACCTTCTGGTATTGCTGCATCAGATTGCCCTGGCCCAGCATGCACCGGATGCGATAGATGAGAACTTGATTGAACGAGAGACACTGCAACAACTGGCGCAACAACTGGCTGTGGAAGATGTGCAACTGTTCTACCAGGTCGGACTGATCGGGCGCAAGGACCTGCCGTTGGCACCGGATGCTCGAACCGGTTTTGAAATGGCGCTGTTGCGTATGCTGGCATTCAAACCGCAGGCTACAGTGATGACGTCCGCGGTGGCGGCACCTGGAGCAATGCCCGCTCAGAACCGTCCCGAGGCGGCTGTTGCTCAGCATCAAACAGCATCTGACCCTGGCCTGGACGTTATACCACCATCTTCGGCACCGACGAGTCCGCCACAACAGGCCTTTAACGGTGACTGGCATGGTCTGGTGGAGGCTGTGAATATCAAAGGTATGGTTAAGCAGCTTGCCGTTAATTGTGTGCTACAGCTACATAACGGTAACGATATGAAGTTGGTCCTGAACCATGAATACAGTCAGCTCCTGAACCCCAGCTTGCAGGCTAAATTACAGGATGCGCTGAGTGCATTTTTGGGCGATAAAATTAAATTAAATATTGTTCTGGGTGAACCGGATACTGAATCTCCGGCCCAGACTCAGGCACGAAATGTGGCTGAAAAGCAGCAACAGGCGGAGCGGTCTATCGATAATGACCCGACCGTCAGAGCGCTGAAAGAAAATTTTGATGCCGAGGTCGTGCCTAATTCGGTACGCCCGGTCGATTCACTTAACGAATAGCAGTAACGAGGAGATCCCCCATGAAAGGTGGCATAGGTAACATGATGAAACAGGCGCAGAAGATGCAGGCAGATATGCAGAAGGCGCAGGAAGAAATTGCAAAAATGGAAGTGGAAGGTCAGTCTGGCGGTGGCATGGTAAAAGTACTGATGAATGGCCGTCATGAAGTGCGTCGCGTGTCTCTGGACGATAGCCTGATGGGAGACGATAAGGATATGCTCGAAGATCTGCTGGCAGCAGCGGTTAATGATGCAGTGCGTCGTATTGAACAGGAAACCGAATCAAAAATGTCTGGCGTGACATCAGGTCTAAACCTCCCTGGTGGATTGAAGTTACCATTCTAAGCCATGAGCCATTCGCCCCTGTTGTTACAACTGATTGAGGCCCTGCGCTGTTTGCCTGGTGTAGGCCCCAAATCAGCGCAACGTATGGCCTTTCATTTGCTTGAGCGAGACCGAGAAGGTGCCATGAAGTTGTCCCGCATCATGCAGGAAGCCGTTGAGCACATTGGTCATTGTTCACAATGTCGGACGTTATCTGAAGATGATATTTGCAATCTGTGTCGTGATCCCGGGCGTGAGCAGGGGCTCCTGTGCATTGTTGAAACGCCGGCTGATGTACTGGCTATCGAACAGGCGACTGACTTTAAAGGTACATACTTTGTGTTAATGGGGCATCTGTCACCGCTGGATGGTATAGGGCCAGCAGAACTTGGGCTGGATGTTCTGGAGCAGCGACTAAAGACCGATGGGGTAGAAGAAATAATTCTTGCCACCAACCCTACCGTGGAAGGTGAGGCGACAGCACACTATATTTCCCAGATGGCTGAGGACTACGGCATTGCTGCAACACGACTGGCCCATGGCATCCCTCTTGGTGGTGAGCTTGAGTATATCGATGGGGGTACCCTGGCTCATGCTTTTTCTGGTCGCCTTAAAATGGTCAATTAAGTTCAGATGAGCGAGTTACCCTGTTGTTATGAAAGTACCGACAGAGCTATGTGGCAAGGTGTTTTTGGCTGAGATAGCCACTGTGATTGCCGACGTCAGTAACCTGAACTGCTATAATTAAAATCTACCCATAAATTGTCTAAATGAGCCAGTTTTAAATGGATATTGCCCTGTCAGGTCTTGCCGCACCACTTGCGCTACCCGCTTTCGGGCGAGGTCGTAATGCGCGTACTGGGCCTGAACAGCAAAATAATACAGTTGCTGAAGCAACTAATCGTCAAACTTCCAGCGATGCTGAACGCAGTGGCGGCCGTATTTTGCGTGGCGAGGTTTTATCCTCTCGTTCTGAGCCCGTAGGTAATACCTATGATAATCAGCGCGAGTTTCTCAAGGGTACGGGATTCAGTCAACCTGAGTTTAGGCGCTTCAGTCTGCCGGCAGCCATACAGGCTTTCAGGGAAAATGAGGCCCTGGTTGCGGATCAGAATCAGCCACGACAGGTTTCCGGTATTATTGATGAATATGTCTAAAACCAATAAAAAGAGTACAAAATGAGCGACTGTCTTTTCTGTAAAATTGCTTCTGGTGATATCCCCGGTGATATTGTCTATCAGGATGATGATGTGCTGGCATTCCGTGACTTGAATCCACAGGCGCCCACTCATATTCTGGTTATTCCTAAAAAACACATTTCAACCATCAATGACATTCAGTCGGAAGATGCCGAGCTGATTGGCAAGATGTTTCTGTCAGCCAAACAGGTGGCACAGGCTGAAGGTATTGCTGAGCCGGGTTATAGAACGGTTATGAATTGTAATGCAGAGGCTGGGCAGACAGTATTTCATATCCATCTGCATCTGGTGGGAGGGCGTCCAATGGGGTGGCCTCCAGGCTGAACTGTTCCAGATGCTGATTAATTTGCAGTTTGGCTTTCAAGTGACAGCGTAGAATTGAAAATAATCTGGTTCTGGGTATGGGGAATCTGTTTTTTCATCCACCGGCTGAAATCCTGCGCTGACATTGGTTTACTCACATAGAAGCCCTGGCAAAAATCACAATTGTTTTTCCTGAGCATTGCAAATGTATTCAGGCTTTCAACGCCTTCTGCTATTACTTTCAGTCCCAGATTGTGTCCGAGCTCTATTGTTGAGCGAACAATCGTCGCATCGTTTTCGTTCTCTACCATGTCTATGACAAAGGACTTATCAATTTTAATTTCATTCACTGGTAATTGTTTCAGGTAGGACAGTGATGAAAAGCCTGTGCCAAAATCATCAATAGATAGCCGTACACCCATCTCGTTGAGTTTGTTCAGTACCTCGATGGATCGACCGGGGTTAGCCATCATGCCATTTTCTGTAATTTCCAGCGTCAGGTACTGGCTTTCCAGTGTGTGCTTTGTTAAAAAGTGGTTGACCTGTTTGCATAGGGATTTGTACAGCAGGTTTTGCACCGAGAGGTTGACTGATACATTGATAGAAAAACCATGGTCATGCCAGGTCCGGCAATGATGAATGGCCGTGTCTATGATCCAGTCTGTTAATTCATTCACAATGCCCGAGTGTTCGGCAAGTTCGATGATCTTTTCTGGTTGGATAGAGCCAAATTCAGGATGTTCCCAGCGAAGTAACGCTTCGGCTCCATTAATTAAGTGACTTTTGGTTTTTAACTGAGGTTGGAAATACAGTTCCAGCTCATTGTTTGTCAGTGCTTTACGTAAATCATTGATAAGTGCAATTCGGTTGAGGCTGTGCTCGTTTTCTTTGGCATCATAAAAGGCATAATCGATGCGGTTGCGTTTTGCTGTGTACATCGCGATATCTGCGTGCTGTATTAACGTCTGAGTGTTTGTACCATCATTTGGATAGGAGACAATGCCAATACTGGCACCAATGTGGATGGTGTGATCTTCTATACAGAAGGTTTCAGCGATTGATTGGCTGATTTTCTTGGTAATCGTCAGTGCTTGATACCTGTCGGTATCCGGCAGCAGTATGGCAAATTCATCACCACCTAAACGAGCAACCGTATCAATATCGCGTACACATTCAAGTAAACGCTGTCCCACCTGGATTAATAGTAAGTCACCCACCGGGTGCCCAAGGGAATCATTGACGTCTTTAAACAGGTTTAGATCGAGCAGTAAGAGGGTCAGCGCTTTTTTGTTTCGGTTCGATGACAGGAGATTGTAATCCAGACGGTCATTGAGCATGACGCGGTTGGGTAGTGAGGTGAGATCATCGTGTAACGCCTGGTGCTCAAGGGCATATTCGCGCCGGTTCACCTGATAATCCATTTCATGAAAGGCTTCGATCAGTGATTGGGTTTCCTGGGATTGTTTACCGGAGAATTGCGGACCTTCGTGACCAAAGGCTTTTGATTTTAAAGCCAGCGCTACATTGGAGATAGGACGAAACACCAATATTTCCAGGGAGCCGAGGATCATAAAGATATAGAACAAAAACAGCATGATGGTAGCAGATAGCAGTAAGACTAGTTTGTCGCTATTGCTATTAAGTAAATTGATCGTTGTACTTTCCTGGGCCCTGAGTGACTGGTCAATTTTATGGAGTAAGTCAGTAATATTATTGAGCAGGGGGATTACTGATGTTTTCATGAGATGGCTATCTTCGCGCCAGCGGCTGGAAACATTGATACGCCGTACCTGCTGGAACAGGTCATGCCATTGCTTAGTTGCAACTGACGCATCACGTAGCGAAGGTAGGCCTTCAAAACTTTCTGTTTCATGTTGATAAAGTGTTTTCAGGCGGGAGAAGTTTTCTTGTATCTGTTGATGAATGGCATCCACAGATTCTGCCTGGGTCACAAGGATTGATTTTGAGAACGACGTCAATCGATTGGCCAGATAAATGCGGAGCTGAGAAACCGCTTTCGCCCAGAGCGTATTGGTTTTTAGTATCAGTGGATAGATTTCAGGTGAATGCGGTGAGAAGTCTCCGTTCTCGATCTCATCGATCATGACACTAATGGCACTGTTAACATCGGTTTGCGGAGTAAACATGTCATTGGCCGATATTGACAGTGCTGGATATTGGCGGTTGACATCAAGCCGTGTTTCCATCAACAACCGGATGTCCTGCTTTAATTTTTTTAGCGCCGTTTCAAGTGAGCGGTGAGTTTCATGTAATTCAGCGATATTGTTATGGTCAATTTTGAGGCTTTCATCGACTGCCTGATCAATAAGGCGGTCAATGTCTTCTGCATGATCCTGTTCTGTCGGGTCGAGTAGAAATAAGTCGATGGTTCGGTACAGGTTGATGATGTAGTTACGGGTGTTATTTACGGTTTCGAGCTGATGTTCTGTTTTTTGGAGTATGAGAGCGGCTTGTGAATTGGTGTTCACCACGCCACTGTAGATATAGGCTGCAAAACCAATGACCAGTCCACCGATGAGCAGTGTGAGCTGGATATAGCGTTTTCTTAGACTGGGTGGTGAAGACTTCTGATGTGCACTCATATGGATACCGACGTATAGCAGTGCCTTGCAAAATTTGACAAATGTCTAATCCTTGCTCCCTGGTCCTTATAATAGCCGTTCTACCTGCTTTTTCAATTAACTCGACGGAGCCAGTCTATTTATCGGACTGTAGCGGCTGGTAGATCGAGGGCTGAATGGATGATGATTGGTGGAACTGGGCGTGTCTCGGCGATAATTGCTTGCATATTTGTGGCCATATCAGTAATATCGCCAGCTCTTCAGGCGCGTAGCTCAGTTGGTTAGAGCACCACCTTGACATGGTGGGGGTCGGTGGTTCGAATCCACTCGCGCCTACCAATTTTCCTCTTCAGATTTTATTCTTGATAGCAGTAGGGAAGTTGGTTCGACTAAATTGCCTGGAGCAATTTAGAACATGTTGAGAAAATAGCAATTTATTTTTGCAACATGATCCGTAGGGTGGAGGGCATGCCTACAGGATGTTGGTAGTAGGGCAACGCAGGAGCAGTTGCCGAGGAGCCCGGAATAATCCACTCGCGCCTACCACTTTGTCCTTATTTAAAGTGGTTTTCCAAGAATTTATACTCTGTTTAGTGATCTTTCGTATGGATCATTAAATAAACAAGTGGCCCCTTGTATCGGCCACCACTGAAGCCAGGAGCACAATATGCCTGTTATTACTCTGCCTGACGGTAGTCAGCGCACTTTTTCATCATCTGTATCTGTATATGACGTTGCTGCCGAAATTGGACCGGGTCTGGCCAAGGCAACATTGGCAGGAAAAGTCGATGGCAAGCTGGTTGATGCGGCTTATGTCATTGAAAATGATGCAGAATTGTCCATTATTACTGACAAAAATGAAGAAGGACTGGAAGTCATTCGGCATTCAGCGGCCCATCTCCTGGCTCAGGCCGTGAAGGCACTATATCCTTCTGCACAGATTACCATTGGGCCTGTTATCGACGATGGCTTTTATTATGATATCGATTATGAACCTCGCTTCAGCCCCGATGATCTGGTTGCTATTGAGAAGAAGATGGCAGAGCTGGCCAATGCTGATTTCAAAGTTGAGCGTTCAGTCAAAAGTCGTGATGAGGCGGTTCGTTTTTTCCGTGATATGGGTGAAGAGTACAAGGCTCAGATTATTGAAGGTATTCCGGCCAATGAAGACCTTTCATTGTACCAGCAGGGTGACTTTATCGATCTCTGCCGAGGTCCCCATGTTCCTAGCACAGGTAAAATAAAAGCCTTTAAATTAACCAAGCTGGCGGGTGCTTACTGGCGTGGTGACTCCAATAATAAAATGCTGCAGCGCATTTATGGCACTGCCTGGCCGGATAAGAAGCAGTTAAAAGCCTATTTGCATCGTATTGCTGAGGCGGAGAAGCGCGATCATCGTAAGATTGGTAAACAACTGGGTTTGTTTCATGCTCAGGAAGAAGCGCCGGGTATGGTGTTCTGGCATAAAGATGGCTGGGATTTGAACCTGAGTATTCAGAACTATATTCGTGCTCGCTTGCGTGATAATGGTTACCAGGAGATTAACACGCCTCAGGTCGTTGATCGTAGTCTATGGGAAAAATCTGGTCACTGGGATAAATTCAGTGACATGATGTTTACTACGCATTCAGAAAACCGTGATTATGCGGTAAAGCCAATGAATTGCCCTTGTCATATTCAGGTATTCAACCAGGGCTTGAAATCCTATCGTGATTTACCCTTGCGACTGGCTGAGTTTGGTTCCTGTCATCGCAACGAGCCATCCGGTACGCTACATGGCTTGATGCGTGTGCGTAATTTTGTTCAGGATGATGCCCATATTTTCTGTACTGAAGAGCAGATACAGGATGAGGTGTCGGCTTTTATCGATTTGACCTTTGATGTCTACAAGGATTTTGGTTTCGATAATATCGAAATTGCCCTGTCTACACGTCCGGAGCAGCGAGTCGGTTCTGATGAAATTTGGGATCAGGCAGAAAAGGCACTGGAAGAAGCTCTGAAAGCCAAGGGACTGGAATATAAGCTGCAACCGGGTGAGGGCGCTTTTTATGGCCCCAAGATCGAATTCACACTGAAGGATTGCCTGGAGCGAGGCTGGCAGTGTGGTACCATGCAGGTCGATTTCTCAATGCCTGGCCGTCTGGATGCTCAGTATGTGGCTGAAGATGGTAGCCGACAGGTACCGGTGATGTTGCACCGGGCGATATTGGGTTCGGTTGAGCGTTTTATTGGTATTTTGATTGAGCATTATGAGGGTAAATTCCCGCTGTGGTTATCACCTCAGCATGCGGTAATCCTGAATATTACTGATCATCAGGCTGAATTTGCCCAAAAAGTGGAAAAAATACTCCATGATCAGGGCTTTAAGGTCAAAGCGGACTTGAGAAATGAGAAGATCGGCTTTAAAATTCGCGAACATACATTACAGCGTGTTCCCTATATGTTGGTCATTGGTGACCGGGAACTAGAAAATCAGAGTGTAGCCGTGCGTTCTCGCGATGGTAAAGACCTGGGGTCGATGTCTATTGAAGACTTCGCAACCGGACTTTCAAATGCTATCGAGAACCGCGGTTTCGCTATTTTGGAGGAATAAAAGATCGCTGCCGATAAAAAAGTTCGTAAGAACGATATGATCACATATCCCGAAGTACGGGTAATTGATGCTGATGGTGAACAGGCCGGCATTCTTAAAATTGAAGATGCCCTGGCCATGGCTCAGAAAGCTAATCTTGATCTGGTGGAAGTGTCACCGAATGCTGAGCCACCTGTTTGTCGGATTATGGATTTCGGCAAATACAAGTTCGAAGCTAAAAAACAGCAGGCAGCGAATCGCAAGAAACAGAAGCAGGTTCAGGTTAAGGAAATTAAGTTTCGCCCACGTACTGAAGAGGGTGATTACCGGACCAAACTGAAAAAACTCATTGCCTTCCTTGAAAATGGTGACAAGGCTAAGGTAACACTGCGCTTCCGTGGCCGTGAATTTGCTCATCAGGAACTGGGTCTGGAATTGCTGCAACGTGTGGCTAAAGACCTGGAAGAATTTGGAACTGTTGAGCAAATGCCAAAAATGGAAGGCCGTCAGATGGTGATGATGCTGTCACCCAAGAAGACCAAGTAAACGAATTGATCTACAGGATGTAGAGTCGTTATTGCTCCGGTAAATAACGACATTTCCGCCATTCATGGCGGTCATATGCTGCGAATGCTGAATAGCAATAGCGGTTTAGGGCAACCTAAAACGTGGTTCATCAGGGACCCACGCCCCATTAGAGGGGACTAAAACCCGAAAATAATCACCCTGTATTCGTCCTTTGGGATTGAGTCTGGGTCTTTTGAAGTATTATTTTGGAGCACACAATGCCTAAGATGAAAACTAACCGCGGCGCAGCCAAGCGGTTCCGTAAGAATGGTTCTGGCGGTTTTAAACGCGCCCAGTCATTCCGTCGTCATATTTTGACTAAGAAATCCACCAAGCGTAAGCGCCATTTGCGCGAGCCTTCACAGGTTGCTTCCTGTGATGTTCGTATGGTTAGACGCATGTTGCCGTTTGTATAGGAGCCTGAATCATGTCAAGAGTTAAACGTGGTGTACAGGCGAGAGCTAAACACAAAAAGGTAATGTCGAAAGCCAAGGGTTATTACGGTGCACGTAGTCGTGTTTATCGTGTAGCTCACCAGGCTGTTATTAAAGCAGGTCAATACGCATATCGTGACCGCCGTGTTAAAAAACGTGAATTCCGTAAATTATGGATCACGCGTATTAATGCAGCTGCTCGTGAATTTGAAATGTCATACAGCCGTTTCATTAACGGTTTAAGCAAAGCTGAGATCGATATTGATCGTAAAGTTTTAGCTGATATCGCAGTTCACGATAAAGCCGCTTTTGGTCAATTGGTTGAAGCTGCTAAAGCTGGCCTTGCGAAAGCTGCTTAA
>JBFFSQ010000019.1:0-25612 GCA_041572275.1 Gammaproteobacteria bacterium
AATGCTTTGCGACTATCCCAGACCCTGGCCTTGGCCATGGCAGCATCCTGTGACATCCCGGATTCTGCCAGACTGGTAAGCAGGCGAACCTCTCGACTCAGGGCCCACAAAGCCAGTACTGGCTCGACACCCTCGTTTTTCAATCCGCCAATTATGCGTGACGTCCGCGCCAGATCACCGCTTAAAGCACAGTCCACCAGGTCATAAATGCTATAGCGCGCACTGTCAGTCACCGCAGCAGTCAGCTGCTCAAGCTCCAGTCGTACCGGGCCGTAAAGCAGATACAACTTATCAATTTCCTGGGCAGCGGCCAGCAGGTTTCCTTCCACTCGCTCTACCAACAGGGCCACGGCATCTCGACTGGCCTGCATACCCAGACCCTGCATTCGTTGCTCAATCCAGCGCGGCAATTCATGTACCGCGACAGGCCAGCACTGAACAATAATGCCGGCCTGATCAAGGGTTTTATGCCATTTGGTGTTTTTGGCACTGCCCTCAAGCTTGCCACTGGTAATAATCAGTACCGCATCATCGGCGGGACGCTGGGCATAGTCGAGTAATGCCTGGCTACCGGGCTTACCCGGCTTGCCTGTTGGCATACGCAATTCAAGAATACGCTGTTCTGCAAATAGTGACAGACTGTTGCCAACATCCTGTAACTGGCTCCAGTCAAACTTATTGTCCACATCCATGACCTCCCGCTCACTGTAACCCAGCTCCCGGGCTTTGGCGCGAATGGCATCGGCTGTTTCCATAACCTGCAGGGGCTCGTCACCATAGACAAAATAGATCGGCTGCAAGCCCTTGCTCAGATGCTGCTGGATTTGATCAGGACGTACTTTCATACTGATTTTCCCTCGAAACTAGTAAGACCTGGCTGCCTGCAGTCGCAACATGATGAGTCGCACCATATCCTGCTGCATATCCCGGATCAACATGGCTTCTTCACGTCCCTTGCCCAATACATCCTCAGTATCAAACAGAAAATCCCGGGTCAACGTCAGGCGCTGTTGTGGAATCAATACTCTGTCTTGCGTGGCCAACACAAAGTCGACACTGTAGCTCAACTCGTATTCCCGTGCCCGACCTCTGGAATCCACTGACAGCACCCGTTTACTCTGTTGTTCGGCAAGCAACCGCAAATGCGCCTGGGCACTATCTTTTGATTCAACCAGCTCAATATCACTGGCCAAGAGTGCTCGCCTGAGAAAACGAACCAGCTCACTGTTATCGTTGCTGGTTTCCAGGAAGGTCGTCGCCATCGACTCTGGCAACTGATAAGCACCACGCAGATGAAAACCACAGGCCTGCAGCGATACAAAACATACCAGTAACACCAGCAGTCTAAAGGGCTGCCAGTCCCTCGACATGTTTTCAGCTCTGTATAGACCTGCCTGCATGTGTACTTAACCCACCACCAGATTGACCAGTCGACCGGGTACTACAATGACCTTACGCAGGGTCTTACCTTCGGTATGCTGTTTCACATTCTCATTCTCTTTGGCCATCTGCTCAATGCTGGCCTTATCAGCATCAGCAGGGACCTGAATGTGGCCACGTAATTTTCCGTTCACCTGAACCACCAGCTCCACAGTATCCTGTACCAGGGCCGATTCGTCATAGCTGGGCCAATGCTCAGTGGCCACTATCTGTTCGTGACCCAGTTGTTGCCAAAGCTGGTGACAGATATGAGGCACAATGGGTGACAGCATCAACACAATGGCATCCAGGGCTTCCTGCATGAGAGCATGACCCTGATCCGAATCATCATTGAATTTAGCCAGCTCATTCATCAATTCCATAATTGCCGCGATGGCCGTATTGAAGGTATAACGACGGCCAATATCATCGCTAACCTTTTTAATGGTTTCATGCAGCTTAAAGCGTAGTGCCTTTTGTTGCTCATTCAACTCATCAGGCCTTAGTTCCACCGCCCGCAATACGGAGACATGGCTATACACCTGTTTCCATAAACGTTTAAGGAAACGGTATGCGCCATCCACCCCGGAGTCAGCCCATTCCAGTGACTGTTCCGGGGGGGCTGCAAACATAGTAAACAAACGCACCGTATCGGCCCCATACTGATCGATCAGTCCCTGGGGATCGACGGTATTACCCTTGGACTTGGACATCTTGGTACCGTCTTTCAGTACCATGCCCTGGGTAAGCAAACGAATAAACGGCTCATCACCGTCGACCAGGCCCTCATCCCGCATCAGCTTATGGAAGAAACGCGCGTAGAGCAGGTGCAGTACCGCATGCTCAATGCCACCGATATATTGATCTACTGACAGCCAGTACCTGGCCCGCTCGTCGAGCATGGCGTCCGCATCCGGCGAGGCAAATCGGGCGTAATACCAGGATGACTCAAAGAAGGTATCGAAGGTGTCAGTCTCACGCTCGGCCTTGCCACCGCATTGAGGACAGGTGGTTTGATAAAATTCTGGCATTTTCTTGATCGGCGAGCCCACATCCTCACCAAAACTGACATCTTCAGGCAAGACAACCGGTAACTGGTCTTCTGGCACCGGCACCGAACCACAGGCATCACAATTAATCACCGGAATTGGTGTACCCCAGTAACGCTGACGGGAAACACCCCAGTCACGCAAACGGAAATTCACCTGTTTAGCGCCCTTACCCTGCTCAGCCAGATATTCGGCTATGGCATCAAAAGCCTGTTCTGAGGTTTTACCATCAAACAGTCCTGAATTTTTTAATATGCCTTTTTCCGTGAAGGCCGCCTGCTCCAGATCCACCGTTTCATCATTCAGCGGATATATGACCTGCTTAATCGCCAGACCATACTTCCGGGCAAATTCATAGTCACGCTGATCATGGGCCGGCACTGACATCACCGCACCAGAACCGTAATCGATCAGTACAAAATTAGCTGCATATACCGGCACTTCTTCGCCAGTAACAGGATGGATCGCCCGAAAACCGGTATCCATCCCTTTTTTCTCCATGGTGGCCATATCGGCTTCCGCAACCTTGGTTGTTTTACATTCTTCGACAAATGTCTGCAGGTCAGGATTCTGTGACGCGGCTTTCAGTGCCAGCGGATGTTCAGCCGCCACCGCCACATAGGTTACCCCCATCAGGGTATCAGGCCGTGTCGTATAAACCGTCAGCGGCTCTTCACCGCCGACCTCAAACTGCAGCTCAACGCCTTCGGAACGGCCGATCCAGTTACGTTGCATGGTCCGCACTTGCTCGGGCCAGCCGTCAAGCTTATCAATATCCTTCAACAACTCGTCAGCATAATCGGTGATTTTCATGAACCACTGGGGAATTTCCTTACGCTCCACCAAGGCACCTGAACGCCAGCCTCGACCATCAATAACCTGCTCATTGGCCAGTACGGTCTGATCCACCGGATCCCAGTTCACCATGGCATTCTTCTTATACACCAGGTCCTTTTTCAATAGCCGGGTGAATAACCACTGCTCCCAGCGGTAATATTCAGGGCGACAGGTCGCCAGTTCACGATCCCAGTCATAGCCAAACCCCAGCCGCTGCAACTGGCCGCGCATGTAATCAATATTCTCATAGGTCCAGCTTGCGGGTGCCACCTTGTTCTTATGGGCGGCATTTTCGGCGGGTAAGCCAAAAGCATCCCAGCCCATAGGCTGCAATACATTTTTGCCCTGCATGCGTTGATAGCGAGAAATCACATCACCAATGGAGTAATTACGTACGTGCCCCATATGCAGGCGACCACTGGGATAAGGAAACATAGCCAGGCAATAAAACTTCTCCCTGTCCGGGTCTTCTATCGCCTTAAATATCTGATTTTTATCCCAATATTCCTGGGCTTGTTGTTCAATTTCTTGGGGCTTGTAATTTTCTTGCATCTTATTGGCTTCAATTCACGCAGAGTCGATCAGACTGAACTATAAAGGATGTGAAGGATACATCAGTACCCTATGCAAAGAAACTCAGTTATTTCAGTCACAAGGTCTTACCATGCCAGCCTCAAATAACAATTGTAATCATTCACTGGTTGATTCCTATAACCAGATGATGGCGCGCATCAGAGACAGCATCGAAACCGCCGAAGCCCATGCTATGCCTACTTTACAAAAAGCCATCGACAGGGCCAAACAGGAAGCTATTCGCCTGGGTGAAATCAGCCTGGAAGAGGCTGAAGAAGTAGGTAATTACATCAAGCGTGACATCAATGATGCCGCAGAGTACCTGATGGAAACAAGCCACGAGTTCAGCGAATGGTTGCTACTGGATATCGACATCATCGAACAAAAAGTACTGGAACTGTTTTTATCAGTGGCCGACAAGACCCGTGTCGAGCTCGAGGAGCTCAGCCACCCGGTCAACCAACTGGTGACATACCATAGCGGCGAAATCACCGGTCCCGGCTCACTGGCCTGTGGCAACTGTAACGAATTGATTCAATTCAATACCACGAGTCATATACCCGCCTGCCCGAACTGTCAGCACAGGACTTTCAGGCGTTTTGAACGTTAGAAAAAGTCCGACATAAACAACGACATCCGCAAGTTCGGTAAGAACCCACTCATTCCAGTGTTAACACATAATCCTGTTCAGCTACGCCATGAACCGAATCAGACGCACGAACAAGTAGCGTCTTGATCGAAACAGGTATCCTCACTCCGGACAATGAACGAGTAAATGGTTGCTCATCCACATGAGGATGGTGAAGCGTGCGTGTCGCCAACACCTGCCCCTGTGGACTTAGCACCTGCCACTGATTGGCATAATGATCCCAGCCTGTATCATCATGTTGCAGGGTTACTCTGACGGTGCAAACGCGTTGTGGATTACACTCTGCCTGTGCGGTCACCACCTCAGGCTTACCCGCATGTACCCATGACGATGTCAGCCCGAGCGCCAGTACAACCGTCCCTGACAAACTGAGCAGCATATTTTTCTTCATTGCGACCGTCCTGTATTGTTTACAGTTAACACACGAACCAGCACTAGCACACTAACTACCAGACTTATCAATAAATAATTGCCCCACATGACATAGGGGGTTCGCCCCATTAATGGCTGTACTTCAGCACTCAGTACATAGCGCTCGAATTGTGGGGCTATCGCCTGAACCTGTCCACTAGCATCAATGACCGAAGACACACCGGTATTGGTAGCACGCAGCATATAACGACCTGTTTCCAACGCTCGCATGCGCGCGATCTGGTGGTGTTGCCAGGCCTCGGGCGAATCCTCGAACCAGGCATCATTACTCACATTAATCAGCAGACGCGCCTCAGGCAGATCTTTGCGCACATCTCGATCAAACACATCCTCAAAACAAATACTGATACCGACAGTCTGACCAGCCATCTCAACCAGCGGCTGTCGTTCTGGGCCCGAGTCAACATCTGACATGGGGATCTTGATCCAGCGTGAAAAAAAAGTGAGCAGACTGCGAAATGGATAATACTCACCTAAGGGCACGAGATGACGTTTTTTATACACACCATCACGCAGATTGATCACGCTATTGTAATAACGTCGTTTATTTTGATCACGGATAAACAAGCCCAGCAGCACATCAACATCATGGCCATTGGCTTCGCGTTTCAGCTCGGCCAGATATGGACGCACCCTGAACTGGTAATCAGGCACGGCCGTTTCTGGCCAGATAATGACATCACTATCCCAGTGCTGACGAGTCAGTTCCCGGTACATGTCCAGCGTCGGCTGACGCATATGGCGTTGCCACTTGTCACTCTGGGCAATATTTCCCTGTATCAGACTGACCCTGACAGGCTCACCTGTTTTTTCAGTCCAGTCAATTGGCATAAGCCCATAGCCCAGAAGCCAGATACTGGCAAGCACAGCCAGACTCTGAACCAGCCGGCGTTTATACACGAGCACGGCCAGTAAACCACAACTCAAGGCAACCAGATAGGTGAGGCCAAGACCACCAAGCAACGGCACATAGCCGGCTAATGGCGTATCGATTTGTGAATAACCCAACTGCAACCAGGGAAAACCTGTCAGTACAGTCCCCCTTAACCATTCTGCCAGCACCCATAATAACGGGAACAACAGAACCAGTTGCTTGCTGGCCGATAGCTTGAACCATCGACGACCGGCTGCCAGTACAGTGGCCGGGAACAATGCCAGATACGCCGCCAGCAACAGAACCATGACACTGGCCATTAATGCGGGTGCACCACCATGATAATGCAAGCTGTAATATATCCAGTGCACGCCATGAGCAAACCAGCCCAGACCAAACCAAAAAGCACGTTTGAAAGCCTGCGCCGGTGTTTGCTCGACCAGCATCAGGAACAAGCCCGTCAGTAAGGGGTACAGCAGCCAGGACTGATCATAAGGCGCAAAGGCAAACGGCAACAGTAAGCCGCAGAATAGCGCAGAGAAATAAAATAAGATGGATCGGAGTTTAGTATTTGTCTTCAGTAATTCAGCTATCACCGCTGGATTCCCTGGCGGATTCGGGCAACAGAATCACCTGCACCTGCTTGATACGACGACTGTCAGCACTGGTGATTTTGAACAGAAAACGGTCGATGGTAATAGACTCACCCCGCTTCGGTAAATGCCCGAGATACTTCATCAGCATACCGGCCAGGGTATCGTAATCATCTTCCGCAAACTGACTTTCAAAATAGGCATTGAATTCTTCAATCGAGGTCAGTGCTTTCACCGAATAGCGACTCACACCCAGGCGGCGAATATTGCCGACATCTTCAACATCATGTTCGTCATCAATATCGCCAACAATCTGCTCCAGCACATCCTCGATGGTTACCAGACCGGCGACACCGCCATATTCATCCACCACGATAGCCATGTGATTACGACTGGAACGAAACTCCTTGAGCAATACATTGAGGCGTTTACTCTCGGGTACGAAAATTGGTGACCGCAATACATCCTTGAGATCAAACTCACCCCGGCTTTCCGCATCGCTATAACGCAACAGGTCTTTAGCCAGTAGAATGCCGACAATCTCATCGCGGTTATCACCGATGACAGGAAACCGTGAATGACCGGAATTAATCACCACCGGCAACATGTCTTCATAGGTGTTTTTCTCATCCAGCACCACCATGTGTGAGCGAGGTATCATGATATCCCGGGCCTGTATTTCAGAAACCTGAAAGACGCCTTCAATCATGGTCAAAGCATCAACATCAAACAGATCTCGCTTATATGCGCTTTGAAGTATATCGATCAGCTCTTCACGATCCTGTGGTACATCAAGAAAAATTCGACTGAGTTTTTCGATGAAGGTGAGTTTCGAATCACTGGTTTGATCATTCATTTAGTCATTACCGTAGGGGTCTGTATAGCCCAGTTGCTGCATTAGTTGAATTTCCAGCCTTTCCATTTCTTCTGCCTGTTCATCTTCCACATGATCATAGCCCTGCAGATGCAACATGCCGTGAATGACCATATGCGCCCAATGCGATTTGGTATCTTTATGTTGGTCACGCGCCTCACGCTCTACCACGGGTGCACAAATAACAAGATCACCTAACATGGCAATCCCCAGCGCTTCCGGGATATCCATAGGAAAAGACAAAACATTGGTAGGGTAATCTTTGCCGCGATAACGTTTATTCAAGGACTGGCTTTCAGCCTCATCCACAATGCGGATACTGACCTGGGCATCACCCGCCTGACGCAAGGCATGATCAACCCAGAGCTGGAACTCGTCACTCGTCGGAGGCTCTTCGCCGGCTTCTGCCTGGCTTTCGCTGTATTGCACATCCAGTTCAACTGACATGGTCTTAGTCTTCATCGCCATATTGGTCATAAGCGGTAACAATGCGTTGTACCAGTGGGTGACGCACAACATCACGGGCACTGAAAAAGGTCATTGCCACATCATCGATGTCCTTTAATACCTCAATGGCATGCCGGAGTCCGGACTGCGTACCGCGGGGCAAATCGACCTGGGTGACATCGCCGGTGACCACTGCCGTGGAACCAAAGCCAATTCGCGTCAGAAACATTTTCATCTGTTCCCGCGTGGTGTTCTGTGCTTCATCCAGAATAATAAAGGCATCATTCAGGGTCCGGCCACGCATGTAGGCCAACGGGGCGATTTCGATAATATTACGCTCCATCAGTTTAGCCACACGTTCAAAGCCCAGCATTTCATAGAGCGCATCATACATCGGTCGCAAATAGGGGTCGATTTTCTGCGCCAAATCACCCGGCAGAAAACCCAGACGCTCACCCGCCTCTACTGCCGGCCTGACCAGGACCAGTCGCCGCACCTTTTCAGCCTCCAGCGCCTCAACCGCACAGGCCACCGCCAGATAGGTTTTACCCGTACCTGCCGGTCCAATACCCAGATTCAAATCATGGGTGAGTATATTTTGTAAATAATGAACCTGATTCGGCCCGCGTCCTTTAATGACACCTTTGCGTAATTTCAGACTCCAGTGTTCGGCATCGATACTGCGCTCATCCGTCAACAATTCAAGTCCTGAATCTTGCAGTATCAGATTAATGCTGGATGGGGTCAGATCTTCAGTTTCAGTCGAGATATAGAGCGCCTTCAACACCTCAGCCACGACCTTGATGCCTTCAGGCTCACCAATTAGTTTGAAGTGATGATTGCGGTTATTTATCTCAACACCCAGACGCGACTCAATCTGTCGCAGATGCTCATTAAAAGGTCCGCACAGGTTGGATAACCGTAAATTATCGGCCGGGCTTAAATCGATTTCCAGACTTTGAGTCATAATGTTTATTTTAGATTCTTTTTTAGAATATTCAGATTACGCACTCAGGCGCTCAGTCTCGAAATCCGCCAGCGCCACAAACTCACCCTGCAGTGAATTCGGCAACGCTTTGGTTATACGCACATCGACAAAGTGTCCGATCAGACGCTCACCACCATCAAAGTTTACCACCCGGTTATTTTCGGTACGACCCGCCATTTGCTGTGGGTCTTTCTTCGATGGGCGTTCAACCAGTACACGCTGCACGCTGCCAACCATAGCAGCACTGATAACAGCTGCCTGTTCGTTGATGCGTGCCTGCAAACGCGCTAAACGTGCTTTCTTCGTTTCCAGAGACACATCATCATCCAGAGATGCCGCCGGTGTGCCGGGACGAGCACTGTAGACAAAACTGAAGGAATGATCAAAACCAATCTCATCGATCAGTTTCATAGTCTGCTCAAAGTCGGCATCGGTTTCGCCCGGAAAGCCCACAATAAAATCAGAGGAAATGGTGATATCCGGACGTGCTTCACGCAAGCGGCGGATTTTGGACTTATACTCCATCGCCATGTGCCCCCGCTTCATGGCGGCCAGTACCCGATCGGAACCGCTCTGAATAGGTAAATGCACAAAACTGACCAGTTCCGGCACCTCGGCATAAGCCTGGATCAATGAATCGGAGAATTCCACCGGATGAGATGTGGTGAACCGAATACGCTCGATTCCCTCCACAGCAGCAACATAATGAATCAACAGGGCCAGGTCGGCAATTTCACCATCATGCATTTCACCGCGATAGGCATTTACATTCTGGCCCAGCAGGTTAATTTCACGCACACCCTGAGCAGCCAGTTGCGACACCTCAGCAATCACATCATCAAAAGGGCGTGAAATCTCTTCCCCGCGGGTATAGGGCACGACACAGAAAGTACAGTACTTACTACAACCTTCCATGATTGATACAAAGGCACTCGGACCCTCTGCACGAGGTTCAGGCAAGTTATCGAATTTCTCAATTTCCGGAAATGAAATATCAACGACGGACTGATGCTTCTCTTCAACATGACTAAGCATCTCCGGCAGACGATGAATCGTCTGCGGGCCAAATACCATGTCGACATAGGGCGCACGCTGACGAATCGCATCCCCTTCCTGAGATGCCACACAGCCACCAACACCAATGACCAGATCAGGTTTGTCTTTTTTCCAGTCCTTCCACTGGCCCAGTTGGGAAAATACTTTTTCCTGGGCTTTCTCGCGAATGGAACAGGTATTAAGCAGGAGAATATCCGCTTCTTCAGGATTTGAGACCTGGACCAGCTCTTCTGAATCGGCCAGCACATCGTGCATTTTGGCCGAGTCATATTCATTCATCTGGCACCCGAAGGTCTTGATATACAGCTTTCTCGCCATGGTATCCATTTTTCTATAGAGGAACCCCGTAGATTATCACGACTACCTTGGAAATTCATCCACTGAGACTTAAGTGCATAGTAGTTATCAGTATCAATAAATCAGGCTTCATTGAACATCACTATTGCCCTCACACGGATCATCATGGACAACAACAGTCGATATTCAGTCCCTCATCATCAGCAAATGCATTTAAAAAGGTCTAAAGTCATTAATAGACTGATTAACTAGCAACCGCCCTATGTTCCGTATACTCACCATAACATTGCACCTGATTGCCATACTGCTATGGATCACCGGCTGTGAACCTGGCCCCGATGAACAGACACCTAAAAAAGAGCTCCTCATCTATTGTGGCATCACCATGGCCCACCCGATCACGGAAATCGCCCGGATTATTGAACAGGAACAACAGGTTAAAATCACCATCAACCAGGGTGGGTCAGAAGACCTTTATCTGAGCCTGAAGACCAGTCGCATAGGTGACTTATATTTGCCTGGCTCAGCCTCCTACCGAACACGACACCTGGAAGAAGGCCTGCTGGGTGAATTTGTACACGTTGGTTACAACCAGGCTGCTTTAATTGTGCATAAACACAACCCTAAAGGACTGGACGCCAACCTTAACCAGTTGGCTCGCAAAGACCTAGCCGTGGTCATCGTCAACCCGGACAGCGGCAGTATTGGACGAGAAACCAAACGAATCCTGGAGATGCAGGGTATTTTTAAAGCCGTCATGGATAATTCCAGCTATCTCGCCACTGACTCCAGGAATCTCAATAATGCGTTAAAAAATGGTGATGCAGATATTATCGTCAACTGGCGAGCCACTGCCTACTTCGACGAAAACAGAGAGTTGATGGATATCATCGAAATTGACCCCAATCTCGCCAAGCCCAAGAAACTACTGCTAAACCTGCTAACGTTTTCCAAACATCCAGAGGTCGCCCAACGTTTCATGGAATATACCGCCTCAGCTGACGGCCAGGCCATCTTCAGAAAATACGGCTTCATCGACAATACACATCAATTTTAAGTGATGGTTTTTTGGGCTGATGTCATCGAATACGCATAACCAGAGCACGACACAAGAAGAGACAGGTGTAACCTCCAGCCGCATTTATCTTCAGCTCATTACCTACCTCACGGGCTTTCTGCTGTTCATTGCCATAAACATTGGTTTTACACAATTATTCGAACGTCTGAATGCACAGATCGAAAATGAACACGCCCGCTTACAAATTGGCGAAACTATCATTGCCGATCTGACCAGGATTGAAAACAAAGTCTACAAGATGGCTACCTCAACGAGTATCCGTGGACAACAAAAAGCCCGCGCTGAGATCCAGACAGCTATCCAACAGCTGGATCAAGCCCTCAATGTGCTTGAACACGGTGGCTCATTGCAGCGCACCACCCAGCTGAATATTGAAAGCCAGGCCACTATGCTACGACAGATCCGTTATCGTCGCAGTCAAAACGCCAGCGAATACATCCTGGAAGTCATCGATTTACGCCCCAAACTCATTCAGATTGAATCTGAATCAAATACCCTGTTAAACCTGCTAATGAAGCGTGAACAGCTTCGCGACAGTTCGCAGCAGAATGATTTCATTCAAATCCTCAGCGACATTAAGGATCACCTGCGCAAGCTACCGCCCCTGTTCACTCGCATGTCAGAAAATGCAAATCGATTGTTCTATGAAAGCCAGCTAAAACTCGATGCGCTGGAAGCAAACATCCAATCGCGAAAAAGTCGTTATAACCTGATCCAGACAACTTTATCCGCCAGCATCATCCTCATCGTATTATTAATTAGCCATTTGGTATTACGACAGGTAACTTCGTCCAACAATCAATTAAACTTACTCACTCGGGAACTGGAATTTCAGAAATTTGCGGTTGACCAGCACGCCATCGTCAGCAGCACGGATGCTGAGGGACGTATTACTTACGCCAATGATAAATTTTGTAGTATCAGCGGTTATTCCAGAGAAGAACTACTCAACAACACTCACAGCCTTCTCAAATCAGGCAAACAATCTGCTGCGTTTTATACTGACCTATGGCACACCATTGCCTCAGGTCAAACCTGGCATGGCGAAATCTGCAATCACGATAAACACCATCACGAATACTGGATGGATTCCACAATTGTGCCGTTACTGGATAGCGAACAGAAACCTTTTCAGTATATCTCCATCAGTACCGACGTCACTGAACATAAAGCGATGGAAGAGCGCATCCGTGAAAGCAACCATTTTCTTTCACGCCTCACCGACACTATGGGTGAAGGCGTATATGCCGAAGACAAACAGGGGCAGTGTATTTTTGTCAACCAGGAAGCCGAACGTTTATTGGGGTGGAAAAAAGATGAACTACTGGGCAAAAAGCTGTATCAACTGATCCATGTCCACAATGAAGACCAACACCCTTTCAATACCAATCAAGCCAACATCCAACAGAGTATTGCGCAGGGTACAAAGTTTAGCTCTGACACTGAAATCTTTGTGCACAAAGATGGCCACACATTTCCAGTTTCCATTGTAGCCGCCCCCCTATATGAGAACAGCAGCATCTCAGGCACCGTGGCTGTTTTCCAGGATATTTCCAGTCGCAAAGAGGCCGAATCCGCGATGTCTGCTGCCAAAGAAGCTGCCGAATCAGCAAGCAAACTCAAGAGTGACTTTCTTGCCAATATGAGCCATGAAATCCGAACGCCCATGAATGCCATCATAGGCATGTCACACCTGGTCTTGCAAACCAGCCTCAATCACAAACAACATCACCAGATAGAGAAGGTACATCAGTCCGCTGAATCTTTGCTGCGCATCATTAACGACATTCTTGATTTCTCTAAAATTGAAGCTGACAAACTCGAACTTGAAGCAACAGAGTTTCGGCTCGATGATGTCTTCGACAACCTGGCCAACTTGCTCAGTTTCAAAGCAGAAGAAAAAGGTTTGGAGTTACTCTTCAACATTGCCTCATCTACCCCGGTTAAACTCATTGGTGACCCTTTGCGACTAGGTCAGATCCTCATCAACCTATGCAGCAATGCTGTAAAATTTACTGAACAGGGTGAAGTAATTATCGAAGTAGAACCTACAAACATCATCGATAACAAAATCACCATGCAATTCACAGTCAGTGATACCGGTATTGGAATGTCAGCGTCCCAGTGCCAATCCTTGTTTCAGTCCTTTAATCAGTTGGATAGTTCTACCACTCGCAAATACGGTGGCACCGGATTAGGCCTCGCGATTTCAAGGAAACTAGCAGAAATGATGGAGGGTAAAATCTGGCTTACCAGTACCGAGAATGTGGGCAGTACTTTTTACTTTCAAGCTCAATTTGGCCTCGCTGCAGCAACGGAAATCACCCTTCCCTCGCCTTCAGAGCAATTTCCCCATCTGCGCACGCTAGTCATCGACAAGAATCGCTCAGCACGCAACATTTACCAATCGATGCTTAACAGTCTTGGACTCCAGACAAGCACCATCAGTAGTGGCGAAGAGGCTATCGAGCTGATCACCACGAATCAAGATAAAACATCGTACGATTTGATCATATTAGCCTGGCACATGCCTGATCTTGATGGTCTTAGCCTGCTCAAGCGTTTACGCAGCCTGAAACTGAAAACACCTCCTAGAGTGATGATACTTGCATCGCCGAGTGATCATGATGCTATTCTCGAGACGACAGAAAACCTGGCCATTGATGGCATCATCAATAAACCCGTGACGCCTTACTCACTCATGAAATCACTGACCTCCACCTTGCACTCCACTAGTAAAGAAAAAATCAGCAATAGTCGTGTCCATGACGAAACGAGTGACTGCATTCTCCAGTTGCAGGGCGCTCGCATACTTCTGGTAGAGGACAACGAAATCAATCAGGAAGTAGCCTCAAGCTTGCTGGAAATCAATGGCCTCTCTGTAATTATCGCAAACAATGGAGTTGAAGCACTTAACCAACTGGAACAGGCGTCCTTTGATGGCGTCCTCATGGATATCCAGATGCCGGAAATGGACGGCTATGAAGCTAGCCGACGAATCCGCCAACAGAAAGCATTCAAAGACCTGCCCATTATTGCTATGACGGCTAATGCTATGCCTTCTGATGTAGGCCAGGCACTCAGTGCAGGCATGAATGATCACATCGCAAAACCCATCAGCACCTATACCTTATTCACAACACTCGCCCATTGGATAACACCGTCACAGCAACCATCAAAACCACTCAATGACTCAGCACCCAGCACCTCATCCAATATAGACACATTAACGGTTTTAAACACTGCACAAGCCATTAAACGACTGGATAATAATCACGCTCTCTACCAAAAAATGCTCACTAAATTCAGTAGCAACCAGTCGGTAGTCATGACTGACATGCAAGAGGCTATTAACCAACAGGATCAGGCGGGGGCTATTCGCGGCGCCCACACCTTAAAAACTATCTCAGCCACGATTGGCGCCAACAAACTGGAACGCATCGCGCGTGAACTGGAATACAGTTTTAAAACCAAACTTTCCGAGCATGAGCCTCAGCTCGAAGCACTCCATACTGCATTAAAAATCACACTGGACGCTGTCAATCATCAATTAGCGCTCAGCAAACCAAACCAGCCACAACAATCATATCTACAGAACAAACAAGTACGACTGCATCTAGACACACTTAAACAAAAACTGGAAGCTTATGACGCGGAATCCATGGATGACCTAAAAGCAGCCATTTCCGCCAACAAGGATCAAAATTATCACCTACAATTTAAGAAGCTGGAGCATTTGATCGATCGCTATGATTATGAATTAGCCCTGAGCATGCTGAACCAGCTACTTGAAACCATGGACACAATATAAAACATCTCAGCATGAACACTGATCCTGAACGGAAATATTCGATACTGGTAGTTGATGACATTCCCCATAACATCGACATTCTGAAAGGCATACTGGCCCCGAACTATTCCATCATGGTTGCCATCAACGGCAATATGGCCTTAAAGATTGCCCAGGAAAAACAACCTGATCTCATCCTGCTAGATATCATGATGCCTGAGATGGATGGCTATGAGGTGTGTACCCAACTTAAGAGCAATCCGATCACCCAGGGCATCCCGGTTATTTTTGTCACCGCGATGTCAGAAAGCGATGATGAAACCCGGGGATTTGAGGTTGGCGCCGTTGACTATATCAGTAAGCCCGTGCAAGCAGCGGTGGTAAAAGCCCGAGTCAGCACCCAACTCGCCTTAGCTGATCAGCAACATGCCTGTGAACAATTAGTTAAATTGCGAACTCTGGAACTCCAGGCCAGCCAGAAAGCTGCCGTGTTTATGCTCGGTGAAGCAGGCCACTATAATGATAACGATACCGGCGTCCATGTCTGGCGTATGGCAGCCTATTCTGCTGCATTAGCCCGAGACTGCAACTGGCCTAAAGATCAGGTCGATATACTCGAACTGGCTGCCCCTATGCACGACACAGGAAAAATCGGTATTTCAGACACCATACTCAAGGCCCCACGCAAGCTCACAGCGGAAGAGTTTGAACTGATGAAACAACACACCAGTATCGGCCACAGCATTCTATCCAAAAGTGAAACCCCGTTATTCCAGATGGCCGCTGAAATCGCCCTGTCCCATCATGAGAAATGGAATGGCAGCGGTTACCCTCACGGCCTAAGTGGTGAAGATATTCCCTTGTCAGCACGCATTGTCAGCATTACTGACGTATTTGACGCTCTGACCATGGTACGCCCTTATAAGCAGGCCTGGACCATCAACGAAGCTTTTGATTACATCCGTCAGGCGGCTGGTGAACAATTTGATCCACAGCTCGTAACCACCTTTCTAGCGCTCAAGCCCGAGATCATTCGACTCAAACAACAGTGGGATGAAATCGAAACAGAAAACAAATAGTACTCAGCACTATCTCGTCACTCGTCAGGAACGAGCTACTCATTCTACCGTCACTGATTTTGCCAGGTTACGTGGCTTGTCAACATCCGTACCCTTTCGAACCGCCACGTAATAAGACAATAACTGCAACACCACGGTATACACCACAGGAGCTAACTCAGACTCGACGGGTGGTAGCGTAATAATGTGGCAATCATGTCCCAGATCAGATAAATCCAGGCGCTCATCAGCAAACAGATAGACCTTACCGTTACGCGCCAGCACCTCCTGTAAATTGGATTTCAATTTTTCTTCCAACCCATCTTTAGGCGCGACCGCAATAATAGGCATCTGCGGGTCGACCAGCGCCAGAGGACCATGCTTTAATTCCCCTGCCGCATAGGCTTCAGCATGGATATAGGAGATTTCCTTGAGCTTCAGCGCACCCTCCATGGCAATAGGGTAATGCACACCACGACCGAGGAACAGTGCACTGGTGGTGGCCTTAAAATCATCAGACCAGCTTTCAATGCTATCGACTTGTTTGAAGACCTGATCGACCTGTCCCGGTAATTGGTTGAGCTCATGCACCAGCTTATGCTCCATATCTTCACTCATAGCTTTACGCCGTCCCAGAACAATTGTGAGCATCATCAGTGCCACCAACTGGGTACTAAAAGCCTTGGTCGAGGCCACACCAATCTCCGGACCTGCACGTGTCATCAGCACCAGGCGGGACTCGCGCACCAATGAGCTTTCCGGCACATTACAGATCGCCAGGGAATAAATCGATTTCTCCTTAAGCATACGCAAGGCGGCCAAGGTGTCCGCCGTTTCACCTGACTGGGAAATCGTCACCACCAGGGTATCTTTCAGTACAACCGGTTCACGGTAACGGAACTCACTGGCAACTTCCACATTACAGGGTATTCCAGCCAGGGACTCCAGCCAGTACCGAGCCACCATACCTGCATGATAGGAGGTGCCACAGGCAATAATCTGCACTTGCCGAACCTTATCAAAAATTTCATCCGCTTCGCTGCCAAAGGCATTATCCAGCACCTTGTCGTTATATACCCGTCCTTCCAACGCCTGGATTAACACCTCGGGCTGCTCGTGAATTTCCTTGAGCATGTAATGGCGATACTCCCCACGGCTGACAGCATCGACACTCAGTTCCGACATCCTTATCTCACGCTCAACCACCTGGCCATCGTGATCATAAATGGTTAATTCATGTGGACTGATATCGGCGATATCACCTTCTTCCAGGAAGATGAAACGTTGTGTGACTGGTAACAGGGCGGCGGCATCTGAGGCAATGAAATATTCCCCAAAGCCAATGCCAATCACCAGTGGACTGCCACTACGTGCGGCAACCAGACGTGATGGTTCTTCTGTACTGATCACACCGAGTGCATAGGCACCCTTAAAATCAGTAATCGCTTTCTGAACAGCGGCCAACAAGTCGTTACCCTGACTGATATAGGCTTGAATCTGGTGCACCACGACTTCGGTATCAGTCTCTGAGGTAAATACGAAACCCTGCTGTTTTTGACGCTCGCGGAGTTCTGCATGGTTTTCGATAATACCGTTATGAACCACCGCGACTTTTTTGTTGCAGATATGTGGATGGGCATTGGCTTCTGATGGCTCACCATGGGTCGCCCAACGGGTATGTGCAATCCCCAGGAAACCAGACAGTGGTGTAGATTTCAGTGACTCTGCCAGAATTTCAACTTTACCCACACGCCGGATTCGATCGATACAATTATCGCCATTTAACACCGCGATACCGGCCGAGTCATATCCACGGTATTCAAGACGGCGCAAACCCTCGAGTAAAATAGGAATAACGTTACGTTCTGCTACAGCCCCGACGATCCCACACATAAGAATTGTTCCTGATTTTCAATAATTAACAGATTAGAAATATACTATCTTTTTTGATGAGTTTAACCCATCCCTGCATTAATCGGCGGATGATTTTAAACACTCGTCACCAGCAAATTAGAGTATCAAAAACAAAAGACCAGCATTCGCTGGTCTTTTGTTTTGATCGCCGACAACCATTTCTAGTTAGAACGGAATATCATCATCAAAACTATCATCAACTGGGGCAGGAGCAGGTGCTGACTGTCCTGCAGGCTGACTATTCTGCTGTGGTGCTGGTGAGTAATCGCCACCGCCACTTCGGCTCCCAAGCATTTGCATTTCATTACCTACGATTTCTGTGGTATAGCGATCGTTACCGCTTTTATCCTGCCATTTACGCGTCCGTAAACTGCCTTCCACATAAATTTGTGACCCCTTACGCAGGTACTCACCCGCAATTTCCGCCAGGCGATTGAAAAAAACAATATTGTGCCATTCAGTACGCTCCTGTTTCTGTCCGGACTGTTTATCTGTCCACTGTTCAGAAGTAGCTACTGTAATATTGGTAACTGCACCACCACTCGGCATATAACGTGTTTCCGGGTCCTTGCCACAATTCCCAACAATGATTACTTTATTAACTCCGCGCGCCATTATAATTTCCTGTTCATCTGTTAACTGAATATTCGAGCAACCGCGCCTCATCCAGGGCATGTAGCTCGACTTTTAAATATGCAATACCTTCTTCAGGCTCTACTATCGCCTCGGCAACCCCCTGAACAGAAACCAGCCGCGACACCATGTGCTGGGCCTGTGCCGGATCTATTTTACCAATATTAAGTAAATAAGTGCTGACATAACGAGGATTTTTCATGGTAATGGCCAGTAGCAACCAGACCACGACAAGAAACGCACTGGCCACTAGCACACTATCACCACCCCAACTCTGATACAAATAGCCTCCCATCAAGCCGCCAGCAAAGGCCCCGAGAAACTGACTGCTGGAATAGACTCCCATTGCAGTGCCCTTGCGGTCTGCTGGAGATATTTTGGCTACCAATGAAGGCAAACTCGCCTCCAACAGGTTAAATGCTGTAAAAAACACCACCAGAACCAGCCCCGTATAAAATACAGAATCGGTACGAATTAACAAGCCTATTTCAGCAATTGCCAGAGTCAGGATTGCGCCGATAAACACCTGCTTCATACGCCTTTTCTTTTCGGCACGGATGATAAACGGCACCATCAACAGTACTGACAATAAAAACACTGGCAAATACAATTTCCAGTGCTGAGACACATCAAAACCTGCCTGTTCCTGCAACATTAGCGGAATAACCATGAAACTGGCCATCAGCACCAGGTGCAAGATAAAAATACCAAAGTCCAGTCGCAGCAGCTGACCATCCATCAGTACGGTTCTAAACAAGGTCGGCATGACCTGCGTATCACGATGGAACATGCTGTGTTGCGGTGCTGGCACCCGTGTATAAAGAATGACGATAGCCAGCAGCGCCATAACTGCTGTGAATATAAACAGGCCGGACATACCAACCAGCTGATTCAGCACCGGCCCCAGCACCATGGCGATCGCAAAGGCAAAACCGATACTAACACCAATAAAGCTCATCATCTTTAAACGGTGTTCTTCGCGGGATAAATCAGCAGCCAGCGCCATGAGTGCTGCTGCTATGGCACCACTGCCTTGCATGGCGCGGCCCAGAATGATGCCATAGATGCTATCCGAGGCGGCCGCCACCAGACTGCCCGCAGCAAAAATAAGCAAGCCAACCGTAATCACTGGCTTACGACCAAAGCGATCAGACAACATTCCAAAAGGTATCTGCAATAAGGCCTGAGTTAGACCATAAACACCCAGTGCAATACCAGCCAGCAACGGTGTCGCACCTGGTAAATCCTCCGCATAGACCGCAAACACCGGCAGAATCATGAACAGGCCGAGCATTCGGGTGGCATAAATCATCGCCAAGGAGCTACCTGCCCGCTTTTCCTGTTCACTCCAGTTGTCTGTCTGTGGCATTGCTGACCCAGTTGACCAAAAAAGCTGAATTTTACTGTGTTTAACTGCAGATAACATCCAAAAAATCAGACACCTGCTGACAGCCTGCTAGCATCCGTGTATTTAATCCTCACACCGATCTTATCAGGTGAATAGACATAGCCAAGTCAAAGCCATTTCGTTATTCTTACAGGTTTACTTCGGCATAGATTACAACACCCCATGATGCATGAAATCCAAATCCGTGGTGCGCGCACGCATAACCTGAAAAATATCAATCTCGATATCCCCCGTGACAAACTGATTGTCATTACCGGACTTTCAGGATCGGGCAAATCTTCGCTGGCATTCGACACCATTTTTGCCGAAGGTCAACGCCGATATGTCGAATCATTATCCGCCTACGCGCGTCAGTTCCTGTCTATGATGGAGAAGCCGGATCTTGATCATATTGAAGGCCTGTCACCCGCTATTTCTATTGAACAAAAAACCACATCCCATAATCCACGTTCCACTGTCGGCACAGTGACTGAGATCTATGACTACCTACGCCTGCTATTTGCCCGTGCAGGAACGCCCAAATGCCCCGACCATGACATCACACTGGCTGCGCAGACGGTATCCATGATGGTGGACCATGTCCTTGAGTTACCCGAAGATACCCGTCTCATGCTGCTTGCGCCGGTCATCCAGGAGCGTAAGGGCGAGTACCAGTCCCTCATCGATGACCTCAAACGCCAGGGTTTTATTCGTGCCCGTATCGATGGTGAAGTGTATGAACTGGATGATGCACCCGTACTGGAAAAAAACATTAAACACAGCATAGAAGTCATTGTTGATCGCTTTAAGGTCCGCTCTGACCTCGAACTGCGCCTGGCAGAATCATTTGAAACAGCTCTCAACCTCACTGATGGTGTTGCTCGCATCGCCTTTATGGATGAGCCAGGAAAACCGCATATCGTGTTCTCCTCGCGCTTTGCCTGTCCTGAATGCGGCTATAGCCTGAATGAACTGGAACCGCGATTATTTTCCTTTAACAACCCGGCCGGTGCCTGTGAAGACTGCGATGGCCTCGGCCAGATTCAGTTCATCGATGCGGAACGTGTCGTCACCAGCCCCTCCCTGAGCCTACCAGGGGGCGCAATTCGCGGCTGGGATCGACGCAATGCCTGGTATTACGGCCTGCTCGAATCCCTGGCCAAACATTATGATTTTGATCTCGAGTCTCCTTTCAATGAGCTACCCGAGACCATCCAGCAAATTATTCTTTATGGTAGCGGTGACGAAGATATCGAATTTAGCTATCCCTCCAGCCAGGATAATAAAATCCGAATCCACCCATTCGAAGGCATTATCCCCAATATGCAGCGGCGCTACCGTGATACTGAATCAACTGCTGTACGTGATGAAATGAGTAAATATTTCTCAAAACAGCACTGCCCCAGTTGCCAGGGTACGCGCCTGAACCTCGCCGCCCGCCACGTGTTCATCGCAGACAAATCCTTGCCTGATATCGTTGCCTTATCGATAAATCAATGCCATGACTTTTTTGAGCAGCTGAGCCTGCCGGGCAGCAAAGGCGAAATTGCTGAAAAAATTGTTAATGAAATCAGTGCTCGACTCCGGTTTCTGGTTAATGTCGGCCTCAATTACCTCTCCCTTGACCGCAGTTCTGATACCCTCTCGGGTGGTGAAGCGCAGCGTATTCGTCTCGCCAGCCAGATCGGAGCCGGGCTGGTTGGTGTTATGTATATTCTCGATGAGCCCTCGATAGGCCTGCATCAGCGCGACAATGACAGACTGATCAACACACTGACCCATCTTCGTGATATCGGCAATACTGTCATTGTGGTTGAACATGATGAAGATGCCATACTCCATGCTGACCATGTCATTGATATTGGCCCGGGAGCAGGTGTCCACGGTGGCGAAATTGTTGCACAAGGCACGCCAGACGAAATAAAATCCAACAATCAGTCCCTCACCGGCCAGTACCTTAGCGGCAAACGGTCAATACATATACCTGAAACTCGCACTCCCCATACAGGCAAGGTTTTTAAACTGATGGGGGCAACCAGCAATAACCTCAACGACCTGGATGTTGAAATTCCCGTTGGACTCATGACCTGTATTACTGGCGTTTCTGGCTCAGGCAAATCAACCCTGATCAACGACACTCTGTATCGCTTACTGGCACGTGAAATTAATAAATCGTCTCAAACACCTGCGCCCTATCGTACTCATGAAGGTATTGACCACTTCGACAAAGTTGTTGATATAGACCAGGCTCCCATCGGTCGCACACCCCGCTCCAATCCTGCCACTTACACCGGTTTATTCACACCTATACGTGAGCTCTTTGCTGCTACCCAGGAAGCCCGTTCACGTGGTTACAAACCAGGGCGTTTCAGTTTTAATGTCAAGGGTGGCCGTTGTGAGGCCTGCCAGGGTGACGGCGTCATCAAAGTTGAGATGCATTTCCTACCAGATATTTATGTGCCTTGTGATGTCTGTAAAAGTAAGCGCTACAATCGAGAGACTCTGGACATCAAGTACAAGGGCAAGAATATCCATGAAGTCCTGGAAATGACCATAGAAGAAGCTGTTGAATTCTTTCATGCCATCCCGGTCATTAAACGAAAACTGCAGACACTGATAGATGTAGGCCTCACCTACATCACCCTCGGTCAACGTGCCACCACATTATCCGGTGGTGAAGCACAACGGATCAAACTTGCTCGTGAACTCTCCAAACGCGATACCGGGCGGACTATCTATATACTGGATGAACCGACAACAGGCTTACACTTTCACGACGTCGAGCAGTTATTGCAGGTGCTAATACGCCTGCGTGATCACGGCAACACCATTGTGGTCATAGAACATAATCTCGATATCATTAAAACAGCAGACTGGATTATAGACCTTGGCCCTGAAGGTGGCTCTGGTGGCGGCCAAATTATTGCCGAAGGAACACCCGAAACAGTCGCAGCAAATACTCATTCATTTACTGGACAATATCTGAAAAAGTTATTGAGCCGACAACGCTAATTGGCCTGGAAATGAGTCACCAGCCAGATGCCAAATAAGAACGGAAAACTGAGCACCGTGGTGACAACATCAGGCCTTAAAGTCGATGATGTGGTGTTCAGATTTTTCAAACGCCACTCCCAGGCTGATACTACCCCGTCCCATCAATGGTAATTCCTCCCGTCTGATATAAACGGCCCGAGCCTGTTCATTTCTTACGAATGTACCATTAGTGCTGCGATCAACAATAACGAATTTACCACGCCGATATTCTATATGCGCATGGTTACGCGAGGCATGCGCTGAATCAACTACCAGATCACACAATGACTCACGACCAATCTGGAAACATGGCGACTCCGTCGACAAACAAAAAGTTTGCCCCTCGTACAGCAGTTCAAGCTGGTGATGATCTGGAAAGGTGTTCACTAGATTGAGCATGGTACTGGCCGCATTGATATCATTAGCCCCCCACAGAAGCTCATATATCAACATCGTTTGAGACTTGCCTTTAACCGTAGCTTTATCAAATATTCTTGATGTATCTTTTAGGAAATAACTAAGTTGATTAATTGTTTCTTCTGTAGTCAATGTCTGGCCTGCAGTTGCTATTGAGGCCATGCGTGCTGCCACGTTAACAACATCACCAAAAACATCACCATCACTACGCAATAAAGCGGCCCCCGAATGCAGACCTATCCTGACTTTTGGCTTCACACCATTAATAGCATGTCGGTTAGCTAGCACTTCCTGTATTGTATTTGCACTAAAAACCGCATAATCGGCTTTATCAAAACGGCACATGACCTCATCACCAATAGTTTTGATAACGACACCATCATTTTTTTTAATAATCTGGGTCATCATCAAAATAATCTCATTGATGATACTACTGGCCTGCTGATCACCACACTCATCATAGAGGCGAGTGCTACCTGATATATCAGCAAACATTATGGTAAATGGCAGCTTTGATGTTTCCATTAGGCAAAAATTACAGTTAAACCCTCAGAACTAGATAGTATTTAACATATACCATAACGGCAGTCTGTATTTAGCAAGCTCATCTGTAAAAGAATCGACGTGCAAATAACTACTGCAGGCTTTGTCTATGTCCGTTGGTATTTTTACTGGACAAAAAAAAGCCGGTTAATGACCGGCTTTTTCGATATGGTTCAAGAAACTCGCTTATTCAGCTGCCGCTTCAACCACTTCTTCTGTAGGTTCTGGACGGTCTACCAACTCGATATACGCCATAGGTGCTGCGTCACCAGAACGGAATCCGCACTTCAGTATACGCACATAGCCACCAGGACGGTCTTTATAACGAGGGGCTAATTCAGAGAACAGTTTACCAACCATTTCTTTATCGCGCATTCTATTAAATGCCAGACGACGCTTAGCAACGCTATCTTCTTTTGCCAAAGTGATCAGTGGCTCTACTACCCGACGAAGCTCTTTTGCTTTTGGCAGAGTAGTTTTAATAATTTCATTGTCAAACAACGAGTTAGCCATGTTTTGAAACATAGCTTTACGGTGGCTGCTATTTCGACCTAGTTGACGGCCTGATTTACGATGACGCATGTTCTGTTTACCTTACGCAGTATTATTGTCTACGATTAACTTGCTTCTTTATCTCTGATTGAGGCTGGAGGCCAATTTTCCAGACGTACACCCAATGACAAACCATGGGATGCAAGAACGTCTTTGATTTCAGTCAGAGACTTTTTACCCAGATTTGGTGTTTTTAATAACTCAACTTCAGTACGTTGAATTAGATCACCAATATAATAAATATTTTCTGCTTTCAAACAGTTAGCAGAACGTACTGTAAGCTCGAGATCATCAACCGGACGCAGTAGAATCGGATCAATTTCAGCTTCATCAGACTCAGCTTCAGCTTCCTCGATACTTTGCAGGTTAACAAATGCTGCGAGTTGTTGTTGCAGAATTGTCGCTGCAGTACGTATTGTTTCTTCTGGATCAACTGTACCATTGGTCTCAATGTCCAGGATCAGTTTGTCCAGATTCGTACGCTGTTCCACACGTGCACTATCAACATTATAAGCAACACGAAGAATCGGGCTGAACGAGGCATCAAGCTTCAACGTACCAATTGTTGCCGTATTTTCCAGTGCATCAGCTTTTCGCAGAGACGCTGGTTGATAACCACGACCTTTTGCAACTTTGAGACTCATATTGAGCTCAACATCACCGGTGATGTTAGCAATTACATGATCAGGATTTATAATATCCACATCATGATCGGCTGCAATATCACCTGCTGTTACAGGGCCTGGGCCTTTCTTTTTAAGGCTAAGGGTATCTTCGTTTTTGTTATGTAATTGAATTGCTACACCTTTGAGGTTTAACAATATATCCAATACATCTTCCTGAACGCCTTCAATAGAGCTGTACTCATGAAGAACACCTTCTATTTCAGCCTCAACGATAGCAGCACCTTCAATTGAAGATAAAAGAATTCGTCTTAGCGCATTACCCAGGGTATGTCCGAAGCCACGTTCTAATGGTTCCAGAGTAACTTTCGCATGAGTTTCAGTATATGCGTGAACATCAATATTGCGAGGTGTAAGTAATTCTTCAGTTGTGCCTGACATTCGTACAGGTCTCCTTTACTTGGAGTACAATTCCACGATCAGTGATTCATTGATA
>JBFFSQ010000020.1:0-25540 GCA_041572275.1 Gammaproteobacteria bacterium
ACACACATTGGTCATGATCTTGATAGTTGGCTACAGGATCATGATGATGAGTTACCAGATAGTGTTAAAGTGGGACATGATAACTACCTGGCTTATTCTTAAGCATCTGTTGGCAAGTTATTAACATCAACAGTAAATGTCGTAGAAAGATCGATTTGACCAGTTGGTACAGCAGGAGCACTTCCTCCGCCGCCACTTGAAGAAACTAAAAAAGCGATACATAATCCATAAGCTAATCCACGCAACATAAATATTCCTTCTGATCCTACAAACCAATTGAAATTCACTTATTCCTGAGTATTAAACCCCTTCTATTCTATTCAATCAATCGCCTCAATACACCGGCAATTGTTGTACTGGGGTGAATTCATGTTTGTTGAAACTGGAATAATTTCAAAATCAGTTTCAGGATGATATTGCATTAGTGAATCAATGTGCTGTTTATTATTTATCTGGTTATCTAACCATGTCATGAAATTATCTGGGTTGATCAACACTGGCATCCGATTATGAATTTGACTCGCTTTACCTTGTGCAGCTTGAGTCAATATGGTGAAGCTACGAATTGACTCACCGGTATCTGGCTCCATCCAGTTTTCCCACAGCCCGCCCAACCATATCACCTGTTGATCATGACGATGATGATAGTAAGGCTGTTTAGCACGCCCCTCTCGCTTCCACTCATACCAGCCATCAACAGGAATCAAGCAGCGCTGTTGTTTAAAGGCATGTCTGAATGATGGCTTATCTGCTGCCGTCTCAGATCGTGCGTTACTGGTTTTGAATCCAATACGGGTGTCTTTCGACCAACCGGGGATCAACCCCCAATGTAGATGATCACACCTCAGCTCATGGTGATGATTTTGGTAGATCACCGGTAAATACTGAGTGGGATAGGCGTTGTAGTTTTCTACCGCCTCACAGGTCGATGTTATACCGTCCAGGGCCAGTGACGCCAGATAGTCTTGGGGTTTGGAGAAAATGGCAAAGCGTCCACACATGATTAAATTATACGGCTGGAACCCTGAATTGGTACCTTGCAATACCCGTGAAAGCTGGGATACACTAAAAGTTCTCTAATTGTTCTCTTTTGTTTTATCATGCTACTTTTTTATACCCCCCACTGGGAACGAGTACTGCCACTGCCTTTGGTTGGAACCCGGGTCAAAGCAGGCTTTCCCAGCCCGGCAGAAGACTATATCGAAGACAGGCTGGATCTAAACGAGCATTTAGTATCACATCCCAATGCGACCTTTTATGTCCGCGTCTCAGGCGAATCCATGCTGAATGCGGGTATCCAGAATGGGGATACCCTGGTTGTGGACCGCTCTCTGGACGCTCGTAATGATGATATTGTGATTGCCACCGTCAATGGTGAATTCACCGTCAAACGACTGGTATATCGCGTCTCTCGCCCCTGGCTCATTCCCTGCAATCCTGCTTTTTCTGAAATCGAGCTCACCGAAGACATGGATGCCGTGATCTGGGGTGTCGTGACATCAGTTATTCATAAGTTTCGGTAAGTTAAATATGTTCGCTCTAGTGGATGGCAACAGCTTTTACGCCTCATGTGAAACCGTGTTCAGGCCTGATCTCGCTGGTCGTCCGATCGTAGTATTGAGCAACAATGACGGTTGCATTGTCGCCGCAAATGCGCAGGCCAAATCTTTCGGTAATATTATGTACCAGCCTTATTTCAAGCTGGCGGCCATGCTGAAAAAAAAAGGTACCGCTATTTTTAGCTCCAATTACGAATTGTACGGTGACCTGTCTTATCGGATGCACTCTTTGCTGGCAACCTTTGCCACTGACCAGGAGGTCTACTCAATCGATGAGAGTTTTCTGGACTTTCGCGGAATGAAGCACTGGGATCTCACGAGCTATGGCCACGAGATTAAACAGACTGTACAGAAGCAGTTAGGCTTACCCGTTGCCGTGGGCATCGGCGCCAGTAAAACACTGGCCAAGGCAGCCAATAATCGCGCTAAAAAGGTTGCTGGACTACAGGGTGTGCTTGATATATCCAGCCTGGCTGAGTCAGAACAATGCCAACTGCTATCAGGAATGGATATTGCAGATGTCTGGGGTGTAGGCCGACAGTGGACCAAACGATTGAAAGCTATAGGCATTGATACTGCACAGGATTTAAAACAAGCCTCAGCCAAAAAAATACGTAAACAGTTCAATGTCATTCTTGAACGTACAGTCCATGAACTAAACGGCATACCCTGCCAGGATCTGGAATTAATCATCCCGGATAAACAAGAAATCGTATCCAGTCGTGCCTTTAGTCGCACCATCACGGATTATCACGATATGCAGCAGGCGGTAGCCCGATATATTGCACGAGCCGCAGAAAAGCTGCGCAAACAAAAGGGTACCTGCAAACAGATATCCGTGGGTATCAACACGAATCCATTCCAGCCTAATGCGCCACAATATCGTAACTGGGGCAGCACCACACTCATCTACCCCAGCAATCACACCGGTCATTTAATTGAGCGCGGTAAACTCTGTTTGCAACAGATCTGGAAAGACGGGTTTGAATATAAAAAAGCCTTTGTCATGCTCTCAGATATTAGCAACCAGGATTTCGTGCAATACGACTTGTTTGCAGACAAACCCAAATACAGCAATAGCGCCAAAGCCAATTCATTGATGAGAACAGTGGATAAAATAAACACACGAATGGGCAAAGGCACATGCAGGATGGCCTCAGAAGGCACCGACGGCAAAATTTCATGGCCGATGAAACGACACAAACAATCACCCCGATATAGCACTTGCTGGAATGAGTTGCCCGTTGCTTTTATCAAATAGTATGTAAGCTTGTCTGTTGATAATTACTACTTCAGACATCAAAGCAGCGATTTTATACCTACATGATTAATTGTAATTCTTTTCATACCAGGTTTTTGTAGAATTAACGATTTTCACTACAGACAACATCACCGACACCTCGACTAATACGCCAAATACCGTTGCCAGAGCAGCACCTGACTGAAAACTAAACAGACTGGTAGCTACAGCAACTGCCAACTCAAAGAAGTTACTCGCGCCAATAAGTGCTAAAGGCCCTGCAACACAATGCGCCACTTTGAAATGACAGTTCCATAAATAAGCCAGGCCTGAGTTGAAATAAACCTGAATTAAAACAGGCACAGCTAATAAGACAACTATTAACGGCTGCTCAAGAATCTATTTACCCTGAAAACCTAACAGCAAAATTATTGTTAGCAATAGGGCTGATAAAGATACTGGGTTCAATAGTTTTAAAATTTTTTCCAGCAACTCGCCTTGTTACGACTGTTAAAATATATAACATCGCTATAGCTGTGCAATCATAACTGGCATAACAATATACATTACAACCGATAAAAACAGCGTATCTCATGGCACGGTAATAGCCGATATACCAAGTAGCAAACCAACGATAGGTGCAAAAGCGAATATCATGATCACATCATTCAACGCGATCTGGGTTAAGGTAAAATGCGACTCACCTCATGTGAGATGACTCCAGACAAACACCATCGCGATACACGGTGCTGAGACTAACAGAATCAAACCGGTAATATAGCTATCGTGCTGCTCAACAGGCAGCCAATCAGAAAATACTCCGCGAACAAATAACCAGCCTAGCAATGACATATAAAACGGCTTAACGGCCCAGTTGATAAATAATGTGACACCAATACCTTTTCAGTGCTCTTTCACTTGATGAAAAGCGCTGAAGTCGATTTTAAGTAACATGGGTATTATCATCAACCAGATCAGTAATGCCACGGGTAAATTGACGTTAGCAATCGACCTGTAGAACTTTTCACTCAATATTTTGACACTTGATAGCGTTATAAATTGAAAACTAAACGCCACATTAAATGTAATAAAATTCGTCTGCCATAGATTAGCGCATCATTAATAATCTTTATTGGTTATTTTGATGGTCAATGTCATAATGCCCTGACTATTACTAATAGCTTCTTCAAACTCTCTCCCGGATTTACGACTAATAACGGCAAATGATGTCGGAACCAAGAGCTTAATCCTAATATTTAAGGAGTAATGTATGGCTATTACCTTACCTGAATTACCTTATGAACAATCGGCACTTGAACCTCATATAAGTGCGAAGACTATGAGTTTTCATTATGGCAAACACCATAATGCTTATGTTACTAATCTGAATAAACTGATACAGGATACTGATCTTGCCAATGCTAGCCTGGACGAGATAATTCTCAAGACTGCTGGCAAGTCTGATAAGGTCGGTATTTTCAACAATGCCGCGCAAGTCTGGAACCATACCTTTTACTGGCACTCAATGAAGCCTGCAGGGGGTAGTGAACCAACAGGTAAAATTGCTGATCAAATCAACCAGGATTTCGGCAGTTATGACAATTTTTACTCACAGTTTAAAGATGCAGGATTAACACAGTTTGGTAGCGGCTGGGCCTGGTTAGTAATGAATAATGGCAAGCTGGAAATCATGAAAACGGCGAATGCTGATACACCTATCGCCCATGATCTAAAACCATTATTGACCGTTGATGTTTGGGAACACGCGTATTACCTGGATTACCAGAACTTGCGGCCTGATTATCTGGATACATTTCTTAAACATTTAATAAACTGGGATTTTGCAAACACGAACCTGGGTTAAGCAGACAGTAAACAACTGGGTCAGAGTGCAATATTTACGTGTAATAAAAATTATTGCTCTCTGATCCTAATGTTAATATGCATAATTAATAAATGAAGCCAGTGTAAACTCAACCTTTTATTGAAGATCAAAAGCTATCTACTCAGTATATTCTCTCATCATAGCTTTACCCATTAGAGTCTTGCCCTACGTAAACGTAGCGCATTGGTAATCACCGACACAGAACTAAAGCTCATCGCCGCAGCTGCAATCATGGGTGATAACAACAAACCAAAAAAGGGATACAGCACACCGGCTGCAACCGGTACGCCTGCCGAGTTATAAACAAAGGCAAAGAATAGATTCTGTCGAATATTTTTCATTGTTGCGCGACTCAATTTACGTGCTCTGGCAATACCAATCAAATCACCTTTCACTAATGTGATGCCAGCACTTTCCATCGCAATATCGGTACCGGTACCCATGGCAATGCCGACCTGCGCCTGGGCCAGTGCCGGTGCATCATTTATACCATCACCGGCCATGGCTACCACCCGGCCCTCAGCTTGAAGCTGTTTAATCACCGCTGCCTTCTGTTCCGGCAATACCTCAGCCTGTATCTGATCGATATCCAGTTTGTCGGCAACTGCCTGTGCTGTTTTCTGATTATCACCGGTCAACATAACGATCTCGATACCTGCATCATGTAAAGAACGAATTGCTTCAGCTGTGGTTTGCTTAATAGGATCGGCAACACCGATGAGGCCTACCGCAGTTCCATCAACAGCAAGAAAAATCATCGTTTGTCCTTTTTCACGACCTATGTCAGCTTGCTGCACTAAATCAGCAGAATCAATCGATATCTCAGTAAACAAAGCAGGATTACCCAGTGCAACCTTGTGACCACTAACCGTGCCAATGACACCTTGGCCGGTGATGGAATTAAAATCCTGTACATCCAATAACGCCAGCCCTTTTTCTCTGGCACCTCTGACAATAGCCGTCGCTAGCGGATGCTCACTTGATTTTTCCAGACTGGCGGCCAGCTGGACAATCTCATCCTCATTCATATCACCAATTGAGGTAACACTCACCAGTTCCGGGTGACCTTCGGTTAGTGTACCGGTCTTATCCACCACCAGGGTGTCCACCTTACCCATCGTTTCCAGCACTTCAGCATTCTTGAATAAAACCCCCATGCTGGCACCACGACCAGTTCCCACCATGATAGACATGGGTGTCGCAAGACCCAGTGCGCAGGGACAGGCAATGATTAGTACGGCAACCGAATTAATCATTGCATAGGCCAACCGTGGTTCGGGCCCCCATTTCAACCAGACGACAAAACTCACAATCGCAGCCAGTATCACGGCAGGAACAAAATAACCCGATACAATATCAACTAATTTCTGAATGGGAGCGCGGGAACGCTGGGCCTCAGCTACCATTTGAACGATCTGAGCAAGCAGAGTATCGGCGCCCACCTTCTCAGCCGTCATCAACAAACCACCAGTGCCGTTAACCGTTGCACCTATGAGCACATCACCTGGCGTCTTGTGAACCGGAATCGGTTCACCGGTGATCATGGATTCATCGACACTGCTATCACCCTCAATGACCGTTCCATCGACAGGAATTTTTTCACCTGGGCGAATACGTAACACATCACCGGGCTGCACCTGATCGAGACTGATGTCTTCTTCATCACCAGTCGGATTAATTCGCCGTGCTGTCTTCGGTGATAGTCCTAACAATAAGCTGATGGCTGCATTGGTCTGACTGCGCGCACGCAGTTCCATCACCTGCCCCATCAACACAAGCACAGTGATCACAGCAGCCGCCTCGAAATACACCGGGACAACACCCTGCTCATTTACAACCGATGCTGGGAAAACCCCGGGAAACAGAACTGCAATCAGGCTGTAACTCCAGGCTACTGTGACACCCAGACCAATTAGGGTAAACATATTAAGATTTAGATTAATAATCGACTGCACAGCACGTAGATAAAATATCCAGCCTCCCCAGATGACAACCGGTGTCGCCAATATCAGCTCAAACCACTGGCGTGACTGTGGACTGATAATTTCTGCAAACTGCTGTGGCCACATTTCACCACCCATGGCACTCAAAAATACCGGTATTGCCAGAATTAGACTCAGCCAGAAGCGGCGATTCATATCGCGTAATTCAGTGTCGTCCCCTTCAATTTCCATTGTCTTGGGTTCAAGCGCCATACCACACGTGGGACAACTTCCAGGATGATCCTGTACTACTTTGGGATGCATCGGACAGATGTATTCTGTCCTCGTTTGCCTCATCAGCACAACCTTCGGCTCCAGAGCCATGCCACACTGGGGGCAGGTACCAGGGCCCTGTTGCTCAATTTCTGGATGCATAGGACAGGTATAAATAGCGGCATCACCTCCCTGCGGCTCAACATGATGTTCATGACAACATTCAGATACATCATTGTTATTTAAATACTGCTGAGGATCCTGCTTAAACTTTTGCAGGCAATGCTCACTACAGAACAGGTACTCGATACCGTTGTACTCAAACCTTAGCTGTGTATTCTCGGTGACTGTCATGCCACATACGGGATCAGTTGCCATAACATTTCTCCTTCCTTTGAAGGTTATTGACCTGGTCCAAAACAGATTGGAGCCATTAGTAGATTAATTTAATGTCGACTTGTTCCATTTTCGAGTACATCTTTATACCTATCATTTGATTTGACATCACTCTTCACTTAATTAGACTTAAATTAACGCTCTTTATTGAATTGCCTGTACACACAGCATGAAAACGTTTTTTTGTAATGGTTTTATTTACCATACAACCTAAAACTTATATTCACTTTTGACCTGTGTGACTGAGCCATTCTTAATCTGGAGATGAGCAAATGCACCCCCCCTTGCAGAGCAAATCAGTATGTTTTGGTCAGATGCCTGATGGTCAGAAACTTATACATGTAAAAAACCACTCAGCAAAAGCAGATATTTTGCTGTCAAGCACCAGGCTGCTTCATTACACTCCACGGCTACACAAAGCACTTTTACACCCACCGCAATCCTTAAACACATCTGACACGTATCCCATCTATGGCGGCATTGTGCCCTATTGGCCATGGATGGGAATCAATACAGGTAATAGTGGCCAAAACATACCACTACTCGAGCAGCACAATGGCTGGCGGCTACTTAGAACTCAAGATATATCTGATAGTGAGACGCAACTGGTGTTCGAATTCAGGTTCATCCCACATCATGACTCCTTATGGAACTGCCCTTTCCAGTTGCGTTATAGCATGACAATTGGACCTGGCCTTGATCTTTCAATGGAGACTACACTCCTGCAAACCAGTGAGATCACACTGGGCATAGCCCTGCTGGCACACTTGCATATTGGCCAAATAGATAAAACCAGTATCAGGGGCCTTTCAAATTATCACTACATGGACAAGCAAACACAAACTGATCAAAAACAAACAGGAATACTGAGCTTAAGCAAAGGTATTGAACGCACGTATATAGATACTGGAGATTGTTATGAAGTGCAGGACCCTGTTCTACAACGTCGGCTGATCATCAGTAGTCAAGGCTGTCAGTCACTTAAAGTATGCGACCCGATGAGTACTCAAGATACTATAACCACTGGCCAGTCTATCGCACTGACCAGTGGCTATACTTCAGAATATACAAAAACTCTGGAATCGGGCCTTAGCAAACGGATGTCAGTGCATTACCGTGTCATTGATTACTAGAGTATGAACAGTAAGTTTATCAACACAGTGTACCGGTAAGGGCTTACATTATTTACCTGTACTACAGGTCATATCCTGGCCACAGCACATTGGGGATTTAACCATCCCATGGCCATCAGGGCAGGCTGCAACGTGAACCTTTTGTCCATCTTCGGTTGTAATCGTGTCGTGTACCAGCTCTTTTCCACATTTACCACAAGTCATGGTACCTACGCTCATTCCACATACATCACAGGTGTATATAGCCATGTCGTACTCCTCATTCTGATTTGGGGGGGGGTTAGAATTATCCTGAGTATAGTCCCTGGCGATTGATTCGCCAATACTGTTGAATCATTCATACCATTGCTCGCCATTAACGAACAAAGCATTTAGGGCCAAAGGTTAGTTGTTTCAATTATTAAATTTTATACAACTGGGGTCAGATAAAGTTTTTTATAATATTATAATTTAATATTTTTCTGGCGACTAAAACAAAAGCAAAGCATTGTTTAATAAGCCTACATCACCTCGCCCAGATATGAGCCCAAATCCATATCGGCACCGAGTATATGCCCGGTCAACCAACGCTCCAGAAATTCGATATCTTCAGTTGATACCGATTTACCCTTCTGTTGAAGTGCCTTAGCGCTTTCGATTAACTGCTGGTGCTCTGCCTTGTGTTCCGCAGCTCCTTCATAATCATACTTCAGCATCAACCGCTCTTCATGCCTGAAGTGCCAGACAGTACAACTTATCAACTCGTCCAACACCGCTTCGATATAGTTGGTTGCATCCCCTTCCTCTACTGAATGACTGAGAATATTAAATAGAGTCACAAGTTTGCGGTGATCATCATCAATTTCATCAACCTCAACACTTAAAGAGTTATCCCATATTAAATCTTTCACAAGCTCATCTCCTGAATTATAGGGGCTATAAATAAATGATAATCATTTCAATAACTATTTGTCATCTAGTCCATATATATTTGATAAGAATCAGTATTATCAGTAGAAATATTGACAAAACATTTTCATTACTTGTTATTAGCGCATTGCCATGTTAGTAATTAAAGATCTACTCCTGGTCGCTGGCAAAGAGAATGGACTACTCTCACCACTACAGCACTAAGACTTTCTCAAGTGCGCCTATGCGCAGTCAAACCAGACACAATACATTATCATTGCGTCATTTTATTATTGTGCTGATTCTACTGCATTTGGCCTGTAGCAATCACTGCCTCGCAGGCGGTGCTGTAGTACGGACAGAAATGCTCCTTCAATTGCTAGTAAAACGCGCCATGCCCGAAGGCATACAGGGCAAGGTTATATTTGTAATGAGCGAACCGCTAGCGAGCGGAAGCATCATCAACAGCTGGGGTGTTACTTATAAAGTACCGGATAGCTTCAGGCAAGCCTGGTTCTTTTTCATCGATGATATGCCGGATGCAAACTGGGAACACCCCTGCCGCTACATATTCATTGATACCGATACAAGCAATGTACATATTCTAACCGCTAAAACCCCACCAGACAGATTGATCAACATGATCAAGCTACACCCACTGTAATTTGTATTAATTATTTTTCGTGTAACATGAAAGGAGAGCAGGCATGAAAACATATAGACACTACAATATAAGAATTATAGCAGTTTCCGTCATTTCTTTGCTGCTAGTTACTAGTTGTACACCAGAAGTAAAAAAACCAGTAAACAGCCTTAATGAAGCAAAAGACCTCGTTATCGAACGTATTTACAAAAAGGACCTGGGCAGACGCGCCATGTTTGCCAGTCCACAACTCAAGCAAGCCGGTGTCATGATTGGCACATGGCCAACACCTGAAAAAATTAAAGTCAGCCGCGAATCATGGTTCTTTTTTGTCGATGAAGCACCCGGTGCGAACTGGGAACATCCTGCAAGATTTGTATTAGTTGATAAACGCTCAGGGAAGATTCAATCCATTCCAGTGTCAACACCTCCTCGTGAACTGTCTAAAATGAAAGCCATGAACCCAGTCGCCGCAGCAGAATTAAAAGTTATACGAAGAAATATCAGCTCTATCCGTGATGTCATTATTGACAGACCAATCGACATCCTAAAAAGAAAGAAATACGCCGTACTTATTAATGGCGGTTGGGATGCAGGCTCCAACTATGCTCGTTACTGGAATGATCTGTCTTTTATATATAAAGCCCTGAAAGAAAAATATAACTATACCGATAGCGAGATTATCGTACTCTATGCCAACGGTACACATAATCCAAACGAAGACCTGGATGGTGACGGTACAAATGATATCGACTATGAAGCAAGCAAGACCAAGCTGACATCTGTCATGCAATATGTGGCAAGGTTTCTCAGTGAAGACGGTAAGTTCTTTTTCTATTCAACCAACCATGGTGGCTACGAAAGCGGTCACGATGCCTATCTATATCTTTGGGGCGAGACTATTCGTGATGATGAATTTGGCGCGCTCACTAAAAAGATAAAGAGTCGGCATGCCATTTATACCATGGAACAATGTTACAGTGGCGGCATGATGGATGACATCCTTACTGCACAGACTTACCCCTGCACACAACCTAGAGTATGTGTAATGACTGCTGCAAAACATGATGAAGTTTCCTACAGCGCAGACACTGAAGGCAGCTACGATGAATACGTATACCATTGGACTTCTGCAGTATATGGTCAAACACCTGATGGCACCATTGTCAATGCAGACAGCGATGGTGATGGCAAAGTCTCGATGAAAGAGGCCCATGAATATGCCAAGAGCAATGACAGTCGCTCAGAGCACCCACTTATAGGCTCCTGTATAACAAATGCCTGCGACACGACTCTTTAATGCTTCTAGACATATTTGAGGAAGGGACATTAACATGAAATTAAAGGGGCCAGTATAAACTGCCCCCTTTTTTTTATTCTCATCAAACTAAACAAAAAACCTGCATTAATCTGCAGTTTTTTTTAAAAAGTCAAACGCGTTCGAACAAGATAAAAAACACTATCTTTGAACATACAATTTTTATTTTACTTTTATATCTATAACACTCGTAACCGGAGGCTCACCTGGCGTATGTGCCCCATTTGCAATCATTGCACGTATAGTATGCCAGCCAGGACTTAAATTCAGTGTGCGACAATTACTGCCATCACCCAGGTGAATCACATTTTGTGGAACATTAAATGGTAATGGTTTATTCAAATCAGACGGCAATTGATAATCCACCAGAATATGCATATGCCCACGACCAGCATTTACACCATTTCTAACTGGTTCAATAATTACCCCGGTTGCTGTCATACATATTTCAACCGGACTAGTGACAATCTGCCCTTGTTTAAGATTGGAAAATTTTATTGAAGCTATATTGCCTGTATTGCTCTGAGCAATAGAAACAAAACATAGAGAAAATACACTTAACATATAGAATAATATCTTTTTCATATTTATTTCCTTTTATTCCTGGGGGTAAGAAAATCGTCATATTACAACATCAGCTCATTTCTTATAATAATTTAAAAGGTAAAACCATCAGCCAAAAATGTCTGAATAACACGTCTGTATACCCATACTATAGATCATAGTAGAGTTTATTAAAATTATTATATTAATGTCATTCTATATCTCTTGTCAGATGTCCCTTTTATTTCATACAAGCAACGATTCATTGCATTTAAAAACTTCGTACATTACTCGCAGGAAATTTTCCTGTTTTACGAACGATAGAAGTCAGTTCCGAGACGCCTGTATTTTAATAATCTACATTGTAATTTTACTAAGGCGATATCTCTCCCCATAGTAATAGTAGTTTTGCACATTGAGCGTTAATTAATAGCCAAAGGAAGACTTCATGAATATTACGCGATTATTCTCATTTCTATCAACAACTTGTATTTTAATTACATTGCTCGGCTCCTCTACAGCCGTCTTTGCCAAACGCCCACAACCACCAGCACCTGAACCGGAACCTGAACCCATTCCAGTGGGAACAACCGAACTGATCAGCATGGCCAGTGATGGCACTCATGGTAACAATCAGAGCTATAATGAAGCGATCACCCCGGATGGACGTTATGTAGCTTTTGTCTCAGCTGCCAGTAACCTGGTCCCCGATGACACCAATGGCAAGAATGATGTCTTTGTTCACGACCGTCACACAGGCATCACTGAACGTGTCAGTGTGGCCAGTGATGGAACCCAGGCCGATAACTGGAGCCACGATGCCTCGATCAGCGCCGATGGGCGTTATGTGGCATTTTATTCCTATGCCAATAACCTGGTTGAAGGTGAACAAACTTATTTTTCCCAGGTATATGTACATGACCGTTTGAATGGCATTACTGAACGCGTCAGTGTGGCCAGTGATGGAAGCCTTGCCAACGCCTCCAGTTCGTATACCGCAATTAGCGCAGATGGCCGCTATGTGGCATTTTCTTCCTCTGCCAATAATTTAGTTCCAAACGATACAAATGGTTACTATGCTGATATTTTTGTGCGAGACCGTCTTAATGGCATCACCGAACGCATCAGTGTCGCTAGTGATGGTACCGAAGCCAATCACCGCAGCGGTCTCCCCTCCATTAGTGCAGACGGTCAAACCCTGGCCTTTATCTCAGATGCAAGCAATCTTGTTGCAGGTGATACGAATAATGTTCTTGATATTTTCGTACACAATCGCAACACCGGCATAACTGAGCGAGTTAGTGTTGCCAGTGACGGTGCCGAGGCTAACGACTGGAGTGGAGGCCCAAAAATCAGCGCTAATGGTCAGGTGATCACATTTAGTTCTGCCGCTTCCAATCTGGTCAACGGCGATACCAACAATTATATGGATGCCTTCATCCATGATCGTACAACCTCAACCACCGAACGAGTCAGCGTCAAAAGCGATGGCACCCAGGCAGACGATGATAGCTATAGTGGGAGTGTTAGTGCAGATGGTCGATATGTCGCATTTTTATCCTATGCTCACAATCTCGACATTGGGAATGTAGACTGGTGGTACTCAGATGTATTTGTTTATGATCGAGTCACTAAAATAACCGAACTGGTTAGCCTCTCTAGCGATGGTATACAAGCTAATCAGGATAGTGGTGCACCCACAATCAGTGGTGATGGTCGCTTTGTGGCATTCGAATCCTATGCAGTTGATCTGGTGCCTGATAATAGTGGCATAAATGATGTATTTGTTAGGGATAGAAACCCATAAGCCAGTTAGAAATCGAATAATAACTGGAGGTCAGAGCAAAATTGCAGATAATGTTTAAAGCAACAGCGCTCTGACCTCACGTTACAAAGAATACCTAAAAACTAAAATTGTAGGTGACACCCAACAGGAAAATGCCTTCATTGAAATTTATGACTTTGATATTATTTACTTCCCTCTGAGCCCTCAAATACTTAACTACAGCATAGAAACCTATTTTACGAAAAGCCCTCATATGAATACCGGCTTCCAGATTATATAGATTACTACTCAACTTTGAGTCGATGGCACCCACGGAATTCGGTACTTTAAGCCAACCTATGCCACCTCCCAAGAAATAATTTGTCTTTTCGTATTCAAATAACTGGGCCATATAAAGGATATTCAAGGAAATCAAACTCGATATCTCATAAGAATGAGTTGGATCAGCACTATTTGTGTAATATTCGCTGCTGATAGAATACGCAACAGGCGACATAACTGGCTTAATATCGAGTGCAAGCTGACCGCCACCTAATTCACCGATTGGAGACCGGCTATCTCTAAATCCTCCTTCCCCCATTCGCAAAGTGAAATCGAATTTATCATCCTTAGGTGCGTCAGTGTCTTCAGAAGAAGACTGTGTAGTAGTGGTTATATCCTGTGCAAAAAGCTCTACAGATAAGAATAAAGTAAAGCCTATAAGTACGAGACTGCAAAAGCGTGACTGTCTAAACATAGCTTGCACTCATAATAAATATCGTGTTTCGTACATACAATAGATCGTTATCTTATTTTACTAAGCTGTCATATTGTTGTGGTTTTTCATACCAAGCCTTACTGCGATTAACGATTTTTACTACCGACAACATTACTGGAACCTCAACAAGCACACCAACCACCGTTGCAAGAGCTGCACCCGACTTAAACCCAAACAAACTGATCGCAGTTGCTACCGCTAGCTCAAAAAAATTACTCGCACCAATCAGAGCCGAAGGCCCTGCAACACAATGTGCTACTTTAAATTGTCGATTCAGAAAATAAGCCAGACCAGAATTAAAATAGACCTGGATGAGTATCGGCACCGCAAGCAAAGCAATAATTAATGGCTGCTCAAGGATCTGCTCACCCTGAAAACCAAACAACAATACAATAGTCAGCAGCAGTGCTGATAAAGAAACAGGATTAAGTCGTTTCAATACTTGTGCTAGCAGCTCATCTGATTGAGGTCGTGAGAAAATATATCCTCGGTAAAGCTGAGCAACAATCACAGGTAAAACTATATAAATAACAACTGATAACAATAATGTATCCCAGGGAACCGTAATGGCTGAAATACCTAATAACAGCCCAACTATAGGTGCAAATGCAAATATCATAATCACATCATTTAACGCGACCTGGGTTAAGGTAAAGTGAGGTTCACCTCGTGTGAGATGACTCCAGACAAATACCATAGCAGTGCATGGTGCTGCAGCCAATATGATTAATCCAGCAATGTAACTGTCATGCTGATCTGCGGGCAACACGTCAGCAAATAAACCACGAATAAACAACCAGCCAAGTAATGCCATGGAAAATGGCTTTACCGCCCAGTTTATAAACAAAGTAACCCCAATACCTTTCCAGTGCTCTTTAACATGGTGTAAAGCACTGAAATCAATCTTTAGTAACATTGGAATAATCATTAGCCAGATCAGTATTGCAACGGGTAAATTAACTTTAGCTACTTCCATACTGCCAACCACCTGAAAAGTAGTCGGCATAAAATTACCAAGCCCGATACCTACCACAATACATAGAAAAACCCATAGCGTCAGATAACGTTCAAAAAAGCCCATCTCGGCACCTGCCGATTTTTTCGAAGTCACTTCACATTGAACACTCATAAGATGATCTCGTTCGTAATTCTGGATTCAGCTATAACATAGCGAATCAATTTGTTAGCTATATTTAACAGAGTCGCCAGGGCTTCCACATAAGGGCATCTGGTCACCATTCCCTAGCACATTTGTTTTCAGTATATCATGTGCTGATATCAGTCAACTCGATATTAATAAGGATATAGGAAAGTGTATCAGCCTCCTTTAAGTGACACACTTACAATTTTTTTGCATATTCAATTTACCAAGTGAAAATCAATGAACGTTCATCGAAGGAAACTCCCGTTCCCCTATAAAAAACTGAAGCCAAATCCTGTTTAGTCTTCATTGACTAGATCAATTACCACTGAGCCGCCCTGATCATTTGCACGAACTTCTATTACATCAGGACGACGATGCGTTAAGTAAGCACATAAAGCAGATATCTTCGTCGTATCTTCCTGTTGTAATGCCCTGATTAAATTCATTACGACAAACTTCGTACGATGCTCCATATCTGGATGCTCAAATAACTCACCACTCATCTTTATACCGTGATTCATATCGCTGTCCATTTTATCGAGGAACTCCAATTGTCCATCCTCAAGATTTATTTCACGATCATATTCGAATACTGGTTGATCATTTATTACAACGGTTAAGTATTTACTCACAACATCTACCCAATTCTATGTAGTTAAAATTTCACAATTCAAAATCAATTATTTAACATTATCAATTCTATATCAAATGTCCAAACCTTATCTTTCGCCTTGACCCTTGCGATTCCTGTATAGCCATATAATCAATCAGTTTAAATTACGAGCTTAACAAGCAACCACCTCGCTATTACTGATGTGACAAGTATCACACTTTGGTAAAATTAACCGCAATATCTTACTTTTAAGATAACCTTAAGCCTCCATTAACCTCCCCTTAAGATTCCATAACTACAGTTTATTTCACATCAATACTTAATAGTGGATTGAAGTAGTTATGGCTCCATCAAACTCATTAGCATTAACCGTGAACACGGGGCAGGTTTCATCATCAAAAATGCGTAAGGCTTCTTTGCTTCGTATGATGCTGCCGATGCCATCTTTTCACTGGCATGATAAATCATCGACTAACCGATTAGAAATAGAATCGTATATTGCCAACAAGTTTCACCTGGAATATGACGCTAATGTCTGCACCTTTGCCCCCTTATTACTCAGCATGCATTGTCAACAAGACCTGAGCGCTGCTGTTGGTATACGACCTGCCCTCTCTACGCCATTATTCATTGAACAGTACCTTGATACAAACATTGAAAAATGCATCCAGTCGCCTGATATCAAACCAGTTAAACGTCATGAAATAGTTGAAATCAGTAACCTGGTAACCACCCGTAGAGGCGCCAGCCAGCTACTGTTTATCGTGCTGGGCAGCGTCATGTATGAGGCAGGTTATCGATGGCTGGTATTCAGCGCCACAGACAAGGTCGAACGCATTACTCGAAAATTCCCGTTTCCGGTGCAAATTTTGGCCTCTTCTAACCCTGACAGTCTCGGCGACCGTGCCACTGAATGGGGGCGATACTATGAAACCAACCCAAGGGTGATTGTAGGTGACATTAAAGTGGCGTACCAAAAGGCACAAAGTAATCATCTGTTAAAAATGGCCTTAATGTTCTATCGACCAGTGTTACGTAAGCTGGTTCGTAACATGCCCAAAGCAGTGTAAGGATGAGCCTGATGAATACACTCTTAAACCATATTGCACAACACGCCCAACAAGAACCACTAGCTGAAGCTCTCATCGGTGAAAACAGCAGCTACACTTATCAGTCATTGATCGACGCGAGCACAATATTAAGCAAAAAAATCATAGCCAATAAGGTGAATACCCTGGCACTGATCGCAGATAATGGACCCGAGTGGGTAATTACAGACCTGGCCTGTCAAATGGCGGGGTGTTGTTTTATTCCACTGCCGCTGTTTTTTACACCTGAGCAAATACAGCACAGCCTAACTGAGGCAGGGGTAGATACTCTGTTAATCGGTGCAGGCACCTCCTTGCCAGAGGGCTTTGATCAACACACTAAACTTAAAGGTTTCAGTGATGTTTTTGAGGCCATACATCTGCCAGTAGTGCAGACCACCATCAAACCCGAGCAAACCCGTAAAATTACCTTCACCTCAGGTTCAACAGGGCTCCCCAAAGGCGTTTGCCTGAGCAATCAACAGCAACTGACCGTCGCCGATTCACTTGTTGCAGCGATTGCTATTGAACGCCCCCGTCATCTCTGTGTGTTGCCTCTGGCCACACTACTGGAAAACATCGCAGGCATCTATTCTCCCCTGATATCGGCGGGTAGCGTATACCTTCCATCGTTGGCAAGCCTCGGCTTTAGTGGTAGCTCACAGGTCGAGGTAAAAAAACTACTGGCCTGCATTGATCATTACCAGCCTCACAGTATGATCCTGATTCCACAGTTGCTTGATCTGCTGATACTGTCTGTTATGCAGGGCTGGAAACCACCGCAGACATTACAGATGATTGCCGTGGGTGGTAGCCGCGTTGCCGCTTCTGCCATACAACGGGCACGTCAACTTGGCTTGCCAGTATACGAAGGTTATGGCTTATCTGAATGCGCCTCTGTGGTCAGTTTAAATACACTGGATCATGATCTTCCCGGTAGTGCCGGTCAATTACTGCCTCATCTAACATTACAGATTGTAGATGATGAAATTTATATCCTGGGGAACAGCTTTCTCGGTTATCTCAATGAGCCGGATAGCTGGTATCCCGATTCGGTTGCCACTGGCGATCTGGGTTATCTGGATGACAATGGTTTCATTCAACTGCAGGGACGTAAGAAGAATCTGCTGATTTCCAGTTTTGGCCGCAATATCAATCCAGAATGGGTCGAAAGTGAAATACTGGCTCATCCACTCATCCAGCAATGCATTGTTGTCGGCGATGCAAAACCCCATTGCAGTGCACTGATTTATGCTGACAGGCAACACATTAGCGACCCTGAAATTCAGCACTGGTTGAACCAGGTCAATCAATCACTACCTGACTATGCCCAGGTTAAAGCCTGGTTACGTTTAGCACAGCCATTAACGAGTACCCATACTTTGCTCACAGCGAATGGTCGGCCTCGTCGAGATGTTATCGGCGCCCACTATTCCTCTGCCATTGAACAATTATATTCCAATACAAAGGAGCCTGATGATATGAGCTTTTTTCAACGACTGCAGAACGAAACAAAAACTGAACGAGAACACTTTTTTACTGCACCTATTATCCAGCAGTGCCTGTCAGGTAAGGTCACTTTACCGGACTATGTAGCGTTTTTGACTGAAGCCTATCATCACGTCAAACATACTACACCGCTACTCATGGCTGTAGGCTCGCGCATACCAGAAGATAAAGAATGGTTACGTAATGCTGTCGCAGAATACATTGAGGAGGAACTGGGGCATCAGGAATGGATTTTAAATGACATTGCCGCCTGTGGTTTCGATAAGGAAAAAGTGCGTCACAGCAAACCATCCCTGGCCACGGAGTTGATGGTGTCCTATGCATATGATCTGGTACAACGTGTTAACCCGATTGGCTTTTTCGGCATGGTGCATGTGCTGGAGGGTTCCAGTGTTAGTACAGCCGATATGGCTGCTGCTTCAATCCAGACTGCACTGGATTTACCTGATAAAGCATTTTCCTACCTGCGCTCACACGGTGCCCTGGACCAGGAACATGTGAAATTTTTTGAACAACTAATGAATCAAATTGATGCGGCCTCAGATCAGGAATGCATCATCCACAGCGCCAAAGTGTTCTACCAATTGTATGGCAATATTTTCCGCAGCCTCACACCTGGTGTGAATTTAACTGAAGCCGCTTGAGGAGAGCACGAATATGGAACTCAAAAACAAAACAATTCTAATCACTGGTGCCAGTGGTGGCATCGGTGAAACCATCAGTCGCAGCCTGGCTGATGCAGGTGCGAGGTTAATAGCTGTGAGCCGTGAACAGGATCAGCTTGAGGCATTGATTTCGTCATTACCTGGTAATCATACCTATGTCACAGCTGACCTGACATCGGCAGAAGGCATACAGACTGTTGTTGATAAGGCAAATGAACAGGGTGGTATCGATATCCTGATCAATAATGCCGGTGTCGCTCAGTTTGGACTACTGGAACAACAGTCAATCAATGCCCTCAGTGCACAGATAAATGTCAACCTGCTTGCCCCCATATTACTCACCCAGGCACTGTTGCCACTATTAAAACAGAGTCGCAGCCCGGCCATTGTGAATATGGGTTCGACCTTTGGCAGTATTGGCTATAGCGGTTTTAGTGCGTACTGTGCCAGTAAATTTGGTCTACGTGGCTTTACTGAGGCTCTGCGCCGTGAACTTGCAGATACTTCAGTTCGTTTATTCTATCTCGCCCCCAGGGCAACCCGTACACCGATTAATAATAGCCAGGTCGTAGCCATGAACAAAGAACTCGGTAATAAAATGGATGCGCCAGAAATTGTCGCACAACACCTGATCAAGCTATTACAGAATGGCAAGAACACCTCTCGCTACATCGGTTGGCCAGAAAAACTATTTGTGATTATCAACAGTGTGTTACCGCAAATCGTGGATAAGGCTCTATTTAAGCAGCTGCCCGTCATACGTCGTTTTGCACAACAATAATTTTTGGAGACAGATTATGAAAATACAAACACTAACTAAACATTTAAGTGTTCTGACACTTTTATTTTATGCAGGCGCATCACAGGCTGGTGTCACAGAAGACGTTAGCCGTTTGCAGTCACGATGGGCAGAAGCGACTTATACATTAATGGATGATGCCCAAAATGATGCCTTTGAAACGCTAGTTACTGAAGCAGATAACGCAACCAAAACGTATCCAGAAGCAGCCGAGGCATGGATATGGAATGGCATAATTAAATCAAGCTATGCAGGGGTAAAAGGTGGACTGGGTGCTCTCGGCTTAGTCAAGGATTCCCGTGATGCACTGGAAAAAGCACTCAGCCTGAATGCCAACGCCATGCAGGGTTCTGCCTATACCAGCCTTGGCACACTGTACTTCAAAGTACCCGGCTGGCCGATTGCATTTGGCGATGATGAAAAAGCCGAGCAATTACTGAAACAAGCATTGAAAATCAACCCCGATGGCATTGACTCCAACTATTTCTATGCTGAGTTTTTACTAGAGGACGGCCGATATGCAGAGGCTAAAAGCTATCTACTAAAGGCACAACAGGCTGCACCCAGGCCGACACGTCCCATAGCCGACAAAGGGCGACAACAGGAAATTAGAACACTACTGGCCTCCATCGAAGAAAAGCAACTGGCCTCTAGCAATATTGAGCCGGAGTATTGAAAATATCGCGGCCCAAAATTTGGAGACTACTAGCTTAAACTGAGCACCACTGAAAGTGAACCTACAGCAAGCCCTTCAAAGCAAGGGCTTGCTGTTTCATCCCCCCAAAATATCCCCCATACCGGATCCTGAATAAACTAGTTCATATCCGCATGAGTCATCCAGCAAAACCTCAGTTATTACATATGAAATCCTCGCCGGTCTGATTTCATCCTAAAAATCCGTGACCGGTCGGCAAAAAGAAGGTCATAACGAAAGTCAGAGCCAAGTATTTAGGGTTGGAGACACTGCTTTATTGACAATCAAATCTACAGATTGCGAATTAGTTCTAAAGATTACACCAGCAATTCGTTTTCAATTCTATAGGTGGCTATACTACTATTGCATTCATAGGTATTGCCGGCATTCAGAGGACACAATGGATATTAAAGGATCAATCCGTACCCGACTAAACCGGGCACTCAGGCGCTTCGAGGCACTGATTCTTAAATATCAACGAATCTACCTTGGATTTGTTGCTATATTTGCCTTGGTTGGCTATTTACTCACTCTCCTCTTCCCGCTGCTGGTAATAATTGGGATATACCAGGTCATCAGCATTCTGACAACAGCTGAAGCCATCAACTGGCTAGCCCTGGCTATCTGGTCAGGTATTGTTGCTATCTCCGCGATAATGAGCTTTCGGTATATCAAATATAAACCTGTTACACCTCAGGGTCTGATGTTAAAGGCCGATAAAATACCGGCCTTATTCAAACTGGTTGATGAAGCGCATGGCCATTTTAAACACCCCAAAATTCATCACATCGTGATTAGTCCAGACTATGAAATGGAGATTGTTAAAACACCTCGCTGGGCTATACCCGTATGGTCGAACAATACACTGGTGATTGGCTTGCCTATGTTACTCTGTCTCTCACCCAAACAGTTTGAATGCATGATGGCACGCAAAATTGGTCAGTTTTCCAAAAGTCAGAACCTGATAACCAACTGGTTGTACCAGTTAAGATCAACCTGGTCTCAGTATGCACGTGGTTATTCCAGACAGAAGAGTCTCGATGGCCAAATACTCTACTGGCTCTATACTGCTTTCTCATCCATATATTCTGCTATTTCAGTGTATGTGGTACGGCAAGAAGAACTATATGCCGACAATTATGCAATGGAATTACATAACCATGAGTATGTGCGCGAGATGATTTCAGCAGATGCCGTGTACGCCAGTTTTATAGAGGACAATTACTGGCCAGCAATGAAGAAAAAACTGGTGCCTAATCACCCTAAAACTTCCAGTGTAAGCCCATACCGCCAGTTAATCACGGCACTGGATACATTTGTAAAGGGCAACAAACTAAACAAACTGGTAAACAGGGTATTTGCTGCTGAACCAGCATGGAACTCAAAGGCACCCTCACTAACACTGCGCCTGAACCATATCACCCATGACTCACCCTACCTTCCTGAAAGATCCGAGTTATCCGCTGCCGATGAGTATCTCGGTGCTGCACAAAAGTCGATTATCAAGCTACTGGATAAGCTCTGGCTTAAAACCGCTTTGTAATCACAAAAACTAAAAACTACTTTTATGCAAATTTAGATATTCACACTTGGCTGTGACTAATTAAAAAAGATGAAGAGAAAATCCTCTTTTGTCGTCAAATCTTTAATGATACGACAACACATTCTCATCACCATCATTTTCCCTGCATGTAATACTAAAGCCATGATCACGCAAATCTGCATCCAGGGTTGCCATAGCGCCCTGGTGTTTCCAGGTTAGATGCAGACGGTACTCTTCTGCCGGATTAACCGTCAACTCGCCGTCAAATGCAGATGATGTATTGCGCAGCTTCATGATCTCAAGTTGATCACGCACAATTATTTGTTTGAGCCCATGCTCAATATCGCTGAATGAGAGCGTGGTGCGATTGATTTCTTTATGACCTCCCGCACCACCCTTGTCTGCAGCGGCATAGTCATTCTTACCTGCAAATAGATCCAGATACCATACCTGGGGGGTACCCGGCATAAACATTTGAATAGCACGGGCAAGTCGTAACTTGCGCTCGTCTTCACCTAAAGCACTAAAGAAAGTCGCATTGACCTGATAGTAGGATATTTTTTTACCATCAGCACCATACAGGTCTTTGACTCTTCCACCCCTGTCTAATATTCGCTCAACAACGGCATCAATTTCTTCATCGCTTAATAAGCCTTCTGTTGAGACACCGTTATTATTTTTGCCTTTCAGGTCAAGAACAGGGATACCATCATGGCATCCAAGCATGTTAATCGTTTTGATATTTTTCTCGATTAACTCATTAATCCAATGCAAAAGGTGCCTGTTTGTCCCCCAGTCCAGAGCATGTATAACCAAACCGGGAAAGAAAAAGTCATAGATAGGAAATCCATTGGAAGCCACTCGTTCATGAAGTCCAGAACCATACTCTGAATGTATTTCGGGTAGTAAAATCAGGTCGTAGTTATCAGCTATATGTTTCAGCCTCTTGAGATACTCCCAGGTACCAGGCTCATTGAAGAAATTAGCCTTGCCCGGTTCCTTGTGTAAATAAGCAAAGGCATCAAGCCTGACCAGTTTACCTCCGTGGTCACGCAATTTTTTCAAGGTCTCATCATAAAAATCCCACACCTCCTGTGATTGTGCGTTTAAATCCATTTGCCCCAGATATTGTCGGTTCTGTTCAACGACAGAGACAATGTCATCTTTATGATGAGAGTAATCACCTAAATCAATTTCACTGAGATCTTTCTTGGCACTTAAAACATCATTCAGGATCGTAGCAATGCTCTCTGCATCCTCATACGTGAGCTCTTCAATTTGCAATGCCTCGAGTAGATGATGAGCAGTGACCTCGTGATATACAACTTCTTGATAAAAGGTATTCCAGTAAGGCCTTTCAGAGCCATCCGGAAAGCGTACTTTCAATATCGGTAGACCAGGTTTTCTCATGAAAAGCTTCTCTAGATGTTCTTCGTGAGGTATCACGTGACCATCCGGGCTCAATTCTCCGTGGGAACTCCAAAATTCGTTCCAGTCGATAAAGAAGTTCTTATATTTTGATTTATCACCTTTCTGCAATAAATCCTGAAATTGGGGCGACCCCATGGAGAGATGGTTTAAAACCAGGTCGAACTTGAACATCACATTCAGTTCATGGAGCCGGTCGAGATCTTCCCGTGAAACCAGCTCATCATTGAGGTCATAATCTATGATTGAAAAGCCACGATCCAGATCACTGTTAAAAATAGTCGGCAGAATGTAAAACAAAGAAAAAACATCTTTGAATTCTGGCATATGCAGTATTTGGGCTATATCAGACAGTTTACGACCAATGCTGTCAGGGTAAGCGTTAAATATTACGCCTTTTGGTAAATCTATCTTTGTTGAAACAACTTCTGTATTCATCGCTCCCGCTCTACTATTGATAGTCTACTGCTGAGATATTTCTATGAATATTCTAATAGGTAAATTGTGATATGAAAACATTCACCTTCAAGATATTGAATGAATTGCAATCAAGATACCTGGAACTGGTTGTATTTGTCATTAACTGCTTTTGATATAAAGAAATTAATAACAAGAATCTGTATATACTACATAAATTAAAACATGATCACACATAATACTTATTAGAATTTTCTAAAAATTCTATTCATCACTTACCTGAATTGGAGAGAGAGATTGTATTAATGCCAGGTCTATTATATGGACAACTGAAAGCTAGTTGGAATATTTTTTCAAATCATCAATGGGCATTCGTTGTTGAATAAATTCTGATGCCTCTTTACCAGGTAATGGCTCAGTGAATAAATACCCCTGTAAATAATCACAATTATGTGCAACCAGAAAATCACGCTGAGCGTGAGTTTCCACTCCCTCAGCGACCACTTCTAAACCAAGATTATGAGCCAACGCTATTGTCGCCGCACTAATTTCCGCATCATTCGGGTCACTCTCTATGTCGCGAACAAAGGTCTGGTCTAATTTTAGTGTTTGAATAGGCAAGCGTTTTAGGTAAGCAAGTGATGAATATCCAGTTCCGAAATCATCAATTGCTAGTCCGACGCCAAGTTCGCGTAGCAAACTCAATTGCTCTACTGCAAACTCAGGTTCGTTCATGGCAGCAGTTTCGGTAATTTCGAGTTCTATCTCATCTCTTTCTACCTGATATTTATTCAATACTGACCTGATATCATCAGCAAGTGTAGTTGACTGCAACTGCTTGACAGATAGATTGATTGCCATCCGCAAATCACGGACTCCCCTATTTTTCCATTCTACCAGTTGACGGCAAGCTTCCTCGATTACCCATTTCCCAAGCTCAAGTATAACGCCGGTCTCTTCAGCAATAGGAATAAATTTCCCAGGTAATATCACTCCTTTAACAGGATGCCGCCAGCGGATAAGTGCCTCCATAGCACAAACTTTATTTCCTCTAGCGCTAATCTGTGGTTGATAGTATAACTCTAACTGTCCACTATCCAAGGCAATACGAAGTTCGTGTTCTAATTGAAGTCGCTCATGAGCAGCAACAAGCATTGACTCTGTAAAGAAATAGTAATTATTTCGCCCCTGTTCTTTTGCGTGATACATTGCAATATCAGCACTTCGCATCAGGTCATCAGCAGTATTACCATCGTTTGGATAAATACTGATGCCAATACTTGGACTTGTTTCAAGC
>JBFFSQ010000021.1:0-24648 GCA_041572275.1 Gammaproteobacteria bacterium
AGATCTCGGGCCAGTTCTCGAGAGGATATATATATCGTGTAGTCATCCAGTTGTTGCGTGTGCTCCAGTTCTGCCAGAAAGAATACTGGTTTACCAAGATGGCCATAGCCGCCACTGTACACCAGGCCGGCGGTGTTGAGTTGTGCGTTGATCTGGCGGGTTTCAAACGGATCAATTAATTCGCCGTTGATATCAAGTGCTGCGTAGTCATCATCTTCTAGCGTGTCCCACAAGGCTTCTCGATTGGTGAGCCATTCACCGATATGGTCATTCGACAGGGTTTCGGAGAAAGGGTGCTGTTTTTCCCAGCGATAAAATTCCCGCATCTTTAGAAGATAGATGCAGAGCGTATAATTACCGGCAAATAAAGCATCTGAAATATGACAGTTATTCTGCACCGTTGAATGTAAATCAAGCATTACATCTATTACCTTACGGTTATGGCGGATACGTACTAATTAAAATAGTATACTATTTTGATTTCGAATATCCCTTATATTATATCGAGTTAACGTATTACCGAGGTTGTCGTGAGAATTAGAACCAAGTGGCATAAGAAAGACCGTCAAGTCAGTATCGAGGAAAAGGCCAATACGATGGCATTTATTTCCTGGCGGATTGCGGCGGCTATGGTGCTTAATCTCGAAAATGAGAATTTCCAGACTGATACTCAGGCTCAGCGACTGGATATCATTAAAGAAATAATTGCCTTTCTGGTGTCTGTTACCGATCGCATGGTGGCGGAGCAAATGGAGCTGGATGAACGCCAGGAATTAATTACTAAAATGGCTTTGCATTTGGCAAAAACTCTGCAGGAAAACTCGGAAGACCTGATTGGAAAAGGGGATTTTAAAGGGCCCTTTATTGAGATGTTAAATCAACGTCTCAATGCATATGCAGAGTGCTCCTGGGATGCTGAAAAAGAAGCGCCGGGTTTTCAGTACAAACGCGACTTTGGTGACTTTGTTAGCAAGCAGATGGGTGAGAAAGATAACAAGTGGATCACCGAACAGGTGATTGAGATCGAGGTGCCGGAGGCATTAACAACTTTGAAGAAAGCCAAACTGGAAATGGTCGATGGACGTAGTACGGCTAAATTGGGTGGTTAAAAGAAGATAGTTGGAAGTGTAGAGGTATTATTCAGTTAGCATATTCTTTTAGTTTATTAGTGGTCCTCAGCACGCCGCTCCTTGCCATCCATGGCACCGCGGCATACCGCACATCCTGTGCATACCCTGAAAATTGCTCCTGCATTTTCAGGATACAGTGCATCTTTGCACATAAAAAAGGCCGGAATAAATCCGGCCTTTTTTATTCAAGCTGTAAGCGCAGGTCTTATTTCTTGAAGTTAGCAGCGTTATCAGTGTTGTGATTGCTACCATCTTCGAAACCAGCATCATAGGCTTCGTTAGTGCGCTGTTCTTCACGCTCTGGGTTACATACGTAACCGCCCTGCCAGCCCTGAATGTATTCTGGGTCGATACCGTCTTTTTCCAGCTTAGTTACTGTATCATAGTATTCTTGGTTCATAGCTTGCTCCTGGTAGAGACCATGTTTACTGTTGCTGCCAGCATTTAACTGGGCCAACGAATCAAAATTCTGTATTTAGCGAACTAGGCATTATAGCCTATTTCTGAACGGCGGCTAGTATATCGACACTCTCGAATGAGCTATATATCCCCATAGGGGGGGGTGGTGGTGTGGAATTATCCCTATATCCGCCTGAATTGGCCTTTTCGGGCGTGGTTTAAGCCAAACAGGATTGCACGATATTGTAGGTGATTTGTAATTTTTGCCATTCGTTTAGATTGAAATGAGAATTATTCCCCCCATATAGGGATATACGTCTGTGTGACAGAATCATATAGGCTTATACTTCCTCCCCAATGTAAATATGAAGAGATTTTTGCTATGACTGAGCAGAATGAAATGATTGATCAGGATTTTGCCAGCGGTATTGCTGCATTTGAAGCGAAAAATTTTACCCATGCGATGCGCTTGCTAATGAGGTTTGCTGAACAGGGTAATGCCGATGCTCAGCATCGTGTTGCCATTATGTATCAGAATGGCCTGGGTGTAGTGGCCAGTGATGAAAATGCTGCAAAATGGATGCGTGCAGCAGCTGAACAGGATTATGGTATTGCTCAACATGGCCTGGGTTTTATGTATCTTGAAGGTGAATGTGTCGAGCAGGACACAGATGAAGCCATCAAATGGTTCAAAAAAGCGGCTGATCAGGGTTTGGTCGGTTCAATGACGACACTGGCCATGATGTACGAAGAAGGCCGTGGTGTTGAAAAAGATCCTGAAGAAGCACAGCGTTTATATAAATTAGCCGGTTTTTAATCAATCCTCATTCATTGTATTTGTAGCACAGGCCCCGTGGTTATGACCGGAGGCTTGTGTTTGCACTAGAGAAAACATACAGGAACCCCCATGCGTCCTGCCAAATTATTAGTCGTTCTTGATCGTGAATTTCAGAGTACGGACAGTGGTCACCATACGCCGGTGATGCTCTGGGGCCCACCGGGAGTGGGCAAATCACAGATGGTCACCCAGGTGGCTGAGAAAAATCAGGTCCCGGTCATCGATATTCGCTTATCACAAATGGAGCCCAGTGATTTACGCGGCATTCCATTTCGAATTGAAGATTCTGTGGAATGGGCGGTTCCGTCTATGTTGCCCAATGCCGAGCGACATGGCCCCAAAGGTATTCTGTTTCTGGATGAAATCACCTCAGCCCCACCCAGTGTCTCAGCAGCAGCGTATCAGCTGATTCTTGATCGAAAACTGGGTAACTATGAGGTGCCGGAGGGCTGGGCAATATTTGCTGCTGGTAACCGTCAGGGAGACCGTGGCGTGACCTATACTATGCCTGCACCACTGGCTAATCGCTTTTCTCACTATGATGTTGACGTGAATCTGGATGACTGGGTAGCCTGGGCCTGGGATCAGGGTATTAATGAACGGGTTATTGCCTTCTTGCGATTCCGCCCGGATCTGTTGTTCGATTTTGATCCTGCTCATAATCCCGTTGCTTTCCCGTCACCTCGTTCCTGGGAATTTGCCAACAATGCGCTGCATAAGTTTGAGGACCATCCTGAGCTGTTTCTTGGGGCACTGCAGGCCTGTGTCGGCCCTGCCGCAGGCGTTGAACTGAATGCTTTTATCGACAGTCTTGAGCAAATGCCGGATCTGGATGCCATCATCGCCGGTGAAAATGTGTCTGCGCCTCGTGAAATTGACCTGCAATATGCAGTGGCTGCAGCACTGGTCGGTCGAGCGATACAGGTTAAAGGCCAGGGAAATGCTCAGGATGTCATGGGTAAAATATTGGCCTATGCGAAGAAATTCCGTCAGAAAGAAATGGGTGTCATGATGGTGTCGGACATGCATCGGGCTATCGGCGAGGAAATCTTTGCCGTCCCCGAGTTTTCCGATTGGGCCAATGACATTGCCGAATTGATGATTTATTAAAAGATGGTGATAAGTTTCAAGTTATAAGTTACGAGAACAAGCGAAGTACAGCTAGCACTTAACTTATAACTTTTAACTGACAGCTTACAACTTCTTTATGCCATTAGATCTGGAAAAAAAACTTGCCACCGCGCGTACCAAGCTGATCCTGGATAAACCTTTCCTGGGAGCCCTGGTATTGCGTTTGCCGATGGTCAAAGCTAAAGATGACTGGTGTGATACCACTTTCAGTAATGGCAAAAAACTCTATTATAACGAGCATTACATTGATGCCCTGAGCCCTGACCAGACGCAGTTTGTACTGGCACAGGAGGCCTTGCACTGTGCGTTATCTCATTTTGCCCGTCGTCAGAACCGGGTCAAACATCGATGGGATATGGCCTGTGATTTAGCGATTAATCCGATGTTGATCAAGGATGGTCTGACACCACCGGTAGATGCCCTGTATTTGCGTGAATATGAGGATATGACTGCCGAGGAAATATACCCCTGTCTGCAGGATAACGACAATGATCAGGAACGCGAGCTGGAGCAGCAACTGAATGAAGATTCAGATAACAATGATGACGACGGTGAGGGTGGCACCGGCGATCAGCATGATCAGAAGGAAGGCAAGCAGGAAAAGCAGCGCAGTGATAGCAAGGGGCAGGGCGAAGAGGATGGTGGTGCTCGCGAGGATAATTCTGACAGCAGTGACGGTGAAGGGAAGGGGCAACGGCCACCAGATGAACAGGGTGAAGGCGAACCTGATCCACTGACGCCCCAGGAAATTGAAACCCTCAGCACTCAGTGGCAGCAACGTATGGCCAGTGCGGCTATGCAGGCGCTTCAGGCCGGTAAGCTCGGTGGTTCCATGGCGCGAATGGTGGATCACCTGCTGCAACCTAAATTACCCTGGCGCATGCTGTTGGCACGTTATATGACCATGGTTGCCCGTGACGATTACAGCTATTCACGACCATCAACTCGACGGGGTGATCCAGCGGTATACCCGAGTCTACGCAGTGCCCAGGTGAATATTGTCGTAGCGCTGGATATCAGTGGTTCGATTTCCGATAAGGAGATTGGTGAATTTATCTCAGAAATTGATGCCATCAAGAGCCAGCTTCGAGCCACAATTACCTTGCTGGCCTGTGATTCTAGTCTTGCTCAGGGTGGCCCCTGGATATTTGAGGCCTGGGAAGAATTTGCGCTACCCAGAAAATTCCATGGCGGCGGCGGTACCAGTTTCGTGCCTGTAATCGAGTGGGCTGATGACCAGGATCGTCAACCCGATCTGGTCGTGTATTTCACCGATGCACAGGGCAAGTTCCCTGACCATGAGCCAGCTTATCCGGTGATCTGGCTGGTGAAAGGCAAAACGTCGGTACCCTGGGGACAGCGTATACAGTTGAATTAACTTATCAGTTTTCAGTTATCAGTTCTTAGTGAAACCTTAAATTCAGGCTTCAAAAACTGATAACTTATAACTGACAACTTTTTTATATGGTTTTTTTTATGGATCTCTCCCCCGAAGACAGCTTGCGACTAAATGTACTGCTTACCCAGGGTTTGCAGGCCGTACGTATTGATGAATCGCGTATGACGGTGCATGCACTTACCGAACGCGGTGAAGCCAAAGTGCCGTTGAATCCTAATTGTCGAGATGAACAGTATGTACGTAATGTTAAATCACTGTTGTCATCGCATTCACTGGGTTCTCCAGGTGGCTACCCAGTGTATTTAAAGCGTTGGACACGCATGGGGCAGGCCAAAGACGATAGTCTGGATCAATTGCTATTACTCGGTGAAGAGGAAGCGGTGGTAGCGGTGGTACATGCTCCGGGAATCACCAATGAATTGGCTCGGCGTGCCTGGTGGTGTATGCCAACCTCAGATAATGCACGTCGTATGCTGGAAAAGGAAGAGGTGGTTAAAGGCGATATGGGGCCCGTACTGGCGGAGTTTTTGATTGAGCACCTGCCTTTTGAAGAAGACCAGTTGGCAATGATTGATAGTGTCAGGGCCGCTCTGCAACCGGGGCTGGTTTCTGAAGGGCTGTGCCTGGATTTATGGAAAAGAGCGCGTTCCAAGGGCTCATATTTTGTCGGTTTCTTACAGGCCATACCAGATGCCTTGCCCGGCGATGCGGTTGAGCATCCGGCTTATTCGGATTTAGCAGAACAGCTGACGGATCTGGTGGCGCAGGAGAACGCTTATGCTCGTTTGTTGCTGCGAGTGATGAGTGCGGCGGGTCAGAACTATCTGAATACCATTGAAGCATGTCTTAAGCGCCCGAATAATCAGGATGTGGTAGTAGCTCTGTTTATGACCATCGAGGACTATTTTTCCAGTGTCTGTCCAAACTTTACCAGTCGACGTGATATTGACCTGATTCAGCAGCAGGCGAGTGAAACCTGTGAAAATGTGTCGGTCGATAATCCAGCGCTGCAGGCAGTGATGACGGCCGTACCAGAATATAAAGAACATATTAAAGCCATGATGGCTTTGGCTGGGTACTGCGAAGAATTAACCTACCCGGTATTTGGCCTGACAGATGCCATTGGCAGTGTCATGCGTAAAAGGATAGAGCACCTGACCAAACCCTTAAAACAGCAGTTAAATACTCTGCGCAGTTAATGACCCGGTTTCATATCACCAAAATACATGTCACGCTGCTAGTAAAGGTGCCAGAGGACATACTGTCTCGGCATCTGGCTTCTTCAGCCAGTGTCGTTGGTGAAGAATTGACCCAGCAAATTACACAGGCAATCAAATCACAAAATTTGGGTTATTTTCCGGCACTGGATTATTTTCAGAACCAGGGGAGTGTTGATGCGGAACTTATTGATGCTGCGGAAACCATTGGCTGGTTTGCGGCTAAATATGCTCGTGAAGAGGTGCAGCGCAAACTGCGCCCCTTCTTTTCAACTCTTCAGTTTCAGTCAGTACAGACGACGGCTTTTTCTATGCCATCAGTACGCCCCAATCAGTTGAATGCCTGGCACGAACTGGTTGAGCATTACACACCCAACTCAATTAAGCTTGATATCATGGCGACATTGCTTAAAAAACAGGACCAGCCACAAGGCGTTGCCAACTGGGCCAAACAATTGTTTAGACGTAATCTGGAGTCTGTGTTTCCAGAGGTTACGGTCGTACAGACCAGCCTGATGTGATAACCTAGACATAGATTTGAACATGCTCTGTAGGTTAAAGGTTAAAAAATAGCCACAGGGCTGAGAAATGAGAGTTTGGTCACAAAACTTGCGCTTAAGCTTGCCCATAATAGTGATACAGGTATCAGTTTTTCTTAATACGCCTGATTCTAAATGATAAAACTTCCCTTGATCTAGGTACCAGTCCCATACGGGTGTACTGGGGTTGTGTTTATTTAGATGAATTCAGTTTATGTCATGAACTGATTCAAGATGTATTAGGTAAAATACTATGGCAATCAAATTTTGGCATAAGATTGTTTTTTTGATATCGAGTCTGGCTATAGCTTCTTCCGCACAGGCCAATATTAATGATGCGGCCGTACAGGCAGCATTAAAATCTTTCTATAGCAGTACCAATGGTGCTTCCTGGACCAACAATGCTGGCTGGGACCAGGCGGTGTTGTTATGTGGTGAGAATAACCATAATCCTGTAACAGGTGGTGCCTACGGTGTACATTGTACAGATGGAGTGGTGTTCAGGCTTGATCTGGCTAACAATAACCTGAGTGGTTCAATCCCTGCGCAATTGGCCGATATCACCAGTCTCAACTATCTGTTACTGAATAACAATCAACTCACTGGCAGTATCCCTGCAGGGCTCGGCAATATCCCAGATCTGTGGCAATTGCATTTGCAGGACAACCAACTAAGTGGTCCGATACCTGCAAATCTGGGTAATTTGGCGAATGTCTATCAGTTATTCCTGCAGGGCAACAGTTTTGGTAACAGCTTGCCTTCGATATTGACCAACCTGGGTAGTACTTCGACTATCCCTTTAACAATCAACCTGGATTGGAATGCGGTTTTTAGTAGTGATGCAACACTGAATACTTATATTGACCAGCATTCAGCCAATCCCTACCAGGTCAGTCAGACCCGGGCGCCGACTGGATTTGCTCGCTTGTACAAGACCACCACCAGCTTAATGCTGCAGTGGGACTCGTTTAATACCTCACCTTCTACTGATGGGGGATATAAAATCTATCAAAGTACCAACCCTGCAGGTCCGTTTACTGATGTAGTAGCTGATATTGATCGTTATGTAGCACCGAATATCATGATTTCAGGTCTGACTGAGGGGCAGGGGTATTGGTACAAAATCCAGAGTTATACCATTGAACATAATGAAAACGCTCAGAACGTTGTTTTTAGCAGTGATGACAGTGTCATTGTTTCAAAAGGTGTGCCTCAGGTAGTGGCTGGTTTTGACCTGTTCGTTGATGAAAATGCCGCCGTTAATCTACAGGCCAATGGCACAGATGCTGATGGTACGATTGCTTCTTATAACTGGACCCAGTTATCCGGTGCTCCAGTAGTAAGTCCTGTGGGTGAAAACTCAGCCGATTTTAGTTTTACCGCGCCTCTGGTGGGTGCTAGCGGTGACACACTGCTATTTGAAGTCAGAGTGACCGATGATGAAGGTGATGTTGCTTATGATCAGGTCCAGGTGGTGGTTCAAAATGTGCAGGCATTGCCAACTGTTAATGCGGGTGTTGATCAGGTCGCAGATGAAAATTCACTGGTGAGTCTTACTGCGACAGCGGCTGACAGCAATGGCCAGATTACGGGTTATCAATGGCAGCAGGTTTCGGGAATGGATGTACTGCTTAATGGTGATACCACGGATTCTGTAAGCTTTACCGCACCCTTTGTAGATGCTGATGAAGTCCTGGTGTTCAGAGTCACAGTGACCGATGACGATGGTGATGTCGCGAGCGATGAGGTTCAGGTGACGATTACGAATGTGAATGAGGCGCCCACAGTAGATACCAGTGTTGATCAACCTTCCGATGAAGTTGTTGAAGGTGATTTGATCAGTTTGATTGCCGACGCAGTTGATTCAGATGGTGAAATTCGAGGCTATGGCTGGAAACAGCTCGGCGGAATTTCTGTAACACTGGAAAATATCGATCAGCCAACAGCACGATTTACGGCGCCAAAAGTATCTAGTGCCCAGAAGTTGTTGTTTGAAGTCACCGTGACCGATGATCAGGGCGAGACCAGTTCGGCCACTGTCGTGGTTTTGGTGACCAAGAAAAAAGTGGTAGTGAGCCGACGTGGTGGTGCTATCGGATTGCCCTGGTTGTTACTACTGCTGCTGCCAGTCTTTAGACGAATTCGCCAGTAAACTAAACGATTCGACATACGATAAAAACGGAGCCTGAGGCTCCGTTTTTTGTTGGGTAGTCATTATTGGCACCTATCCTGCACTAATCTATTAAACGCCTGTGTTTGTCAAAAAAATGTCTTCAGGCTGAATAATAGAGGATTACAGGATTATGACCCAAGATACGGTGATGCAGCTGGCTACCCAAACCCTGTGGATGACCATTCTCATTGCAGGTCCGCTGTTGTTGTCTGCTTTGGCTATCGGTCTTTTGGTGGGTATGTTTCAGGCAGCCACCCAGATCAATGAGATGACGCTGAGTTTTATTCCCAAATTGGGCATTCTGGTTGCAGCGCTGTTTGTCTTTGGTCCCTGGATGCTGAGTAATATTGTCGATTTCACCCAGCGACTCATTCTTAATATTCCTCAGATGCTCGGATAGCTGAGCATATGTTGGCCTTAACCACTGAACAGATTGGCGCATTGATCGGGGGCTTTTTTTGGCCCTTTGTTCGTATTAGCGCCATGATGATGGCAGCACCGGTGTTTGGTGCGCGCATGATGCCGATTCGCATCCGTGTGTTAATGGCATTCGCATTCAGTCTGGTCGCCGTTCCCCTTTTACCCGAGGTGCCCGCAGTTGACCCTATTTCCTATAACGGTCTGATGATTCTGCTGCATCAGGTTCTGATTGGCCTGGCCATGGGTTTTATGGTGCAGATGGTGTTTCAGGCGCTGGTTATCGCCGGTGAGACCATTGCAAATGGCATGGGTCTGGGCTTTGCGCGTATGGTTGACCCGGCCAATGGGGTACAGGTGCCGGTAGTCTCGCAATTTTTAATCGTGATGGCGACCTTGCTGTTTGTCATTCTCAATGGTCACCTGTTGTTGGTTGAGCTGGTGGTGGAGAGTTTCCGGTTACTGCCGATCTCGGCCACGGGGCTCTCCACTCAGGGGGCCTGGGAGCTGGTGAGCTGGGGCAGTCAGATGTTCATCGGTGCCGTGCTGGTTGCCATACCTGCAGTCGCAGCCATGCTGGTGGTGAATTTGTCTATGGGGGTTATCACCCGTGCAGCACCACAGCTGAATATTTTCGCAGTTGGTTTTCCTTTGATGATCTTACTGGGCTTTGTGTTTCTGGCCGCTACAACTCCGGCCATGTTGACCCGGTTTACCCATTTGCTACTGGATAGCTTTGAGGCTATCCAGGCTGTGATTACGGCACGATAGGAGAGCAATCATGGCTGAAAACGATAACGGTCAGGAACGTAGCGAACAACCCACCCCTAAACGTTTAGACGATGCCCGCAAGAAAGGTCAGGTAGCCCGTTCCCGTGAGCTGAATACCATGATGATCACGGCTCTGGCGGCGGTCAGCATACTGATGATGGGGCAGACCATGATGGCTGATCTGGGTGAGTTGATGAAACATACGTTTCAGGTTAGTCGTCAGGATATTTTTGATATTAATTCAGTGCTGCAATATTTCTATCATGCGATTTCGGGTGGTGTCTGGCTGTTGGTTCCTTTCTTTCTGATTATGCTCCTGGCGGCCTTGTTGACGCCTATGACTATCGGGGGGTGGTCGTTCAGTACCCAGGCCCTGCAGCCAAAATTCGATAAGTTAAACCCGGTCAAGGGATTGAAACGAGTGTTCTCGGCCAAGGGCCTGATGGAATTATTGAAGGCCTTTGCCAAGTTCATGCTGGTGGCTGCTGTCGCCGTGGTGGTGATCTGGGTACAGATCGATGAGTTTATGCAGCTGGGTGGTGAGCCGCTGGATGCTGCCCTGGCCCATGCCGGTGAACTGCTGGCATCAGCATTTTTGTATGTCACTGTTGCACTCATCATTATTGCGGCTATCGATGTGCCGTTCCAGATCTGGGATCACAATAAACAGATGCGTATGACCTTGCAGGAAGTGAAAGATGAAATGAAAGACACCGAGGGCAAACCTGAGGTTCGTAGTAGAATACGACAGTTACAACATGAAATGGCCCAGGCGCGGATGATGGAAGCGGTACCCGAGGCGGATGTTGTTGTCACCAACCCCACTCACTTTGCAGTGGCGCTGAAATACGATCAGGGCGCGATGCGAGCACCTCGGGTAGTGGCCAAAGGGGTGGACCTGATTGCGGCCAATATCCGCCGTGTAGCCAGTGCCAATGAAGTTTTATTGGTGGAAACGCCACCATTGGCACGAGCCTTGTATCACAGTACGGAAATAGGACAGGAAATACCCGAAGGTCTCTATATAGCGGTGGCCCAGGTACTGGCATACGTGTATCAGTTGAAGACAGTACAAAAAAATGGCGGCGAAAAACCGACACTGCCAAAAACTGAGTTACCGGAAGAATTTAAAAAATATGCCGATATGGGGACTGATGTGGATGAAACCCGGCACTGAATACAACATGCGCAATAACTGAGATGGTTAAGAAGGTGAATTAATGGAAGCGGTATTACATAACATTCAACAGATAGGTCGGCGGGGATTGATTGCACCGTTTCTGGTGATTGCCATGCTGGGCATGATGGTGATCCCTCTACCGCCGATCGCCCTGGACATGTTCTTTACATTCAATATCTCTTTGTCAGTCATTATCCTGCTGGTGTGTATTTATGCCAGTCGGCCCCTGGATTTTGTCATTTTCCCGACCATTATTCTGGTCGCTACCCTGTTTCGTCTGGCGCTGAATGTAGCCTCCACGCGTATCGTACTGCTGGAAGGTCATACGGGTACGGGTGCTGCGGGTAATGTGATTGAGGCCTTTGGTGAATTTGTTATTGGTGGTAATTATGCCGTGGGTCTGGTGGTGTTCTTTATCCTGGTCATTATCAACTTTGTTGTGGTGACCAAAGGTGCTGGGCGTGTATCAGAAGTCAGCGCTCGTTTCACACTGGATGCCATGCCAGGTAAACAGATGGCGATTGATGCAGATTTGAATTCGGGTCTCATTAATCAGGATGAAGCGCGTACTCGACGTGAAGAAGTGGCCTCCGAGGCTGATTTTTATGGTTCTATGGACGGTGCCAGTAAGTTTGTTCGTGGCGATGCCGTCGCGGGTATCCTGATTCTGATTATCAATATTGCTGGTGGTTTCGCCATTGGTATGGCCCAGCATGATATGACAGTAGCCGACGCGGTGCGCAATTATACGCTGTTGACCATTGGTGATGGTCTGGTGGCGCAGATTCCATCCTTATTATTATCCAGTGCGACGGCCATTATTATTACCCGTGATTCTCGCAAACATGATCTGGGACAGCAGGTATTTACCCAGATGTTTAAAAACACCAAAGTGCTGTGGATTACCTCGGGTATCGTTGGCTCGATTGGTGTTATTCCTGGTATGCCGAATGTGGCTTTTCTAACGTTGGCGGGTTTACTGGCTGGTAGTGCCTGGCTGCTGGATAAACAGAGTGAGCAGGAAGAAATTGCACAGCGAGTCCAGGTGGAAACCGAGACGATAAAACCCACAGAACCTAAAGAGCTGTCCTGGGATGACGTACAGCCGGTAGATCTGGTTGGATTGGAAGTGGGTTATGGTCTGATTCCGATGGTGGATCGTAATCAGGATGGACAGTTATTAAATCGCATCAAGGGCGTACGTAAAAAACTATCGCAGGAACTGGGTTTCCTGATTCATCCTGTGCATATACGAGACAACCTCGATTTAAGCCCCAATGCTTATCGTATTACCCTGATGGGTGTGCCTGTGGGTGAAAGCCAGGTGTTCCCGGATCGTGAACTGGCAATTAATCCAGGTCAGGTATACGGTGAGCTACGCGGTACAGAAACCAAGGATCCCGCGTTCGGTCTCGATGCGGTGTGGATCGATGAAGGCCAGCGTGATCATGCCCAGACCCTGGGTTATACCGTGGTGGATCCCACTACCGTGATTGCGACGCACCTGAATCAGATTCTTCACGACAATGCCCAGGAACTGATTGGCCATGAAGAAGTTCAGCAGCTGCTGGATAAGCTGGCCCAGCAGACACCCAAACTGGTCGAAGATCTGGTACCTAAATTGATGCCCCTGAGTGTGATCGTAAAAGTCATGCAGAACCTGCTCAGTGAAGGAGTGCCTATTCGCGACGTTCGTACCATTGCTGAAGTGCTGGCTGAGCAGGGCGCTCGGGTTCAGGACCCAACTGAATTAACGGCTGCTGTGCGTGTTGCGCTGGGACGTTCCATTGTTCAGAAATTAAATGGCCTGGAACATGAAATGCCGGTTATTACCCTTGATCCCAGCCTCGAACAAATGCTGATGCAATCGGTACAGGGTGGTGGTCAGGGTGGTCCGGGTATAGAGCCAGGACTGGCGGATCGTATGTTCAAATCCCTGGACGAGATTACCCGAAAACAGGAAATGTCAGGGCAGCCAGCCATTCTGGTTGTGGCGCCGTCACTCCGGTTATGGCTGGCTCAGCTGGTGAAACATTCGGTGTCGGGGCTCAGTGTGTTGTCATACAGTGAAATTCCAGATAACAAAAATATCAAAGTGGTTGCAGCCGTTGGTACAGATGGAGGTTCTTAATCAATGAAAGTTAAACGTTTTGTCGCAGAAAATATGCGTGCTGCCATGCAGGCTGTAAGAGAAGAACTGGGTCCTGAGGCGGTGATCCTGTCTAATCGCAATATTAATAACCAGGTGGAGATACTGGCGGCGATTGATTATGACGAGAACCTCATCAATGAGGCGCTGGACCAGAAGCTGATGACTGAAAAGCCAAACAGTGCAGCAGCCTATTATGAGCGGGCTGCAGCTGAGCGTTACAGCCAGGACTATGCATCGAAGCCAGCTGCTCAAATGGATTACCGTGAAGCTACAGCCGCATCGATGACCGAGCAAAAATTGAGTCAGCCAAAAGCATCAGGCTACTCCGATCATCAGGCCAAAGGCCTGTTTCAGGCTCTGGCCAAAGATGATGACAATATGTCGCAAATGAGCAACGAACTGAAATCCTTGCGAGCGATGATAGAAAATCAGCAGGTACTCAGCAGTTGGGGGCAAATGGCTCAGAAGCATCCTTTGCGGGTCAGCCTCTATAAGCGTTTTACTGAAATGGGCTTGAGTCAGGATGTATGTAAATACCTGGTGAAAGGACTGGATGATCTGAAAGATATTGAACAGGCGATGCAGGCCGCTCTCAAACAGCTGGTACATCAGTTACCGACTGCAGCGGATGATATTCTGGAACAGGGCGGTGTTTATGCCATGGTCGGTCCTACCGGTGTCGGTAAAACCACCACCATTGCCAAACTGGCTGCCCGTTTTGCCATGCGCCATGGTCAGCGTCACGTTGCGCTGATTAGCACCGATAATTATCGTATCGGAGCCCATGAACAGTTGATGACCTATGGTCGTCTGTTAGGCGTGCCCGTTCACACGGCGGCCAATGCCCAGGAGCTCCAGCAATTGTTACACAAGCTGTATGACAAAAAACTGGTGTTGATTGATACAGCAGGTATGAGCCAGCGGGATTTGCGCTTGAGCGAACAGTTTATTCACCTGGGCCGTCATGATTCGATCATCAAGTCTTATCTGGTGCTGTCGGCAAATGCCCAACTGGCAACTCTGGATGAAGTCGTAAGCTCGTTCAAGAAAGCGAATCTGGCTGGCTGTATTCTGACAAAGATGGACGAGGCCGTCAGCCTGGGTGGCGTACTGAGTACATTGATTAAGCACCATCTGCCGGTAGCTTATAGCAGTCATGGCCAGAAGGTACCCGAGGACCTGAAACCGGCACGTGCCCGGGATCTGGTGAACGAGGCCATTCAGCATATGAAACAGTATCGTGAAAGCAGTGATGAGGAGTTTATGGCCATGGCCTTTAATGGAGGCATGAGTCATGCAGAATTGTGAGGTAAATTTACAAGTTTTTGTTCAGACCGCATCTTTTTAAGCTATATATAGTGATGATGAATATGACAGATCAGGCAGCGGGCTTAAGAAGAATGACCAGGCAGAAACCAGTTCAGGTAATTGCAGTGGCTAGTGGCAAAGGCGGTGTGGGTAAAACCAACGTTTCCGTCAATCTATCCCTGGCGCTGGTTGAAACCGGTAAAAAAGTACTGTTAATGGATGCGGATCTCGGACTGGCGAATGTCGATTTGCTCCTGGGTCTACGTTCTGAATACAACCTGTCCCATGTAATTAACGGTGAACGTACCCTGGAAGAAGTGATAATTGAAGGTCCGGAAGGCCTGCGGATTATTCCAGCGGCTTCAGGTACCCAGATGATGTCTGAGCTTTCACCCGCACAGCATGCAGGTGTGATTCGCGCGTTTGGTGAACTCAATTTGCCGGTAGATATACTGGTCGTCGATTCTGCGGCCGGTATTTCAGACAGTGTTATCAGTTTTACCCAGGCATCTAACGAGGTCATCGTGGTGGTGTGCAATGAACCAACATCGTTGACAGATGCTTATGCCCTGATCAAGGTGTTGAGTGAGGATCATGAGGTGAGTCGCTTTAACATACTGGCCAATATGGTACGGACACCGAAAGAAGGTTTGAACATGTTCTCCAAGTTATCCAAAGTGACTGATCATTATCTGGATGTCACACTGGACTACATGGGTGCAATACCCAATGACGAATATCTGGTGAAAGCGGTTAAGAAGCAGAGTGCCGTTTTAAAGTCTTATCCGCAGAGCCCCTCTGCGCTTGCTTTTCGTTCGCTGGCTAAAAAGGTCAATGGTTGGCCATTGCCCGATCGCGCCAGTGGGCATCTGGAGTTTTTTGTTGAACGACTCATTCAATACAGTGCAGCCGGTTAACTGTGGAGTCATAGATTAATGTATTCGGGTTGTGCCATGTATGCTGAAGCACAAAAAGACCAGCGAGATCAGCGAATCATCGATAATGTTGCTCTGGTGAAGCGCATTGCCTATCACATGATCAGTCGCTTGCCCTCGGCCATTCAGGTCGAAGACCTGATTCAGGCGGGCATGATCGGCCTGATTGAAGCCTCTAAGCATTACGATCCCTCGCAGGGTGCCAGTTTCGAAACCTATGCGGGTATTCGCGTACGTGGCGCCATGCTTGATGAGGTCAGACATTCGGACTGGTCGCCACGCTCTTTACATCGAAAAATGCGCGAGCTGAATGAGGCTGTTCGTGATATCGAGAATGAAACCGGCCGAGATGCCAGAGATCATGAAGTCGCCAGTCGGCTTGGCATTGGTCTGGATGAGTACCATACGATTTTGCGAGACAGTGCCAGTTCAAAGGTCTTCAGCCTGGACCAGGCGGATGATGAAGGGCATGCACTTAATTTAAGTAGTGCCGATAAAGAACCCTTCTCTGCATTGCAGAAAGAAGGCTTCCAACAGGCGCTGGCGCTATCAATTAGTGAATTGCCTGAGCGTGAACAAATGGTTATGTCGTTATATTACAATGATGAACTGAATATGAAAGAGATTGGGCAAGTACTGGATATTAGTGAATCCCGCGTATGCCAGATTCACAACCAGTCGCTAGGTAAAATTCGCCAGAAACTATCGGGCTGGACAGGTGCCTGATGTCATTTATGGGTAACTAGCCATGTCACAGGGCTATGGGGCACTTCAACTGCTGTAAACTCTGTATTTTTCAACTACCTGATTTTGAGCGGAATTAATTTTGCAATTTACCGGTACAAAACTGGAAATTGTGTAAATGTCTGCCAAAATCTTAATTAAACATGCATGAAAACTGAGGGCATCACCTTGGATAAAAATATGAAAATCCTCATTGTGGATGATTTTTCGACAATGAGGCGAATAATTAAAAACTTGTTGCGCGATTTGGGGTTCAACAACACAGAAGAAGCTGATGATGGCAACACCGGGCTACCAAAATTACAAACAGGTAAGTTCGATTTTCTGGTCACCGACTGGAATATGCCAGGTATGACTGGAATCGATCTGTTACGGGAAGTGCGAAAAGACCCAAAACTCCAGCATTTACCCGTATTAATGGTAACGGCTGAAGCCAAAAAGGAACAGATTGTACTGGCCGCTAAAGAAGGGGTTAACGGTTATATTGTCAAACCTTTCACCGCGCAGACATTAAAAGAAAAAATCGACAAGATTTTTGAGCGAATAGAAGGTTAGGGGAATAGCAGCCAAGATGGAAACTAATCAGATCGATAAACAAGCTCTGCTAGAGAAAGCAAAATCACTGGTTTCATTGCTGGAGGCAGAGGACGCATCTGATGAAAGCCTTAAATCGGCCCTCGATGAAATGATGGCATTAAGTGAAACCAGTTTGTTCCATGAGCTTGGTAAGATGACTCGTGAAATTCATGAGTCGATTCAGAATTTTCGTATGGATTCGCGCATTGCAGATTTGGCGGAAACAGACATCCCTGATGCCAAGGATCGTCTCGAGTACGTTATCACCATGACGGAAAATGCCGCCAATACAGTACTAGGTGTGGTTGAGCGAAGCTCGCCCTTGGCGGAAAAACTCAGTGATCAATCTAGAAGCCTGAGCGAACAGTGGCAAAGGTTTAGGCGTCGTGAGCTGGATGCAAATGAACTACGTGAAATGGGGCAGGATGTTGAATCCTTTTTTGCTGAATCAGATCGTATGATGACTGACTTGTTGTCGGGCTTCACTGAAGTATTGATGGCACAGGATTTTCAGGACCTGACAGGACAAATTATCCGTCGTGTCATTAATCTGGTGGATGAAATTGAATCAAACCTCGTTGAGCTGATTAAAATACAGGGTGAAAACTATCAGCGTGAGGAAAAAGTAGTAGCGCAAGCTGAAACTGTATTAGATGGACCTCAGATACCGGGCAAAGAAACTGATGAAGTAATGAAGGGTCAGGATGACGTGGATGATTTATTAGCGAGCTTGGGTTTTTAATAGAGGCACTGTATGTCGATTGACCTAGATGATGAAATCCTTCAGGACTTTTTAGTCGAAGCCGGCGAGATTCTTGAGTTACTGAATGAACAGCTTGTTGATCTGGAACAGACTCCAGGTGATGCTGACTTGCTTAATGCAGTGTTTCGAGGTTTTCACACGGTAAAGGGCGGTGCCGGTTTCCTGGCTATTGATCCGATGGTGGATACCTGTCATGTGTGCGAAGATGTTTTCAATGTGCTACGTCAAGGTGACCGGGTCGTAACGCCACCATTAATGGATGCTGTTCTACAGGGTCTCGACTGTGTACAAACCATGTTTGCTGAAATTAAATCTGGTCAGGAGCCCACACCCGCCTCGCCTGATCTGCTGGCGACGCTTAAAAAATATTCCGTACCTGGGGAAGAGGATGACGAAGAAGTTGTCGAGGTAGCACCTGAAGAAACAGCAACAGTGGATGTGACTTCAGAGAGCACTGCCCACGATGAAACCGATGATGAATTTGAGGCCTTGCTGGATGCTATGGAAGGCAATGATGAAGCCGCTCCAGCATCCAGCAGTGCGAGTGATGACATAACAGAAGATGAATTTGAGGCCCTACTCGATGAAATACACGGCAAGGGCAAACACGGTGGGAAACCTGATTCAATCGACAAGTCTGAGGGTGAGAAAACGTCAGGTGATGAGCTGATATCAGATGATGAGTTTGATCGATTGCTGGATGATATGCATGGTAAAGGCAAAGGCCCAACTAGTGCGGCTAAGGCCAGTTCTAAGTCAGAAACTACATCTTCGTCACAGCCGGATTCGACTGATGAAATAATTACGGATGATGAATTTGATCAGTTACTGGATGACATGCATGGAAAAGGTAAGGGACCGACCAGTACTCAACCATCAGCTTCTGCATCGGCGTCAAAACCTGCTCAGGCCAGTACAGCTAAACCTCAACCTGCTAGACCCTCTAGTGATGTCAAGCCTACGCCAGCTAAATCGGCTCCAGCGCCAGTGCAAAAACCAGCGACCGAAACTTCGGTGCGGGTGGATACCGAGCGGCTTGACGAAATTATGAACCTGGTGGGAGAGCTGGTACTGGTACGTAATCGTTTGCAAAATTTGCGCGCCAACATGGAAGAGGGGCAGGTTAGTCAAGCCATTACCAATCTGGATATGGTGACATCGGATCTGCAAACCTCTGTAATGAAAACACGTATGCAGCCGATCAAGAAAGTGTTTGGACGTTTCCCCCGTGTCGTTCGTGACCTGTCTCGTCAGATTAATAAGGAAATTAAACTGGAGATGATGGGGGAGGAGACCGATCTGGATAAAAACCTGGTTGAGGCCCTCGCAGATCCACTGGTACATCTGGTGAGGAATGCAGTAGATCACGGTATTGAATTACCTGATGTACGTGAAAAAAATGGTAAGCAAAGGGAAGGTACCATCAGTTTGTCAGCTACCCAGGAAGGCGATCATATTCTGTTATCGATTGAAGATGATGGCGCAGGAATGGATGCTGAAGTCTTACGTCGCAAGGCAGTTGAAAAAGGTATGATGGATGAAGAAACAGCAGCACGTCTGGATGACAAGGAGTGTTTCAATCTGATATTCATGGCGGGTTTCTCGACTAAAGAAGAAATTTCTGATATCTCCGGCCGTGGAGTCGGCATGGATGTTGTGAAGACCCGAATTACCCAGTTGAATGGCACGCTCGATATCGATTCGCAATTAGGTAAAGGTACGATACTCACCATTAAGGTGCCATTGACTCTGGCTATTCTGCCAACACTGATGATCGCGCTTGGTGAATGTACATTTGCATTACCGCTATCCAATGTGAACGAGATTTTTGATCTGGAAACACGAAATACCAATATTGTCGATGGCCAGCTCATGGTAATGGTGCGCGAAAAAGCGGTGCCGCTGTTTTATTTGTCCAAATGGCTATTAAAGCCCGGCCAACATGCACGTTTCGGTGAGGGTGAAGGCCAGGTCATAATTGTGCAAATTGGAAATCGTATGGTGGGACTGGTGACTGATATGGTTGTTGGTCAGGAAGAAGTTGTGATTAAACCTCTTGGGGCTCTATTGCAGGGTTTACCGGGGTTTGCTGGCTCGACCATTACAGGTGATGGCAGTATTGCCTTGATTTTAGATGCGCAGAGTCTGTTAAAAGCCCGAGCACGAAAGGGTTTTTAAGCATCGATAATAAATGGCACTGTTTGAGTGCCTGATATAAATTTTAAACGTAGAGATTAATTTAATGGCTATACGAGTTCTGATTGTTGATGACTCAGGTTTTTTCCGGCGACGACTCAATGAAATGCTGAACTCCGATCCTATGATCGAGGTCGTTGACATGGCTGTAGATGGTAAGGATGCCATTGCTAAGGTCAAACAATGCAAGCCTGATGTGGTGACCATGGACATTGAAATGCCCGTGATGAATGGTATTGATGCGACCCGTGAAATTATGAAGGTGTGCCCAACACCGGTACTGATTTTTTCTTCTCTATCCTATGAAGGTGCTCAGGCAACACTGGAAGCACTTGAAGCGGGAGCCACCGATTTTCTACCCAAGCGATTTGATGATATTTCCAATAATCGTGAGGAAGCACAACAGATTCTATGTAATCGGGTGAAAACACTGGGTCGGCGTCGATCAATACAATCACGACCGTTGTTATCTCCAACATCACCAGCTACATCAAGGCCAACGACCTCACGTACTGAACCAGCACGTCCATTATCAACAGCGACTCGACACGAAGCGCCTCCGTTGGCTCGTAAGGCCAAGCGTTTTAATGCAGCAGATTTTGAAATGGTTGCTATAGGTACATCAACTGGAGGACCAGTAGCCCTGCAGGAGGTTCTTACCCAGTTGCCCCAGGATTTTCCGTTACCGATGGTGCTGGTACAGCATATGCCAGCGACGTTTACCGAGGCTTTTGCAGCGCGTCTTAACCAGCTTTGCAAGATTTCTGTTCGAGAGGCAAAAGATGGAGACTTACTGGAGCCGGGGTTGGCATTACTGGCACCCGGAGGCAAACAGATGCTCGTTGAAAAGCGAGGGGGGCGTTACCAGATAAAAGTACGGGAAGAGACTGATCCCATGCAGAACTACAAGCCCTGTGTTGATGTCACATTCGAATCCCTGGCTATGGCCTGTGGTAAAGGCGTGCTGGGTATTATTATGACAGGAATGGGGCAGGACGGCTTTGAAGGTTGCAAGAAGCTACTGGCCAGGCAATCAACGATCTGGGCACAGGATGAAGCGACCAGTACTATTTATGGCATGCCAGCGGCAGTGGCCAATATTGCGGAACAAATTCTCCCTTTACAAGAAATAGGCAAGAAACTTGCTCTAAATTCTTAATATGGACATTTTAAGTATCATTGGCATTATTTTGGCGTTTGTCGCTATTGTTGGCGGCAATATGCTGGAAGGTGGTCATACCGAGCAGTTATTTCAACTGACGGCATTCCTGATTGTGGTGGGTGGTACCATGGGTGCGGTGATGCTGCAGACATCCTTCCCGGTATTCCTCAGAGCCATATCCATGGTGCGTTGGGTGTTTATTACACCGGTGATTGACTATGAAGCCACGGTTACCAAGCTGGTCACCTGGAGTCAAATGTCACGCCGGGAAGGTTTGCTGGCACTTGAAGATGCATCTGAGGATGAAGAAGATCTGTTTTCCCGGAAAGGTTTGCAGTTACTGGTAGATGGTAATGAGCCAGAAACTATCCGTGATGTACTGGAAACGGAAATCAGTGTCCTTGAAAGCTTCGAGTTGCAGGCAGCCCGTGTATTTGAGGCCATGGGTGGCTATAGCCCAACAATAGGCATTATCGGGGCAGTTATGGGGCTCATTCACGTGATGAATAACCTGGCAGATCCCAGCAAATTAGGTGCTGGCATTGCGACCGCCTTTGTTGCCACCATATATGGTGTGGGGCTGGCTAACTTGTTTTTATTGCCCATGGCCGGAAAACTTAAATCCATGGTACAAAAGCAGATGATGCAATATGAGATGACCATGGAAGGTATCGTGGGTATTGCTGAAGGTGAGAACCCTCGCAACATAGAATCTAAACTACAAAGTTATTTGCGTTAGCAGATCAAGGTCAGTGCCATGGTACGTCGTCGCGGAGTCATACATGATGAAGAAGATACTGACCGTTGGTTAATCTCCTACGCTGACTTTGTCACTCTGTTATTTGCCTTTTTTGTCGTCATGTATTCGATTTCATCGGTTAATCTTGGTAAATACCGGGTATTGTCCGATTCTATGACGACAGCCTTTAACAAAGCTCCCGGTGAAGTGGCTGTGAAACCAGGTACACAGTTAGGTATTTCGGTGCAGCGTTCACCCATTGCAATAGGTACAGAAGGGCAGTCGGGTCTCAAGGCCATGACAGAAACGGCAGCCAAGATCGAAGAACGCATGAAAGACTGGATTAAAAAAGGCAAAATTGCGGTACGGGGCAATGAAAAATGGCTGGAAGTGGAGATCAATAGCAGCATACTGTTTAGCAGTGGCAGTGCACGTTTATCGCAACCGGCCAGTGAAATTTTGACAGATTTATCCGAGATTTTTAAAACCTCCAATAATCCACTTTACGTATCTGGTTACACCGATAATTTGCCGATCAGTACTGTACAATACCCTTCCAACTGGGAGTTGTCAGCGGCACGTGCAGCCAGTGTTGTGCGTTTAATGGCGGAAGCGGGTATTAACTCATCTCGAATGGGTGCGATTGGCTTTGGTGAGCATCGACCCGTGAGCGATAACTCCACGCCTGACAAACGTCAGAAAAATAGACGCGTGATTATTCGTATGATGACAGGCGAAGACCTGTTTACTCAGTCGTCACCATTTGAGGACTCTTCAGTTGAGGCGCAACAATCTGTGCAGGCACAAAGTTTGCAAGTAAGATCCTTACAACCCGGTGAACCCGCAAGAGCGCTTCAATGAAAATATGGGCAGTAGCCAACCAGAAAGGTGGTGTCGGTAAAACCACCACAGCCGTAACACTGGCCGGTGTTATGCATAATCGTGGTCATCGAGTATTGCTGGTTGATCTGGATCCCCATGGTTCACTGACCAGTTACTTTGGCGTCGATCCCGATGATGTTGCAGCCAGTGGTTATGAATTGTTTAAACAGGCCACGCCTGCTCATAAAGTAATCCATTCAACCCGTTTTGATCGCCTATCCTTTATACCCGCATCATCGGCACTGGCGACACTGGATCGGCAGTTGGGTGCGAAAGATGGTATGGGTCTGGTCATTAAAAAAGCACTCGATGAACTGGATGATCAATATGATTACGCACTTATTGATTGTCCGCCGATGCTGGGACTATTAATGGTGAATGCTCTGGCGGCCTGTGAGCGATTACTGATTCCTGTACAAACAGAATTCCTTGCCCTTAAAGGGTTGGAGCGTATGGTTCATACCCTGACGATGATCCAGAAGGCTCGAAAACAGACCATAAATTATACGATCGTGCCAACCTTTTTCGATCAACGTTTGAATGCATCGATCGAATCTCTACGTAACCTGCGCACTACCTATGCTGATCGCATCTGGAATAATGTTGTACCCATTGATACCCAGTTTCGTGAAGCCAGTCGCAAAGGCATTCCTCTGTCGATTGCCCGTCCCAGTTGCCGTGGCAGTCGTGCCTATTCTCATTTACTGGATTACATGCTGTCCCTCGATGAAGCTGAGCCAATGGGAATGGCTCATTCGCAGGTGAATGGAGGTGTTGGTTAATGAATGATACGACCGACAATAAAATGGAAAACACACAGCAGCAGGCGATTGCTGATTATTTAGAAGCACTGTTGCTGGAGGTGCCTGAAGCGAACGAGCCTTCACCTGTTCCACAATATAAAGAACCTCAGCCGACAACTGTGGGGCTAGAGCAGTTGGTCGAAACCATCCCTGAGGTGGTTGAGGTCACGGCAGTTGAAGACACAGTCGTTGTTGAACAGGACCTTGCCGTAGAGCCACAGCTTGATTCATCAACGCTTGAAGATGAAATACCTGACTGGGCAACGAGTGATTTCCAGTGTTTGTTGTTCAAGGTATCTGGCCTGACCCTGGCGGTACCATTAGTTAAGCTGAATAGTGTGGTGCCGTGGACAGATAAAATTGTCGAGACACCCAACCAGACAGACTGGTATCTGGGGCTGGTGCAAAACCTGGGTAAAAGTGTCAAAGTTATAGACACCGCATTGATGGTACTGCCGGAAAATCGACGCGCGAATGTGGCCGAAGACCCGGCTGAGCGTTTTAGCCATATCTTGCTGGTGGATGACAGTCGCTGGGGGCTGGCCTGCGATAGCATTGGTGATGTCATCTGGTTATCAGCCGACAAGGTGAAATGGCGCAAGAGTAAAAGACAACGCCCCTGGCTGGCTGGAACCGCACTGGATCAGCTTTGTGCCGTGATGGATACGGAAGTATTTGCTGGCATGTTAAATGATCAGGCATCATCCTGAGTCCCGTTAAATTACACGTCTTCACTGGCATTTGGCCACTTCTGGTCTAAAATCTTAAATTGAAGCAGGCATTAACACCCGTGATGTGGGCTGGCATATAATCTGCATAACAATAATTATTCGGAGCACTTGATATGAGTGAAGTTTCTGGCAATGTTGAACACCGTCAGTGTGTAACCTTTAAACTGGACGACGAAATTTATGGCATTAATGTCATGTTAGTCCAGGAGGTTCTGAGGGTGACCGACATAGCACCTGTACCAGGCGCTCCGGAGTATGTGATTGGGATTATTAATCTCCGAGGCAATGTGGTCACTGTGATCGATACCCGAATGCGGTTTGGTCTGCCCTCGAAAGAGTTTGATGATTCGACACGTATTGTCATTATTGAAACAGAAAGCCAAACAGTCGGTATTGTTGTTGACAGTGTCGCAGAAGTTGTCGATATCTACAGCAATGAGATAGAAACAGCACCGAATGTTGG
>JBFFSQ010000022.1:0-23585 GCA_041572275.1 Gammaproteobacteria bacterium
ATAATTTGACGCTATATACTTATCCAACCTAATTATCCCCTAGGAAAAAAATATGAGTACCAGTTTTAATCCCATCTCACGTACCTTAATGGGACCCGGCCCGTCAGATGTGCATCCACGTATTCTATCCGCACTTGCGCGTCCAACCATTGGCCACCTTGATCCACAGTTTGTTGCTATGATGGATGAGGTCAAAACCTTACTCCAGTATGCATTTCAAACCAAAAATGAATTAACCATACCAGTATCTGCCCCTGGCTCAGCAGGTATGGAAACCTGCTTCGTCAACCTGATCGAAGCCGGTGATAAAGTCATTGTCTGCCAGAACGGAGTGTTTGGCGGACGCATGAAAGAGAATGTTGAGCGCATTGGCGCTACCCCTGTCATGGTTGAAGATGACTGGGGCAAACCGGTAGACCCGGCGAAAGTGGAAGCGGCACTGAAAGCCAACCCTGGCGTCAAAGCCGTGGCTTTCGTCCATGCCGAGACCTCCACCGGTGCCAGCAGCGACGTCAAAACCATTTGCGACCTGGCCCATCAACACGATGCCCTGACCATTGTCGATGCCGTGACCTCATTAGGTGGTAGCGAACTGCGTGTTGATGAATGGGGCATTGATGCCATTTACTCGGGTACTCAGAAATGCCTATCGTGCACACCCGGTATTGCACCGGTTAGTTTCAATGACCGTGCTGTGGAGGTCATCAAAAACCGTAAAACTAAGGTACAAAGCTGGTTCCTTGATCTTAATCTGGTCATGGGTTACTGGGGTCCAAATGCCAAGCGCGCATACCATCACACCGCCCCAGTGAATGCACTCTATGCTCTGCATGAGTCATTAGTACTGCTGAAAGATGAAGGCCTGGAAAATGCCTGGAAGCGTCATGCGGACAATCACATGGCCCTACGTGCTGGTATTGAAGCAATGGGGCTGAGTTTCATTGTAGATGAAGCCTCACGACTGCCACAACTGAATGCCATCACTATTCCTGATGGAGTCGATGAAGCCGAGGTTCGTACACGCCTGTTAAATGAGTTCAACCTGGAAATCGGTGCTGGCCTGGGCTCTCTAGCCGGAAAGGTATGGCGTATTGGCCTGATGGGCTACAGCAGCCGTGCTGAAAATATTATCCTCTGCCTGGGTGCGCTGGAAGCCGTTCTGGGTGACATGGGTGCCAAGATCAATACAGGTGTGGCTATTGCTGCCGCGCAAAAAGTACTGACGGCTTAATCACCACTCATACATCATTACGCCAGGGACGGCATCATGCTGTAGTGAACTGTTTTTCAATAAACATGGCATCTCCGTAACTGAAAAAACGGTAACGCGCCTCTACGGCATGTCTATAAGCCATCATCAAATGGTCATAACCACCCAGTGCACACACCAGCATCAGCAGTGTGGACTGAGGTAAATGGAAATTGGTGATCAGGGCATCCACCACTCGAAATTCATAGCCAGGATAAATAAAGATTTGCGTATCGCCCTCAAAGCGTGCCAATTCACCCGTCTGAGCGGCAGACTCCAGGCTACGTACAGCAGTGGTTCCCACCGCAATCACTCGTCCACCTTTGGCTTTCGTTTCACGGACCTGATCAACTACTTCCTGTGGAACATCAATATACTCAGCATGCATGTGATGATCCTGAATATTATCAACACGCACTGGCTGAAAGGTCCCCGCTCCCACATGTAATGTGACATATGCAAACTCAACGCCCTTTTGCTCAAGCCGTTCTAATAAGGCGTGATCAAAATGCAGGCCAGCCGTAGGTGCAGCAACGGCCCCCGGGTGCTTGGCATAAACAGTTTGATAGCGTTGCTGGTCACTTTGCTCATCATTGCGTTCAATATAGGGAGGTAATGGCATGTGACCATACTGCTCAAGCAGGCTGATCACCGATTCACTGGACTGGAATTCGAGTTCAAATAAATCCCCCTGCCGCCCTAACATCTCCGCAGTGACGGTCTCCTCTAGCGTCAGCAAGGTACCAGGCTTTGGGGATTTACTGGCTCGCACATGGGCCAGCACACGATGCTCATCAATTACCCGCTCGACCAGGACTTCAACTTTGCCGCCACTCTGTTTGTATCCATGTAATCGCGCGGGTATCACCTTGGTATTGTTAAAAACCAGCAGGTCATTTGGCCGCAGCAAATCCACAATATCGCTGAATTGGCGGTCAACCAGTTCATTATCATGCACGTGCAACAGTCGACTGGCACTACGTTCAGCCAGTGGGTACTGGGCTATCAGTTCTTCGGGTAGCTGGAAATCAAAATCTCGGGTACGCATGGCGCGGGATGTTACCACACAATGGAAACAGGATTCAGCCCGACATAAACAGGGTATAGGTTAGACTTGATACGACTCAGGTTTGTCCACTCAGTTTCAGATCCAGATAACAGTTAGTCAGTGCCAGTGGCAGTTTTTCAGGTAACACGTCCAGTGTCCTTATCCCCTGTTTCTGCAGTAGTTGAACCAGTTCCTGTCGTTTACGCAAATAACCATGGGTAGCTGACACCGTCAGCGCATTTTCAAGGCTCAACACCTCCTGTTTCAGAATCTGGTTCACCGCCTGCTCTTGCAAACTGACCACGACGATTCGATGATGTTTCTTGAGCAGGCTCACAGCTGCTTGCAGGTCATCAGCATCATCATCACGCAGATTCGTGAGGATAATCACTAAAGAACGCTTGCGGTGACGCAGCAGTAATTGTTTTGCCCCACTCGAATAATCCGGTGCCTGGCTACTGGGTTGCAAGTCGTAAATACCATTCAACAAGCGATTTATATTGGCGACACCCTTAACTGGTTTGATCCAACGGCCCTCATCATGACTGAACGTAGCCACGCCCACAGCATCACCCTGCCGTAGTGCCACATAACTGAGCAAGAGCAAGGCATTCAAACTGTGATCAAAATGCGACAGATCACCTTCCTGGTTGAGCATACGATGGCCACAATCCATTAACAGCAATATCTCCTGATCACGCTCATCCTGATATTCACGGGCAATAACTTTACGCATGCGTGAAGTGGCCTTCCAGTCGATCTGTTTCAGGCTATCCCCTTCCCTGAATTCCCGAAGCTGATGAAAATCCATACCCTGGCCGCGGCGACGATGCTTCAGTATTCCCATCAGTCCAAGGTGGTTTTCCATGGACAGCAAGGCATATTCAATAACCGGGGTGTAATTTGGATATACCTTGAGTCGAGATTCAAGCGCCAGATCATGACTGATTCGCCAACAACGCATCCGTGACTCTAGACGACATTGGCAACCTGGAAACACCACCAGACCACGCTCTAATGGCCGACATCGATAGTTGATACTGGCCTGTTGGCCGGCGGCCAGCACCACAGACTGTGGCAAGCCCTGAAACTGCGCGGTATCCGGAAAGTGATCAAACACTTGAAGTCGTAGGCTGTGCTGATTGGGATTGTGAAGTGATAGGTGAATGTCATGCCACAAACCCACGGCCATGGCACTGGGTAACTCACGCTCAAGCTGAGGCGGTTGTAAACGCAAAGTAGTGACCAAATCATAGCCAGCACATAGCATCAGCACAACCAGCGCAGTCAACCACAGGTTTTCAAGCGCCGGCCAGATAGCGGCCAGCAAACCCAGTACTATCATCAGCACGGATATGATGAGCAAACCCCGACCGGGACTGATGCTGAGTTTCATTGCCGTGGCGCTTCTACTTTATCCAGCAGCGCTACAATGACCCGGTCAACATTAAGACCCTCGAGTTCCATTTCTGGCGATAGAATGACCCGGTGCCTTAACACAGCACTGGCCACTTGTTTAATATCCGCCGGGGTTACAAAATCACGCCCCTGTATCAAAGCAGAAGCCCTGGCACAGCGAATCAGAGCAATCCCTCCACGCGGTCCTGAGCCAATGCTGATACCGGGCCAGTCACGGGTCTGACGGACGATGGCTACGGCATACTCACTCACGGCATCATCGACGGGCAAAGTTGCGGTGAATTGTTGCAATGCCACGATCTCTTCTGGGCGCACCGTTGAAGTGATGTTTTGAATATGAAAACGATCCCCTACCTGATCCGTCGTCACCGCTTTAACCAGATCATGCTCATCGCCGGACTGGGGATAATCGATTTTAATTTTCATCAGAAAGCGATCCAGCTGCGCTTCCGGTAACGGGTAAGTGCCTTCCTGCTCGATCGGGTTTTGTGTCGCCATGACCATGAATGGATCAGGTACAGGCAAGGCCTTACCCTCCAGTGTCACCTGATGCTCCTGCATCACCTCAAGCAGGGCCGACTGGGTTTTTGCCGGTGCCCGATTGATCTCATCTGCCAGCAATAAATGGGTAAACACAGGCCCCCTACGAATCCTGAATTTATTGGCCTCATTATCAAACATCACATGACCAGTAATATCGCTGGGCATCAAATCAGGAGTAAATTGTATACGAGAAAATTCACCCTGAAAGGCTGCAGCCAGCGCCCTGACCAATAGCGTTTTGCCTAAGCCTGGCACCCCTTCGACCAGCACATGACCAGCAGCCAGTAATGAAATCAAAACCTCATCCACCACGCGATCCTGCCCTATGAGTACAGAACTGATTTGCGCTTTCAGCTGCCTGACCATCGCCACCCTCTGCTCAAGCAAGCTCACTGCAGAATCCCCCTGTAGTTGACTCATAATGTTTTCCTCAACTGTTCAATTATTTTTATTCTGTTTAAAAAATCGTCTTTATGATCGACCTGCCCCTGGTATAACGCTTTCTCCAGATCTTGCTCGTGTAACCGACTCAACTCAGATAATCGCTGCAGCAAAACAGGTTTTGTAGTCGCTATCCATTCCGGATACTTGCGCTGAATCGTTTGATTTAGTGCGAGACGTGACTCATTCAGTAACGTCGTATATTGACCCTGGCGCCAGAAGAAATTACCAGCCGCCCGTAAATGATCGGTAAATGGCCGACGTTTGGCAGCCTTAATATGAACAACAGGACCAAATCTCGGCAGCAGCATGGCAATAACTACCAGCAATGTCATCAATATAGCCAGCATCAAATAACGGGCATTCAGCCAAAGCCAGTTCAATAACGAAATCTGTTGTTCGAATAAAGAATAATAAAACCTGTCTGTAGATAGATCGACATTGCTCAAATACCATAACAATGCCGCATGATCATAGCGACCAATAAACAGGTTATTAAAGACACTCAAATCGGCGAGCACAGTAATACGTCCCTGATCTCTAACCAGCTGCAGTCCATGCACCCCATACTCCGTTTCAATCGTCCAGGCCAGGTCATTCATTAACGCATCTTCAATATCTAACACCTGCACCTTCCTGAAACCGACTTGCCAAAAGTCATCCATAAACTCGATATCGACGGGAACATCATCTTCAATACTGTCATTATCATAATTATAGCGACCGGAAATGCCTAACGGGTCAAGGATATGATCACGTACCTTACGACTGTCACCGTAATATGATTTTGCGGTAATGATCAGGTGCCCTCCCGTTGACACCCAATCCATCAACATGGCTGAACGCTTATTATCCAGTGACAGGCGATGCCCCATGATAAGTAAGACATCATCTTGTTTCAGTTGTGCAATGGCCTGATGACTGAGATCAGTGGCTTCAGTGACCTGCCCCATATTTTTTAGAAAATATTCTGCTGCCAGCAGGTAATTGGTTTTGGCCTCGCCTTCAAATCCACGGTCGATTGTTTCCGTATACTCTTCAACATGCAGGCTAAGCCAGTAACCCAGACTGAGTAACAACACAGTGAAGATTGCTATTAACCACCGGTTCATGATGCAACCCTGTCCTGTTCATAAAAGGCAGACCAGTGTTTTCGTAACGCATCAAAATGCGATGACTCAGGTAGCCTGTGTGCATATGCAATCAAAACCCATAAACGAGTAAGCTCAGAAAAATGATGGCTGAGTTCAGCTGAGCAACTGTTTGTAACTTGCTGCAAACAATCCTGTTCTGTTGCACCAGGTAGAAGTTCTATTTTCGACTGACTGAATAACCGTGATAACGCACCACGGTATAACAGGCTAACCGCTTCACGATGATGACCACTCTGCCACATTTGATTGGCAGCCAAACTGATATCTTTCGGCAGTGCATGCTGACGAATATCAAGTCCAAATACAGTGTCAGGTATAGTTTGTTCCTGCTTTTTAATTGACTGCCCCTGAAGCCAGGACAACCAGTAACGACGATATTTATACACAATCAGCAAAATCAGCAGTGGCGAAAGCCAGAGCAGACCCTCAAGCACTCGTGCAATAAATAAAGCGATTTGTTCTAGAAGCTCACCATCAACAGGCTTTGATTCTTCCTCTTTATTGTTTTCAGCATCAAAGTCAAAACGCCAGTGAGATACTTCTTCAGTGGTACTAAATATCTCTTGGCTTAATACAGAATCAATGACCGTGCGTGCATCATGCACATCTTTTTTCACAGAACTTACTTGAATTTGTGGAGGCTCAGTTTGCTTATCTTCAACAGGCTCCGCGAGCACAGGTATCTGCGGAAAAACGATTATGAGTATAATAAAAAAGCGAATATTCATAAGTATGTGGAAGATTGAGCCGATAACTGTTTAGTCAGTCGCTGATTAATGTTACGGAACGCCAGTTCGACATCCCAGGCTTCCAGCTGAGTTCTCCGATTCAGATATAAAGCAAAACCAGATGCCACATAAAATGGTTCGACTACAAACACCGCTAACCAGTAGAAAACCGTATTCATCACCAGCCCGGAGGTGGCCTCATCGCTAGAAACCAGGTCCCACAAGCCACCTGCATATTGATCGGGAATTAATATAAACATCAGCCCGTAAAGCGTCAGATTGAGCAGAATTTCAAAATGAATAGCCAGTACAGTAAGGCCCATCGCATGTGTACTGTTTGTTTTCAGTAAGATACGTAAGCGCTGTTTTCTACTTCTACCTTTAAGGCCTTCGAGCTGATGGACAGCAAGATTGAATGAACGAGAGGCCGAAAATCGCCACCAAAACAAACTGGTCATGACACCCGTTTTAAGCCACTGACGATAATCTCTGAAGGTGTCGAACAAACTCGGGTATTCATTAAACACACCACGACTTAAGATATGCAAAACCAGGCTGTCGTATACTGGCTTGAATAACCAGAGCAGAAAAAAGCCAAGAAAAACATAATCATTTAGTTGCAAAAACAAACATAACGCTAATGCAATTAACATCATGATACTCCATGGCCCCAATAACCTGAACCATAGAGAACGCATCAATATCACCCCGAGATCAAGCGCCTCCCAGGGCTGACGCTCTCGTAATGTAATTGTCATCTTATCAAGCTTCACGGTGTCGACCTGCAAAGATAAAATAGGCAATTAATAGAACCCATAAACCAATACCAACGGTGTATTTCACAGTAGGATCAACATCACTCATCGACGACCAGTAAGCTTCAATGAATGCTGCCAGTATAAACATACTGGCAACACCATACATCAGGTTCATAGTCTGTTTGGCAGCATCTCGAAGCGAACGCATGCGACTTTTGCGACCTGGGCTAATAATAGAGAATCCCAATTTAAAACCAGCAGCACCAGAGAGCGCAATTGCCATCAATTCAATTGAGCTGTGACCCGCGACAAATGGCCAAAAGGTCGCGGTATAGCCAATATAGGTAAGATGCCCTGCAATTGCACCAATATACAGACCATTGAACAACAAAATCACCACTGTCCCGACAGCAAATAATAAGCCACTCGCGAAGGTTCTAAGTCCGATACTGGTATTATTAAAAATGTAATAACCAAACATTTCAAAATCACTATCAGCTGCACGTTCACGGCCAATCCTGTTTTCACCTGGTTGATACATACTTTCCATGCCAGCCAGCTGCTGTCCATCAAGCATGGTATAAACCATGTCCGGAGAAACCAGGACAGTAACAAACATACCCAACAAGGAACCAAAAAAAAGCAACGATGAAACAATTACCCATTTCGCTTCTCTACGCACCGCCTGAGGAAAGCCACTAGTGAAATAAACCAGTATGGAAGCTAACAAATGCGTCTTGCGCCGATAGTAGATTTGATGAGCAGCGTTAACCATCTGCTCGAGACGATTGACCAATGCAGGACTATAGTGTCTGGCGCGTGCTAACGACAAATGGTGACAGAGTTGACGATACTGATTGGGAAATGGCTCAGTAGATTGCAGTGATGCTCGATGACCACGACGTTGACTTAAAACCTGAAGACTGGCCTCGAATTCCTGCCAGAACACTTCATTTTTTCGCTCGAATAAATATTGTTTCATGATTTACCGAGAAACCTGTTAGCCAAACCCATAAGCTCATCGGGTGTCATTGTTACATGGGTATTTTTCAAAGGTGAAAGAATTTCTGCTAACTCATACTGACGCTCGTTAGACAATGTACTGCTTCGTTCTGCAAAACTAATGATAGCCTGTTGCTCTTTAAGACTCAGATCAAACGTTAAGTCAGTAGTTGAAACTGATGCGAATGACGCTTCCTTTTTCTTTACAGGCTTATACACAACAAGGGTGCCAGCTGCGAGATCACCTAGACGTTGAAATCGCTGATTCAGCAACATTGTCAGAAAACCTAAACCATAAAGCAAGGGTAAAAAATCAACGGTACGTAAAATATTTCTAATTAATGAAGGTGTCCAGCTTACGGGGGTTGCATCCATATTTACTACCTGTATGCCTAACATGGATTTTCCGGGTGTCATACCCTGATTATTGACTTCAAACAGTACTGGATAAAACCACTCAAGGACAAAAATGAGAATCAGGAACAATCCCATTCCTAACTTTTCGAATTGAGTCAGAATCATCGCTAGTACAAAATAGATAAATGCTCTAATTAAAAAATCCAGTAACCAGGCCAGACTCCTGGACCAAAAACCGGCAATTTTCAATGGCAGCTCTATGCCTTCAGGCGTTTGTACATTGAATACAGTATCTAAATTTCCATCAGTAATCACGATAATCCCATATCATTCAGTGCTTAGTTACAACTGAGCTTATTTATTATTGTTACGCAGATGAGCCAACTTTTCTGCTATTTTAATTTCCAGCCCACGATCAACAGGCTCATAGTAAATTTGCTCTCCCATTTCATCAGGAAAATAGGTTTCACCGGCTGCAAACGCATTGGCTTCATCGTGGGCGTAACGATAACCTTTTCCGTAATCCAGTTCTTTCATGAGTTGAGTCGGCGCATTGCGAATATGCATGGGCACTTCCATCGTGCCACTTTGTTTTGCCGCCTGCATTGCGGCCTTGTAGGCCATATAGCTGGCATTACTTTTAGGTGCGCAGGCAAGATAGATAACAGCCTGGGCCAACATCAGTTCGCCTTCCGGACTACCCAGTCGTTCATAGGCTTCCCAAGCATTCAATGCCAACTGCAGCCCCCTTGGGTCAGCATTGCCGATGTCTTCTGAAGCCATGCGGACAACACGACGAGCGATATATAAAGGATCACAGCCACCATCAAGCATACGGCACATCCAGTAGAGCGAGGCATCAGGATTACTACCACGTACGGACTTATGCATGGCAGAAATCTGATCATAGAAGTAGTCACCGCCTTTATCAAAGCGCCGCAGGGTCTGTGATGTTACATCCTCAATCGTGCTCCGACTAATGATGCGCACACCGTTTTCTTCATCAGCCAGATCGGCAGCAATCTCAATGAAATTCAATGCCCGTCTAGCATCACCATCGGCTACCTTGGCAATGATATCGAGGAGTTCATCTTCAATACTGATATTGAGTTGACCGAGCCCCTGTTCTTCATCCTCAAGTGCCCGTGCCAATAGCTGACGAATATCAGTATCAGGAATTCGTTTGAGCACATAGGTTTTACAGCGTGACAATAATGCATTATTTAATTCAAATGAGGGATTTTCAGTGGTGGCACCAATAAAACAAACGGTACCATCTTCTACAAAAGGTAGAAAAGCATCCTGCTGTGATTTATTGAAACGATGAACCTCATCGACAAATAATATCGTAGGCTTCTTGTAAACTTCATAGTAATCATGCGCCTGACTAATGGCTGCCCGAATATCTTTGACACCCGATAAGACAGCAGACACACTAAGAAATTGAGCCTGGGAATAATTGGCGATTAGTCGAGCCAGGGTTGTTTTGCCGGTACCCGGTGGACCCCAGAAAATCATGGAGTGCAGGTGGCCGGATGTAATCGCCTTAGTTAATGGTTTATCCTCAGCCAGGATATGATCCTGGCCAATATACTCTTCCAGGATTTTAGGTCGCATGCGATCCGCCAGTGGCCTGAAATTACCATCATCACCCGGCCTCAAAATCAATAATCTCCAACTACATCTGTGCCACTGGGTGGTATGAATTCAAACATGGCATTCTCCAATTGTGGATTGATTTCCAACTGGCTAAAAACTAAGGTGGTGGTCTGGTCAAAATTATCAACAAGTTTCATTGTCTTCAGCTTATTGTCTAACATGCCAATTCTAATTTCCTTGAAATCATTTTCAGATGTTCGCGGTTGCAGTAACAACCAGTGCTGGCCGTTATGAAAACCGTGTTCAGTCACCACAAAATCGACCTCCAGTTTCTTGCGTTGGTCCAGCAACATTACCGGTGCGCCGGTTAATACCTGGTTGAATTTTTTTATAGAAACCTGTTCTAGTTCTGAATCATAGATCCAGACCTTTTCACCATTAGAAATAATTTTCTGGGCATACGGTGTCTGGTAGTCCCACAAAAAACGACCTGGTCGCTTCAATACAAATGTGCCTGATGATGCTTGTAATTGTATACCCAGATGGTCTTCAAGAGACTGGGTAAACGCAGCCTTCATACTATTGGTTTGATCTAAAAAGGATTCGAGCTCTTCTCGAGCATCAGCGGCCAATACGTTAGTCGAACAGACAAACATAAAAGCGACTAAAAACGGTTTATAAAACGTCATTCAAGCCTTCTCTGAGTTATCGATAGTTATTGTTAAAAATCAACGGGTGGTGGCGCCAATACTTCGCGTTGACCATTTGATTGCATGGCACTAACCACGCCGGCAGCCTCCATGTCCTCGACCATCCGTGCAGCACGGTTATAGCCGATTTTCAGGCGTCGTTGAACATAGGAAATAGAGGCTTTACGTGACTCGGTGACAATCTTGATCGCCTCATCATAGAGAGGATCACTTTCTGCACCACTAGCAGACGCTGGAGTCTCACCAGGTAGCACAACCGAATCACTATTATCATTGACGATGCTTTCAATGTAATTAGGTTTAGCCTGCTGTTTTAAATGCGCGACAACGCCATGGACTTCATGATCATCAACAAAAGCACCGTGCACACGCTCAGGAATACCTGAACCCACAGACAAATAGAGCATGTCACCATGACCCAGCAGCTGCTCGGCACCCATTTGATCGAGGATCGTTCTTGAATCCACCTTGGATGACACCTGAAAGGCAATGCGACTGGGTATATTGGATTTAATTAAACCGGTGACCACATCAACCGAAGGCCGCTGTGTGGCCAGAATTAAATGTATACCGGATGCGCGGGCTTTCTGTGCCAAACGTGCAATCAGCTCTTCAATTTTCTTACCCACTACCATGATTAAATCAGCGAACTCATCAACAATCACCACGATGTACGGCAGCGGTTTTAATGTTGGTACGGTTTGATCTTCACCGATAAATTCTTCCGGTGTGAATAGCGGGTCCTTAATCGGTTCGCCGGCTTCGATGGCATCATTCACCTTTCGGTTATAACCGGTAATATTGCGCACCCCCAGTGCAGCCATGAGTCGATAGCGGTTTTCCATTTCACCCACACACCAACGTAAAGCATTGGCCGCTTCGCTCATATCTGTCACTACCGGTGTCAACAGATGAGGAATATCATCATAGACGTTGAGCTCGAGCATTTTAGGATCGATGAGAATAAGCCGCACATCATCCGGACTACTTTTATAGAGCAAGCTCATCAGCATGGTATTGATACCCACGGACTTACCGGAACCGGTGGTGCCGGCCACCAGCAAATGGGGCATTTTAGCCAAATCCGCTACCACAGGATTTCCGGATATATCCTTACCCAGGGCAACTGTGAGTGGTGATGATGATTTATCATAGGCCCGTGACATGAGAATTTCGCTGAGGGATACGATTTCACGATGCTCATTGGGAATCTCCAGACCTACCACAGTTTTACCGGGTATTACCTCAACGACACGTACACTCACCACTGATAAGGAACGCGCAAGGTCTTTCGATAAAGCCGTAATCTTGCTGGCCTTAATACCCGGTGCCGGCTGTAATTCAAAACGCGTGATCACGGGACCTGGATGTACAGCCACCACTTCAACGTCGATATTGAAATCAGCCAGTTTAAGCTCCACCAGTCGTGATAGTGCTTCCAGTGCCTCTTTCGACAAACCTTTATCGGTTTTAATGGCTTCATCTAATAAACGAAGGGGTGGCAATTCAGATGAGGTGGCCACTTCATCATCAAACAGGGAGATCTGTTTTTCTTTATTGTGTCGTTCACTCAGCTCGACTTTCTTAATCACCGGCTCGATACGTACCGGTTGCTTACGTTTTTCTTTTTTCTCTTTCTCGACCTGTACAGCCACTTCGCGCTTCTGACGAGCCTGCTCACCTTCTTTAGTCTCTCTACGACGCTCTCTTAGTTGCTCAATTTTTAAGCCCAACCATTCATACGCCAGAATAAAGGCCGAACCGGTCATGTCGATCACACCTAACCAGGACAAACCAGAAAACAGTGTTACACCAGCCAGGAAAAATGCCAGTATCAACAGGGTTGAACCCAACAGGCCAAAAATAGCCGCCAATTCATCACCCAGCCAACGACCGAGAATACCACCACCATCCAGCGGTAAGGTTTCTGCTGGCAGTAAAAAATGTAAACTGGCCAGCGCACAGCCGGTGGCCACAGTCATGAAAAAACCAGACCAGCGAATTGCCAGAACTTTATAATCCAGCTCACCATCGTTGCGGGTACCTCTGAGTACCAGCCAGCCACTATAGGCAATCATGAGTGGAAATAAAAAAGCCAGGTAGCCAAACAGGTAGAACAGAACATCGCTAAACCAGGCACCAACAACACCGGCCGCATTATGAATGACTTCACGCGGCCCCGTGTGTGACCAGCCAGGGTCACCGAGGTTATACGTAACCAGAGCGGTGAGTAGAAAAAGAGCAATAGCCAGCAGTACAAAGAGAGCTGCCTCTCTTACGCCTCGGCCTATGTGTATGGTTAAACCCGAAAAATTAGATTCTTTGGTCCGGCGAGCCTGTGCCAATTAATTGATCCTTAAGCATTTTTTAGAATATTAGGCATTATACCCTATTAGAAGTTCATTTCAGGCCCAATGCTTCATTTATGAGAGGATTATCGACTTTTCCTGCACGAATATTAATTCCATTATGTAAATCATGATCTCGATCCCAACCATCCAGACACAGACGGTGAACATACGGCGTGATAACCGCTGACAAGGCCTGAGATGACGTTCTCGGCACAGCACCTGGCATATTGGTCACTCCAAAATGTATGACATCATGTAGTCTATAGGTTGGATTGGCATAATCCGTCGCATGCGTAGTTTCCACACAGCCACCCTGATCAACTGAAATATCAACAATGACGGAACCTGACCGCATCGCACTCACCATGGCCTCAGTCACCACTCGTGGTGCGTGCAAGCCTGGCAACAACACTGCACCGACTACCAGATCAGCACTGGCTACGGCTTTTGCGATACTGTGTTCATAAGCATATAGCGCTGAAATATTATTAGCTGACTGGTGCATGAACTCCAGACGATCACGATTTTTATCAAATATTGTAACCTGAGCCCCAACCGCACTGGCTAACAATGCGGCAGAACCCCCAGCCCTGCCTGCCCCAAGCACCACCACATGACCACGCTCAGTCAAAGGCAGTCCACCGAGCATCAAACCACTTCCGCCCTGGGGCTGATGCAGTAGATGCGAGCCAATCTGCACAGACAATCGACCCGCAATTTCACTCATCGGCGTCAACAGGGGTAAACCACCTGTCATATCCGTCACTGTTTCAAAAGCAACAGCGGTGAGGCCAATATCACACAGTTGAGATGCCAACTCTGGGTTAGCCGCCAGGTGTAAAAAACAGAACAGCAAATGATGTGACCGCAGGTGCTGTAAATCAGAAGCCGTTGGTTCTTTCACTTTCACAATCAACTCTGCTTCACCGTATAGTGAGGCCGCATCTGCGAGCACCTGTACACCTGCCTGTCGGTAATGCTCATCTGAATAGCCGCTTTGATCACCCGTGCCCGATTCGACAAATACGCTATGTCCCTGTTGTATCAATGATGCACAGGCCTCGGGAATTAGACCAGTACGGCCCTCCAGGATTTTGGTTTCTTTTGGAATACCTATTTTCATTGCCGCCCTGCTTCTTTGTTATGTGTATCTTAAGTGTATGACATGGAACTTAAATTTCCATTCGAAAATCAATGCTTATTCGAGGTTAATTCTTTGTTAAGATACACGGAATAAATTATCGGTATTCATTTTTTGGAGAAATTTTCATGAGCGACACCAAACATTGTCGATTATTGATTCTGGGTTCTGGCCCAGCGGGCTATAGTGCAGCGGTTTATGCTGCTCGTGCCAACCTGGAGCCCGTAATCATCACAGGGATGGAAATGGGTGGCCAGCTCACCACAACCACTGAAGTCGACAACTGGCCTGGCGATAATGAAGGTGTGCAAGGTCCTGAACTTATGGAACGCATGAAAAAACACGCCGAACGATTTGGCACAGAAATCATTTTTGACCACATCAATACTGCGAAACTGGATGAACGCCCCTTCCGTCTCATCGGTGATTCCAATGAATACACCTGCGATGCCCTGATCATTGCCACCGGTGCCAGCGCCAAATACCTTGGCATGGAATCTGAAGAAGCCTTCAAGGGTAAAGGTGTTTCTGCCTGTGCCACCTGTGACGGTTTCTTCTACCGCGGCCAAAAAGTTGCTGTAATCGGCGGCGGTAATACAGCTGTTGAAGAAGCTCTCTATCTGGCCAATATTGCGGACCATGTGACTGTTGTCCATCGTCGAGACGCCTTCCGTTCTGAAAAAATTCTTTCAGATCGTCTGAAAGAACGTGCTGAAACTGGCAATGTCACCATCGAGTGGAATAGTACTCTAGACGAAGTACTGGGCGACAATACTGGCGTTACCGGCATCCGTATCAAGAGCACCACTGACGGCAACACCAAAGACATCGATCTTGCCGGTGTATTTATCGCCATTGGTCATGCACCCAATACAGGCATATTCGAAGGCCAGCTAGAACTGGAAAATGGCTACATCAAAGTACGCTCAGGTCTACAGGGTAACGCAACCGCCACCAGCATTTCAGGTATTTTTGCCGCAGGCGATGTCTGTGATCAGGTTTATAAACAGGCGGTAACCTCAGCTGGAGCCGGTTGTATGGCAGCACTGGATGCTGAGAAGTACCTGGATGAAATGGAAGCAGCGAAATAGCAGCAGCTTCTACCAATGACCCAGTATGAAACTCACTACCACTGAGTCATTATCAACGATACCTGCCAGTGAATGGAATGTACTGGCAGGTAATTCCAATCCTTTTGTCCAGCATGATTTTCTCTTAGCTCTGGAAACAGGAAATTGTCTGCAACCCTATGGCTGGTATCCTCGCTATTTACTTGCCTATGACGATGATGATCATTTAATAGGAGCAGCACCAGCTTACATAAAAACCAATTCCTATGGAGAATTTGTATTTGACTGGGCCTGGGCTGATGCCTATAAACGTGCTGGTCTCGAGTATTATCCCAAATTAGTCCTTGCCATCCCCTACACACCTGCCACTGGCCCCCGCCTGTTAACAAAACAAACAGCAGTGGCCCAGCAACTGGTCGAATATGCAATCGAATTCGCCCAACAACAGGGCTTATCATCTGTACATTGGTTATTTAACGAACCCCGTGATTTTCAGATACAACAAAACAATTACTTATTAAGTCGATTTGATTACCAGTTTCACTGGCACAATCAAGATTATAATAATTTCGATGACTTTCTTAATCAGTTAAGTTCAAAAAAGCGAAAGAATATTAAGCGAGAGCGCCGCCGAGTCAGTGATGCCGGAATTAAAATCGAAGTATTAACTGGCTCAGAGTTAACCGAGCAGCAGTGGCAACAAGCCTATGATTTTTACCAGATCACATTCTTAAAAAAATCCGGTACCGCCACATTAAGTCTGGAGTTTTTTCAGCGAATCGCAGGTAAAGTTGTGGTCTTTTTTGCCCACCACAATAATAGAACTGTGGCATCAGCCATTTGCATTCGAGGCCAGGAGACGCTCTATGGTCGGCACTGGGGCTGCTTTGAAGATTATGACAGCCTGCATTTTGAACTCTGTTATTACACTGGAATTGAATATTGCATTAAACACAGGCTCAGACGATTTGAACCTGGCGCCCAAGGCGAACATAAACTTGCACGTGGTTTTCTACCGCAGAAAACCTGGTCATCACATTGGGTGGCACATCCTGAGTTCAAAGCAATCTTAGAACAACATTTACAACGGGAAGCTGAAGCAATGGAAGCCTATGGTGTCGAGCTGCGAGCAGGATCACCATATAAATAATATCGAGGATAAAAAATACTAGATGAATTAATATTCAATAGAATTTGATAATTTGACACATAGCTGTTCAATCAATATTCTTTTGCCGATATTCATCCCATGAACAGCTGCCACCCAGGCGTAGAAAAAACCAGCCTGTCCATGCCTGAAAAAGATTAGCATGGTGATCACCCGACAACGCAAGAATACGCCAGATCCTGTCTGCATGTCGCCGTTTCATGAATCCACTCTGGTATAACCAGTCATGAACAACACCGGCGATATCAACCTTGCTCCATAACAAAAACATACGTCCCAAAGCTGGCAAAGTACTAAAATCGGTATAGGTTGCTTCGGGAACAACAAACTCTTCACCATCTACATTAATTATAAAATCACGCAGTAAAATTCGCCGACCATCTGGCAAACGCTCCGTTTGCAATGCCCCATTTATTATTTTGACTTCAGAGCTCATATTAATTCATCCAGAGAAATATTAGTCTGTGTTTATTGTGCCAAACCAAAAATCCATACTTTTATCCAGAAACTCATCGTAACGCATATAATGTGAGCCATCACAGGAAAAATTTAGCCCAACCATTCCATTGATAATATTTAGAGAGCCAGCACGAAGATATACATTCTCATCAGCAAACCGTAATTTGCGAAACATCTCAAATACTTCCATGACTTTTTCAGGTGGCACCACAGCACGTTCATGATAAGGTCGCCGTGGATAGGCCAAACAAATATCTGGATCAGTTAATTCATCGATGGTCAATAAGCGATAGACAAATGGATCATCAACAAGCCAAATGGTGCCACGACTACTGGAAAAATGAAGCTTGCCATGAAAAACACCGTGCTCGGTAATTAATTCATTCATGATAGGCAATACTTCGTCCAGACGTGTATCCATTAGACTATCAGCTCGGTGCTGCAGGAAAACCCCACTGCGTATCGCTGGATCGCCCTTAATCTGTCGCCAGTCATTCGTTTCCTGATAACATTTTTCTGTATGTGGAAGTTCACGTAAATCGTAATCAGTCCCCAGAAAACCAACGAGGCAACCTGACTTATTTCGGATCACTTGAATAGCGGTCAATGAGGGTCGTTTTTTATTACGACTGATATAGGCATCAGATAATTTAAAATCTGTTGTCCCAACTATGCCCTGCATATATGGACGCTCCATACGCTCACGGCCAAAATAACTCGGGTTATGTCCCTTGTGTGTAATATTGTCGGTAATCTGTACGCCATTCGCATCCAGCACGAAAACATGTTTGCAATAGGATATTTCTGGAAGAGCTCCAGTCAGCAATGCTTCTAATGCTGTGCGATCATTAATCACTTCAGCACAACGAACCGCGAGTTGATGTAACACATCACTTAACAAGCCTGTTAGCATTACTCGCTGTAATCGGATACTTTCTCGAAGATTTTCGGTCACCTGTCATCCTTCAAAACTTTAGTCTGATTGACATATTTTTTCTTATCATCGGGTCTGAAACTATCAGCCAGCGTACAATAAATAGGTGTGGTACAGATCGACTTCGAAATACCCGTCGCAATAAACGCCGTGAGCATTAACGGCAATATCAATTCATGTTGATCCGTCATTTCCATCACAATAACAAAAGCAGTAATTGGAGCCTGTACGACACCTGCAAAGTAACCGACCATGCCAAATAAAATCAGTGCACCATATGGATATGCAGTCAAATATTCCGCAATATGAGCACCCAATCCCGCACCAGTTGCTAACGAAGGTGCAAATATTCCTCCCGGTATACCACTTAAATATGAAACCACTGTTGCTAGCAGTTTTAAATATCCATAACTGGAATCCAGCTCACTATGACCTGTCACCAGAGACTCCGCTTCCAGATAACCACTGCCATAACTTACATGTCCGGAATAATAACCAATGATGGCAATACCTAAACCACAAAGAGCTGCAACAACAAAAGGCTTATTATTTCTATAGGGTGCAACCCAACGGCTTCCCTTAATTAGCATTAAACTAAAAATTCCACCCAGTACACCACCGACAACACCGCAGACAATGACAGGTAGAATTGCATCAGATAAAGAAATAATCGCCGATGTTGAACCAAAATAGGTGTAATCACCCATAATGGCAATAGCTGTAATAGCCGCCACCATGATGGCTGTTAACAACAGTCCACGGGTCCTGACTTCAAATGAACGACTGAGTTCTTCAATTCCAAATACCAGCCCTGCCAATGGTGTATTAAATGCCGCGGCAACACCTGCAGCACCACCCGCAAGAATAAGTACGCGTTCCATATCATAAATTCTAAAACGCACAAAGCGACGCAATGCAAACATAATGGATGCGCCAACATGCACGGTGGGTCCTTCACGACCAATGGAGGCACCACTTAACAGACCCAGAATACACAACATGACCTTACCAAATGCAATTCTGAGCGACAGTAAAACACCGCGCTCTTTTTCATGGCCCATTTCAAGTGCTGCCATAACCTGAGGTATGCCACTGCCTTCTGAACCTGGAAATAATTTACGTGTTAACAGCACCACTAACATCAGGCCCAACGGAGATACAACAAAAGGTAAATATGGTGAAACTTCTGTCATCGAATGAAAAACGTGATTGGCCCATTCGCTGGTCACAGCCATAAAGGTAGCGACCAGCCCAACCACAATGCCACCTACTGCGAACGTAAGATGAGCTGTCCAGTCTTTATGGGAGATAAGCCATTTCGAGGAATGTTTTATGTACTCAAGCATGGGTTTGTTATTGTGTCACGAAAATATTAGCCATTATCCAACCAGAGTTTATCTGCAATGTAATAGAAACGGTATACCCTATGAGGTATAAGATACAGATACGATTGCTTCACCTCAGTACTGAAACTGCTAATTCCAGGCGACTGATTGCTTTGCCAGTATTGATTTAAGTACAGCGGGTCTCGTACACTTCAGAGATGACACAGATCACCTGGCTGGCTGATGATCCGAATACAGCCTTTCCTCCCCTTGAGCAGGCATTCATCGAACCCGATGGTCTACTGGCCGCGGGAGGTGATTTATCGCCCGCACGCCTGTTAAATGCCTACCGACATGGTATTTTCCCCTGGTACAGTGAAGGCCAACCTATTCTGTGGTGGTCTCCAGACCCACGATGCATCTTGTTTCCGGAAAAACTCAAAATTTCACGAAGCCTGCGCAAAACCATGAAAAAACAGGCTTTTGAAATCCACATGGATACTGCATTTACTAAGGTCATGCGTGCCTGCGCAGAATCCCGCCCCGACCAGCCTGGCACTTGGATAACAGATGACATGCTAAATGCCTATGTACAGATGCATGAACTGGGTTACGCCCACAGTATCGAATGCTGGCAAAATGATCACCTGGTCGGTGGGCTCTACGGCATCGCTATTGGACAGGTATTTTTTGGTGAGTCTATGTTCAGCCGGGTCAGTGATGCCTCTAAAGTCGCATTAGTGCATTTATGTCAGTATTTAATCGCACACGATTTCAAGCTTATTGACAGCCAGGTTCACAGCGCTCACCTGGAAAGTCTGGGAGCTGAAATGATCCCACGCCAGGAATTTGCAGCTCTGGTTCAGCAATACACAGCGACTGGTCAATCGCCAGGAAAATGGAAGAAAGAATAAAACATCACACCTTGCGATATCGATTCATTTCATCAGGACATAAAAAAAGCACCTGAATAGGTGCTTTTTTTACATATAAAATTTAAAACTAATCGAGGTGCTCCATACGGATTTTAGTGACTTCTCCATCGATCGCATCCAGAGCTTCGATCTGGGCAATAGCAGCACTCATATTCTTCTCAACAACCACAGACGTTAACAGGATAAGTGGCACACGCGTTTGACCCGACAAAGGCTCTTTCTGAATGACGGCCTCAATACTAATGCCCTGATCTGCAAAAATACGAGTCACATCAGCCAGCACTCCGGGTCGATCTTCAGCCAGCATACGTAAATAATACGAGGTTTTAAATTCATCTTGAGCCAATACAGGAATATCCAATAAAGAGTCCGGCTGGAATCCTGACAACGCCACACGATGATCCTGATCTGCATCCATTACGCGAGCCACATCCACCAGATCAGCGACAACAGCTGAAGCTGTAGGTTCGGCACCGGCGCCAGCGCCATAATAAAGCGTTGGACCGACAGCATCTGCTTTTACCAACACCGCATTCATCACACCATCAACATTGGCAATTAATCGACGCTCAGGAATCAGCGTTGGATGCACACGCATCTCGATGCCGCTATCGGTTTTACGGGCAATACCCAGATGTTTGATGCGATAACCCAGTTCTTCTGCATATTCCACGTCTTCCGGTGTGATTTTACTGATACCTTCAGTGAAGGTTTTATCAAACTGTAACTCAATTCCGAATGCCAGTGCGGCTAAAATAGTGAGTTTATGCGCAGCATCGATGCCTTCCACATCAAAGGTCGGATCTGCTTCGGCATAACCCAGTTCCTGTGCTTCTTTCAGAACATCGGCAAAATCACGCCCCTTATCTTTCATTTCAGTAAGAATGAAATTACCGGTGCCATTGATAATACCGGCGATCCATTCAATACGGTTGGCAGCAAGACCTTCGCGCACAGCTTTTATAATTGGAATACCGCCCGCAACTGCAGCTTCATAAGCCACAATCACGCCTTTTTCCCGAGCAGCTTTAAAAATCTCATTACCGTGAATAGCAATCAATGCCTTATTAGCTGTCACCACGTGTTTGCCATTTTCTATGGCTTTTAAAACTAATTCGCGCGCTGGTGAATAGCCACCAATCAGCTCAACGACTACGTCAACGTCTGGATCATTCACCACATCCTCACCATTTTCGGTGAGTTTAACCTTCGCAGGATCAAGGATCGTTTGCTGAGCAATATCCCGTGCAGCTGCATGAATAACCTCCAGACTACGCCCTACTCTGCGGGAAATTTCTTCACAGTTTCTCAACAGAACCTTCGCTGTTCCACCACCAACTGTACCCAAACCCAACAAACCAATCTTGACCGGTTTCATCTATCTATTATCTCCGATAAGTCTAAAAAGGACTCAAGCCTTTCTGAACATTTGTTTAATATTGCGTAATGCCTGTCGTGTCCGGTGCTCATTCTCAATCAGACTGAACCGCACATGGTCATCACCATAATCACCAAAGCCGATACCCGGAGATACTGCAACCTTGGCTTCTTTTAATAATTTCTTTGAAAATTCCAGTGAACCCAGTTCACGGTATTGTTCCGGGATCTTCGCCCAGACAAACATGGTCGCCTTTGGCGGCTCTACCTGCCAACCTGCCTCATTCAGTCCATTACATAAGATGTCGCGACGAATTCGATAAGTTTCTCGAATCTCATCCACACAATCCTGTGGCCCATCCAGTGCAGTGATCGCAGCAACCTGAATAGGGGTAAACATGCCGTAATCCAGATAGGACTTCATTCGAGCCAGGGCTGCCACCAGGGTTTTATTGCCACACATAAAACCAACGCGCCAACCGGGCATATTATAGGTCTTCGATAAAGAATAAAACTCCACAGCGACATCTTTTGCGCCTTCAACCTGTAATATCGAGGGTGATTTGTAGCCATCAAAGACAATTTCGGCATAGGCAATGTCATGCACCACCCAGATTTCATGTTCACGGGCGATCGCAACAACTTTTTCAAAAAAATCCAGATCAACACAGGCGCTGGTTGGATTCCCAGGAAAATTCAAAACCAGCATTTTGGGTTTCGGCCAGGAATCTTTAATGGCTTTTTCCAGCTCTTCAAAGAAATCCACATCTGGCGTCATGGGAACATGGCGGATATCGGCGCCGGCAATCACGAAACCATAGGGATGGATGGGATAAGCCGGGTTCGGTACCAGAACGGCATCACCAGGTCCCATAGTGGCCAACGCCAGATGAGCCAGTCCTTCTTTAGAACCAATGGTGACAATAGCCTCAGTTTCGGGATCTAGCTCAACATCAAAACTTCGACGGTACCAGTTGGTAATTGCCTTGCGCAGACGAGGAATCCCTCTAGACACGGAATAACGATGCGTATCACCACGCTGGGCGGCTTCTACCAGTTTATCAACGATATGCTGGGGTGTTGGCTGATCCGGATTACCCATGCCAAAATCAATAATGTCCTCACCCCGTGCCCTTGCGCTAGCCTTTAATTCATTGACGATATTAAATACATAGGGTGGTAGGCGTTTTATTCTGAGGAATTCGTCTTGCAAGTCAGCACATCTCAAAGGTTTAGAGCAAACTCGGCAAGTTACTGATGAAACTGTATGCTGTCAACGTTTATGAATGATTAAATCCCGGATAGAATAGAAACTAGACAACGGCATGAAATGACTGCTTTTAGACACGATAAACTCATGACAACACGAGATACTGGGCTGCCACCACGAGGCAGGCCCACACAAGAGACACATAATGAAATTCAGCGAAGATTACAACCCGAGTGCCAACGTAATCAATGCCTACAGTGACACGGAAATCATCATTAATCGCAGACCCTTTACTCAAAGCCTGATTGTATCGAATTTTGCTTTGATCGAGGATTGGCCACTACAACATATCGATGAGCTTGGACCTGAACTGTTGCAACCTATGCTGGAGTTGCAGCCGGAAGTTATTCTAATTGGCACCGGCCAGAACATCCAGTTTCCCCACCCTGGCACCTATGCCTCGGTTATCAACCAGGGTATTGGAATCGAATTCATGGACTCGGGAGCAGCCTGTCGTACTTATAACATCCTGCTATCTGAAGAACGCCGGGTAGTGGCAGGCATTGTACTGGGAAGCCTGTTAAGCTCAGCAAGCTGAGTGCATACC
>JBFFSQ010000023.1:0-23365 GCA_041572275.1 Gammaproteobacteria bacterium
GGCAGCGTATGGAGATGCCGGCCGCTGATGATCTGCAGCAATATCTTTTAGATGCTGTACAGCAATTTGCAGATGAGTTGCAGGGCGGAATAGGAAATCAGTCACAGACCAAGTTCCCACGGCCGGCATTGTTGCTGGCGTTACTGGAGCTCTATCAGCAGCAAAAACCGGAGTGGCTGAAAGAGTTTTTACTGCTGACGTTGGACCAGATGGCAACCAGGGGTTTACATGATGCAATTGGCGGGGGTTTTTTTCGATATACCATCGATCCTGACTGGAATACTCCGCACTTTGAAAAAATGCTGTACACCAACGCCGGCCTGGCAAGAGTTTATTCCCGGGCATATGAGGTGTTTGGGCGAGTACAGTACCTGCTGGTTGCGGAAGAAACCGTCGATTTTATGCTGCGGGAAATGCGTCTTCCAAATGGTGGTTTTGCCAGTGCGCTCAGTGCGCATGATAGTGAGGGTGTCGAAGGTGGCAGTTATTTATGGCAACGGGACGAGATTAGCCAGGTGCTGTCATCTGCACAATGGCACCGATTAGGTCAGGTTGCTCAGTTGTTGGATGTAGAGGGACAGCTGTTACCGGCTGCTCAGTTGGTGGGCTCGGACTGGAAAGATGTGCGACAACGCTTATACGAGAAACGCAGGCAGAATCCACCACAGGTGGATTCAAAGCTGTTACCCAGCTGGAATGGTTATATGCTGTCAGCTCTGGCTAAATTGGTTCAGCAAACAGGTAATAGAAACTATCGGCTGGCTGGTGAGAAGTTGTATGCGTTGTTGCTCGAACAATATCGTCAAGGATTGTATCGTACTGCACAGGGTGTGAATCGACGTTACCTGGAAGATTTTGTTTTTGTAGCCCAGGGGGTCAGGGACTGGCAGCAGTTGTATCCTGATAACAGCAATCAAGCTCTGGTATTCGATCTGGTTAGTCAGGTGTTCGATCTATTCCTTACTGAACAGGGCTGGCGCTTATCCGATACTCAGTTATTGCCACTACCATCGGACCTCCTCATCATAGCTGATGCTCAGTTGCCATCACCGGACAGTGTTATTCTGACATTGTGTAAAGAATTAAAGCTGGTTGAAAACGCGCAATATGCATCAAGGTTACAGATGTTGATGAAATATACAGATACCAAGCTAAATTTCGATATTCTGTCGTATGCCAGTCATGTGATATATCAATCATCGAGGAAGACAGTATCAGATGTGATCCAGGCAGAAAAAAACGGTAAATTGCCCTGAAATGGTCTGACAAGGCTAAGTTTTAGGCTAAATAAGCATGTTCTTTTAAATCTGTTTTTGAACTGGCTTCACAATTGTTTACTAATTTAGTGTAAAATTCCCAGCCAATTTAAACAGTGAAATAACCAACATTAGGCATCAGAAATGGCTGAACAGCGCAGCGTGCCACGCCGCCCTACAATTCTTATTATTCTTGATGGTTTCGGAGTCAATCCGAGTCGTATAAACAATGCCGTTGCCCTGGCAAATACTCCCCGACTGGACGAATATTTTTCTACAAATGCCCATACCACAATGGATGCTTCCGGCAAGGCTGTCGGTTTACCTGTAGGTCAAATGGGTAATTCTGAGGTAGGACATCTGACCCTCGGTTGTGGCTCAATCATGCGCCAGGATCTGGTGCGTATCGATGATGCTATTGAAAATGGTGAGTTTTTTGATAATGCGGCATTATCAGCCGCTATGGATGATGCTGCCGTAAAAGGTCGTCCGATGCATCTGGTCGGACTGGTGTCTGACGGTGGTGTTCACAGCCATATTAATCACCTGTTAGCGCTGATTGATATGTGTGCGCAGAGGAAAATTAAGCCGCTGGTGCACATGATTACTGATGGACGAGATACCGCACCTATGGCGGCTATTGGCTATTTATCCAAGCTCGAAGCTGCGCTGGATGAAGCCGGCGGGGCTGTTGCAACCATCTGCGGTCGTTACTATGCGATGGACAGGGATAATCGCTGGGAAAGGACAGAAGTGGCCTGGAAGGCAATGGTGCAGCTGGAGGGTGTGCATCATGATTCACCACGCTATGCGATTGAAGCCGCTTATGCTGCTGATCAGACCGATGAGTTTATTACTCCCTGCATATTGCCGGATGCCGTTCCATTGGAAGATGGTGATAATGCGATATTTTTTAATTTCAGGAATGATCGTCCCCGCCAGTTGTCTGCGGCACTCAGCCAGCCAACATTTGAGGGATTTGAGACGGGTGATTATGAGCCAATAACAGTGACCTGTCTGACTGAATATGATCCACAGTTCCTGTTGCCTATTGCCTTTGCTCCTGAACGTCCGCATTCAACCCTGGCCTCGGTGGTAAGCCGAGCAGGTTATAAGCAGTTCCATGCTTCGGAAACGGAGAAGTATGCCCATGTGACTTTCTTCTTTAATGGTGGTCGTGAAGAGCCATGGGCCGGTGAAGAGCGTGTCATGGTGCCGTCGCCGAAGGTTTCAACCTATGATAAGAAGCCAGAAATGAGCGCGAAGGAATTAGCTGATGTTTGTATCGATGCGTTAAAGTCTCATGAGTATGGTTTTTTGGTGGTGAATTTTCCTAACGGGGATATGGTTGGGCATACGGCTGTGCGCGAAGCTGTGATTGCTGCTGTTGAGGCTATGGATACCGAAGTTGGCCGTTTGCTGGATGTGGCTGTAGAAGAAGGCTATTCAGTTCTGTTAACAGCTGATCACGGTAACTGTGATGAAATGGTGGACCCAGTGACGGGTGAGCCGCATACACAGCATACCGTCTATCCTGTGCCCTGTATGATCATTGATCATGAAAACTGGCGTCTAAGCACGGGTGCTGGCATCAGTGATGTGGCGCCAACACTTTTACAGTTGATGGGGTTGCAGCAGCCACCGGATATTCAGGGCAGCAGTATCCTGCTTGAGGCTTACCCTAAATAAGCCTGATGCATCATAAATATGATCTAAAACCACCGCAAGGTGGTTTTTTTATGTCGTCTAGTGACGACTGGAAATGGTGTTGACGGGTGCTGAGATGGGATATTATGTAAATAAGATGGAACCAAACCATTAGAAATAGCGTGATATCTTTATGGCTATCATAAATATGTGGTCCAGGAAATCGAATCCCCATGAGCGGTTTGATTTGCTGGTGAGACCACATCTTCAAAAACTCTATCGGCTGGCCTATCGGCTCACCGGTCAGCAGCATGATGCAGAAGATCTGGTACAGGATGTTGTTCTCAAGCTGTTTCCACGTCTGGATGAAATGGCATCGATTGAAAAGCTTGGGCCCTGGTTGTCTAAAGTGCTCTATCGGCATTATATCGATAAAATTCGTAGTCAAAATCGGTCGCCTTTACAGCTGGTGGAGGATTCGGAAGAGCTCTATCAGTCAAGTGAGGCTGATACTCCCCAGCCCTCAGATGAAGCGGAATCTGAATTGACTATGGCAGCACTTAAACAGGCAGTTGACCGGCTTAATGAAGATCAGCGGCAGTTAGTGATTTTGCATGATATTGAAGGTTTTACCCTGCAGGAAATTCATGAAATGCAGGGTGTGTCTGTGGGTACTTTAAAATCACGTCTTAGTAGGGCCAGAGATAAATTAAAAGAATCTTTAAAAAAACTGGAACCATTTCACGAAAATGAACGTGTGAATATGTAACAGGACAATGATGATGAATTGCACAGACATAAATACACAACTTGATGCTTATATTCAGGACGAGCTTACAGACCAGGAAAAACAGGCGGTGGATGTTCACGCTGCCAGTTGTACTGTCTGTCAACAGCAACTGAATGACATGCAGAATTTGTACAGGAAGCTCAAGCAGATACCAGTGGAGCAGGCCTCAGCTGGCTTTGAAGATCGGGTTTTTCAAGCTGTGCGTCAGCAATACCCACAGCATCAAAGGCATGGTTTCAAAACTGGCTTCGCGACAGCAATAGCGGCGAGTCTGGCGGTCTGGGTTGCCAGTACGGTATTTGTACCGACGGCTGAGATTGAGACTCAAACGGAGAGTCAAGAGATCTCACTGGCAGTGAATGATCCGCAGACAGTACGCTTACTGTTTGATGCAGCCACTGATCTGGATCAAGTCAGGTTAAGTATTGACCTGCCTGCCAATGTCGAGCTGAGTGGTTACCCTGGGCAGAGGGCTCTGAGTTGGCAGACTAGCTTGAAGAAAGGACAGAATGTGCTTGCATTGCCTGTGATGGCTATCGAAAACGGGCGAGGTGAATTGGTTGCCGAGCTTGATTATGGTGATAAGCATAAAACATTTCGGTTGATATTGAGGACAACTAAAGATGGTGTTGTGAACTATCAATTCGAGACCGTGAAATCAGTGTAATTGCATTCTATTTGGAGATTTATAAGTATGAAAAAAATAACAACAGCTATAGTTTTAAGTGCAGGCCTTGCCTTACCATTGAGTGCAATGGCGGATGATACGTCAGAAGTAACCATCCGGGTGATGGAAATGACAGAGACCCAGGCGCAGGAAGTGATCAGAAATATTGAATTACCAGATGCTGCGAGTGTAAATGCAGCTGAGGGTCTGGAAACGGCAGAACAGCATCGTGACCAAATACGTGCTCAAGAACGTGAACGAGTAATGAATGAGATGGATGCTGAGCAGGATCGCGATATGTTGCAGGAACAGGATATGATTCGTGAACAATTGCGTGACTCGATGGATGCGCCTGAAATGCCCGGTGGTGGTATTCAGGGAAACTGAATTAGACAGACCTGAAACTTATATTGCCTCTCTCCAGTATATGGAGAGAGGTTTTTGTGTCTGTAAAAAAATATAATAAAAGTGGATTCGAAATGATTACAAGTGCTAAAAAGATTCTGGTTTTTATTGTTATGGCTATGCTTATGCTGGTGGCGTTCGAAAGTAGAGCCTCAGCTGAAGAAGACTTTGAGTCAGGAAAAGAGTTATTTAAATCTGCGCGCTACTCTGAAGCACTAAAGAAATTTGAGCAGGCGCGTAAACAGGGCTTGAAAACTGTTGCACTCTATTACAATTTAGGTAGTACCTATTACAAGTTAGGTGATTATTCTAACGCTGCCAGGAACTATCATATTGTCAGACAGTATCCTGAAATGAAGGCACTGGCTGAATATAACCTGGGTCTGGTGTCTGTGCAGATGGAGGATCCGGTAGAGGCCCAGAAGTGGTTTGCAGCCGTAATCGCAGGTACTGATGATAAAAAACTTTTGAGACTATCGCGGGCACAGTTAGAACGTGCACAAAAAAATGCGAAGCCCTGGTCAGTATTTGCGGGACTAGCTTTTGGATATGACAATAATATAAATGTTATTCCGGAGGATGAATTCCCTGCCGGAGTATCCGATACCTATCTGGATGTCAGTGCCATGGCAGAGGTTTTACTATCTGGTAGGAAAAGAGAAGGTTATCTGGCAGAAGTCCTTTATTCGAGTATTGATTACAGCGACGAGAATAATTTTGATCAGGCTTTATTGCGGCTAGGCTTAAACAAAACAAAAACGATTAATGATTGGCAAAGTTCTGTGAAACTCAATATCGACCAGTTTACGTATGGCGGTGAAGATCTCCAGACGGTTTACAGGCTTGAAGGGCAGGTTAAAAAAGATCTGTCAAAAAATGATCGTCTGTCACTACGTTTGCGCTATGACGATGTAAATATGGATAATGATCGTTATAGCTATCTAGAAGGTTCTATGCAGCAGTTTAGAATAGAAATGCGTCATGCTGGAAAATCAGCAATACAGCGTTATTACTATGAGCTGGAGTTAAATAATCGAGAAGATACCAGTACTACTAGTTATTCACCTACGCGTCATACCTTCAGGGGAATTTATACCAAACTGCTGGATAATAAATGGAGTTATAGCGGAGATCTTGCATTTCGCCTGAGTGAGTACCCTCGGCCAGGCGCGCGAACAGATAACCGATGGAAGCTGTCACTGTCCACTGATTATCGGCTGGATAAAACACTCAAGGTGAAGTTTAAGTTGATGCATACAATCAATGAGTCAGATGATGCATCTTATGATTATGATCGAACTTTATTGAGCGTAGGTTTTAGCAAACTGTTTTAGGCAAATGTATGTAAAGGTCTATTGGTTGGCATGCAGTTGATGCTATAACTTGGTCATTATTTGTCCGCTGAAGTTTGTTTAAGTAGTGATGGTGCAGGGCTGCTCCTACTACATGGCTGTATAAGTATATTGAGGGTGTTTCTTTATCGGCTTAAAACGGCTGGCTTTACTGCTCTGTTCTGGTGCTGGTAGGCCTTTGTCTTTAAATGCATCATTATTTTCTTAAGTCGCTCTTGATGCTATATATGAAGCTGATCGTGTCCAATACCTGGTGCTCTCAACAGATCAACAGCTGGATTGTTACTATTCTCGTGTAGCTTTTTGGTGAGCAATGTGAGATTTGGTATCGATCATGTCTAAATGTAATGATGGCCCTTTTTAGAATGCCCATCTAACCTAAGTAAGGTCCGCTCTGGCCCCAGTCTCTGTGCATAAGAAATACGCTACTCAATACTATTCAATTAAGTGAATATCAGCTATAAATCGTATCTTTAGTTAATTCAAGATGGGTCATTTAATGTTTCGAATCCGTTGCGTGCAAGATGCATTGTTGCCGATAAACAAAAATGCGATTTCTCAGGTGCAGGATATTATCCGCGAACAATTCAGCGATGTGGCGGACTTTAAAATTCGCGAGATACCAGAAAAACTGCTGAATCCAATGAAGTTCAATTTTCGCTCGGTATTGTTTGTCTGTGATGATCGTAAGGGAAGGGTAAAGGGTTTTGTCCTGTTTTCTGCAGAACCAACCTTAGGCTTCGGCTTTCTTGATTTGATCGCACTATCAAGTACCTCAAAAGGCGGGGGTGTCGGAGCCGCGTTATATCAACGCGTACAGGAAGAGTGTGTCAGTCTCGGTTTTAACTGGTTGTTTTTCGAGTCCATGACCGATCTTGCGTCCGATTACCCGGATAAAATTCAATTAAAAGAAAACAAAGCACGTATGCGCTTTTATGAGCGGCTTGGTGCGCGTCCGGTAATAGGTACAGACTACGAAAAGCCGCGCAAAGCAAACGATGGTAATGCATACTTTTTGATGGCTGACAATCTCGATAGTGGTCGTTCGCTCGACCAGGATACTGCAAAAAAAATTGTCCATGCTATTTTGCGGCGTAAATATAAGAAGATGATGTCTGAAAAGTTGATCAATGCAGTAGTTGATTCATTTGCTGATCATCCTGTTCAACTGCGCCAGTTAACGTATATAAAAAATCGTACGCCCCATGTTTATCCCTCGATTCCAAGGGATAAGAAAATAGTGCTTTGCGTCACTGATGGTCATGCGATACACCATATTAAAAACCACGACTATGCTGAACAGCCGGTACGGGTCAGTGCAATCCTTGAAGAACTGGATAAGACTGACCTGTTCGAACGTGTTTCCAGAAAACATTTTAGTGATAAACATATCCTGGCTGTTCATGATCGTCGGTTTGTGAATTATTTTAAGGAAGTTGCATTGTCTATCGATCCTGAGCAATCGCTCTTTCCAGATGTTTTTCCGATACGCAAGAACGTGGGAAAGCCAAAAAATATTCCAACCCATGCGGGGTACTACTGTATTGACATTTACAGCCCAATTAATCGTAACGCATACTTGGCGGCTCGTGAAGCAGTCGATGCAACCCTGACGGCAGCCAAAGCAATTGAAGACGGTAGCCATTTTGCTTATGCACTGGTCAGGCCCCCAGGTCATCACGCCAGCCATGATTCATTTGGTGGATATTGTTATTTCAATTCTACCGCAATTGCAGCACAGTACCTTTCAGGTTATGGCAAGGTGGCAATTCTTGATCTTGACTATCATCACGGTAATGGTCAGGAAGATATTTTTTATCAGAGAGCTGATGTGCTAACGATCTCGATTCATGCCGACCCTGCCTTCGAATACCCCTATTTTAGTGGTTACAAAGATGATATTGGTGAGAATGATGGCACCGGTTATAACTTCAACCTGCCTTTGAAACGTGATATTGACGGTGTAGAACACCTCAGGGCTATACATAAGGCCATAAAAAAACTGAAAAGTTTCAAGCCTGATGTGCTGGTCATTGCTCTTGGGCTGGATACCGCACAGAACGACCCATCTGGCACCTGGAAATTGCTCGCAGAAGACTTTCATGCGAATGGTTTTGTTCTTGGTGGGCTTAATTATCCGACGTTGGTTGTTCAGGAGGGAGGATACGACTGTTCGGTGCTCGGTAAAAATGCACTGGCTTTTCTCAGTGGCTTATGGGGTGGTTTTGAAAAAAAGCAGGTTAAATATTAAAGGTGATATTTAATACCTTTATGCATGCTGTGGCCTTGTTGGCGCCTTAACAATATTTATGGGGTCAGATAAAGACCCAACTGTTTTCTTTTGATTGATAGTGGATGCCAATAGTTCTTTTATGAAAGATTCGCTTTCTTGATTTAGCGGATTAAAATAGCCTTGCGTCTAAGCCTGATATGCTCAAAGCCAATAACTGATGTTTTGGTGCGCAAATCTGAAGAATTAAATAAGTGGTGTACCCTAAAGGGCTAAGGATGATCGAATGTCCGCTGGCCGCTCGCAGCATGTTGAGTGTGAGTTATGGAAGACGAGCTGGCTAGGTGAAGAAAATAATCTGAAGGATTGAAAAGTGGTGGGCCTGGAAGGACTCGAACCTTCGACCAATGGATTATGAGTCCACTGCTCTAACCAACTGAGCTACAGGCCCGTTCTTGCGAGTGAAGATGACTCGCGTATAGACTGTCCCTGAAAGGGACGCAACCGCGAAGCGCATTATATGCTACTTTGCGGTTTCATCAACACCTAGTTGTTATTCTTCGCCGATGAAGCTGCGCAGGTGTTCAGCACGTGTCGGATGACGCAGTTTGCGCAGGGCCTTGGCTTCAATCTGTCGTATACGCTCACGGGTGACATCGAACTGCTTACCAACTTCTTCCAGAGTATGATCAGTGTTCATGTCGATACCAAAGCGCATGCGTAGGACTTTAGCCTCGCGAGGAGTCAGAGTCGATAAGATGTCTTTGGTCGACTCACGTAGTGATTCGCCGGTTGCTGATTCAATGGGTGAGAGGATATTGATGTCCTCAATGAAATCGCCCAGGTGAGAATCTTCATCGTCACCAATGGGTGTTTCCATGGAGATGGGTTCCTTGGCAATTTTGAGAACCTTGCGGATTTTATCTTCCGGCATATCCATTTTTTCAGCTAATTCTTCTGGCGTTGGTTCACGGCCCATTTCCTGCAGCATCTGGCGGAAAATACGATTGAGTTTGTTAATGGTTTCAATCATATGTACTGGAATACGAATGGTTCGTGCCTGGTCAGCAATCGAGCGCGTAATAGCCTGACGGATCCACCAGGTGGCATATGTTGAGAACTTGTAGCCACGTCGGTATTCAAATTTGTCGACAGCTTTCATCAGGCCGATATTGCCTTCCTGAATCAGGTCAAGGAACTGCAGGCCGCGGTTGGTGTATTTCTTAGCGATTGAAATTACCAGTCGCAGGTTGGCTTCTACCATTTCCTTTTTGGCACGACGGGCTTTGGCTTCACCAATGGACATCTTGCGATTGATTTCTTTGATGTCAGCTATGCTTAAGCCGAATTCTTTTTCCAGCAGGGCCAGTTTTTGTTGGTTCTGCTTGATTTCTGGTGCCAGCTCTGTGAGCTTTTCTGAATATTCGTGACCTTCCAGATATTGGTCGATCCATTTCAGATTGGTTTCATTCTGCGGAAATGACTGAATCAGAGTTTTGCGTGGCATATGTGCCTTGTTGACGCATAGATTCAGGATGTGGCGTTCAAGCATGCGAACACGATCAATGGTGACTCGCAGGTCTTTGGTCATCGAGATGATGATATTAGGCAGGAACTTAAGCTCCATGAAGACTTCGGACATCTCTTCACGGGCTTTTACAGCTGCCTTGATGTTTTTCTTGGTCAGTGAGGTGCTGACTTTATCGTAAGCCTTGTTTAATAATTCGAATTGCTCGGCAGCGCGCTCAGGATCAGGGCCAGTATCGACGGGCTCTTCTACAGTCTCGTCTTCGTCATCAGTATCGACTTCGGATTCTGTGTCAGTGTCATCTTTAGCTGTAGGCGCAGGAGCTGGCTGGGCAATTTCATCCGTATCATCGCTGCGGAATCCGCTGATTAGATCAGTGAGGCGGGCTTCTTCAGCTTGAATATGCTCATATGTTTTTAGTACTTGCTGGACTGAGCGAGGGTTGGTGGCGAGAGCGACCATAACCTGTTTGAGGCCTTCTTCGATACGTTTGGCAATTGCAATTTCGCCTTCTCGGGTGAGCAGCTCAACTGTGCCCATTTCACGCATGTACATGCGGACGGGGTCAGTGGTACGGCCAAACTCGTTTTCTATAGAGGCGAGTGCCGCAGCGGCTTCTTCGGCGGCTGAATCATCGGTTGCGCTGGCATCAGTAAGCACAAGTGATTCAGTATCCGGTGCAATTTCATGCACAGTAATACCCATATCATTAATCATGTTAATGATATCTTCTACCTGTTCTGGATCGACGATTTCTGTGGGGAGATGATCGTTGACCTCGGCATAAGTGAGGTAGCCTTGCTCTTTTCCTTTAGCAATCAAGTCCTTAAGTCTGGACTGTTTGTCTTGTTCCGTGGGAGTGATTTGTTCTTCGCTCATAGCCGCCTTTTGCGAGTCAAGAATTCGAAACTGAACACAACATTTTAGCATGTAAATCGTGTTCGGGCCACATACCTGCGAATAAAATTTGCAGGTATGTATGCATGTTGGTTGTGCCTGTAAGAATGGCATTCATGTCATTCCAGGTATTCATATTCCTTAACGCATATATCGTGCAAAGGTGCATGGTGTATGTGTTAGGTATGAACTATTGCCGAGATACACGGGAGCCAGGCTGCTTATGTATGTGCATATGGTTCATGTTTCTTGTTATATGGGGACGATTTCTGTCAGTCATAGGGTTATTTGTCAGAAATATTTGATAGTCTATGGAATTTAAATCTCGAAGATGAAGTGGAGTAATCATATGGTCAGTCTGGAAACCCCGGTTTGTGATTTTGATCTGGAAGCGGTGGATTTCTCTTTGCCTGGAGTCGATGGTAAGACGTGGACGTTGAGGGATTGTATGGGTGATAAGGGTTTGCTGGTGATGTTTATCTGCAATCATTGTCCCTATGTTAAGGCGATCAGAGAGCGGATCGTGCGTGATACCCGAGAGCTGAAGGCTCTGGGTATTAATAGTGTGGCCATTATGTCGAATGATCCATCCTTATATGAAGAGGATTCATTTGAGAATATGAAAAAAGTTTCAGATAATTTTGGTTTCGATTTTCCGTATTTGCTAGATGCGTCGCAGGATGTGGCCAAGGCCTATGGCGCGGTCTGTACGCCTGATTTTTTTGGTTACAATGCGAATTTTAAGCTGCAGTATCGAGGTCGTCTGGATGAGAGTCGCAAGGAGACGGCTGCTGAAGGCGTGCGTCGTGATCTATTTGAAGCGATGAGGCAGGTGGCAGAAACAGCGCGTGGCCCTGAAGAGCAGATTCCCAGTATGGGATGTTCTATTAAATGGAAAGATGAATCCTGATACCCAGTATTGAGGTGTTGATTGCTCAAATCAAGTGGATAATCGATGCAGTTTTCGGTGCTAAGCCCTCAAGTTTGTGGGTTTTTTCGCTTCCGTGAATCTGAATTTTTTATTACGGCATAAATATCAGTTGTTGAAAAAAGGCGATTTCGGCCAGTTTTAGTGTCGTTGGCGACCTCATTGTGGCTGCTGACTTCGGGTTTAAGTTGTTGATTGTTAGGTTAAAACCGGTGTTTGTAGGGCTTTGTTCTTTGGCGGTGGGCTATGGTGATGGAGTTCTGTGGAAACTAATGATTGCTGTTGCGCCAGGTAATTACGGAGTTGCTGAAATGGCTCAAGTAAGGGAAAATAGCGCCCCTTGTATTCTGGGGCCAGGTGTTTGCCCTGAATAGAATGAGCAGAATTAAGGCCATTGCGACTCGTCGGGGTGGCTACACAAATTTTAACTATATAATTTGGAGAATAGCTTATGTCATCACGCAGAGAGCTTGCTAACGCAGTCCGTGCTCTGAGTATGGATGCCGTTCAAAAAGCCAATTCTGGCCATCCAGGTGCGCCTATGGGTATGGCTGACATTGCTGAAGTTCTGTGGAATGACCACATGACTCACAACCCGGCTAATCCTAACTGGGCTGATCGTGATCGCTTTGTCCTGTCTAATGGTCACGGTTCAATGCTGATTTACTCATTGTTGCACCTGACAGGCTATGAACTGTCTATTGATGACCTGAAGAACTTTCGTCAGCTTCATTCAAAAACGCCTGGTCATCCAGAGTATGGGTATGCGCCTGGTGTAGAAACCACCACGGGTCCTCTGGGTCAGGGTATTACCAATGCTGTGGGTATGGCGATTGCTGAAAAAGCACTGGCTTCTCAGTTCAACCAGAAAGGTCACAACATTGTTGATCATCACACCTATGTGTTCCTGGGTGATGGTTGTTTGATGGAAGGTATTTCACACGAAGCATGTTCACTGGCCGGTACTTTAGGTCTGGGTAAGCTGATTGCGTTCTGGGATGACAACGGTATTTCTATCGATGGTCACGTTGAAGGCTGGTTTACTGATAATACACCTGGTCGTTTCGAGTCTTATGGCTGGCACGTGATTGCTGATGTTGATGGTCACGATCCTGAAGCTATTCAGAAAGCTATCGAGCTGGCCAAGTCAATGACTGACAAGCCTACGATGATCTGCTGTAAAACCACTATCGGTTTCGGTTCACCTAACAAAGCGGGTTCTCATGCCTGTCACGGTGCGCCATTAGGTGAGGAAGAGATTAACCTGACTAAAGCGGCTCTGGGCTGGGATCATGCGCCTTTTGAAGTGCCCCACGATGTATATCATGGTTGGGATGCGAAAGAAAAAGGTGCCGATGCTGAAAAAGCCTGGAATGACAAATTCGAAGCTTATCGCGCAGAATACCCAGAACTGGCTGCAGAATTTGAGCGTCGCATGAATGGCGACCTGCCTGCTGACTGGGCTGCCAAATCTGCTGATTATATCAAGTCTGTTAATGCTGAAGCGAAAAGCCCTGCGACTCGTCAGGCATCATTAGCATGTATCGAAAACTATTCACCAATGCTGCCTGAGCTGTTCGGTGGTTCTGCTGACCTTGGTTGTTCGAACCTGACTGAGTGGTCTGGTTACAAACCAATGGATGCAAACGAAGTATCTAACTACGTTCGTTACGGTGTGCGTGAATTTGGTATGTCTGCCATCATGAACGGTATCGCATTGCACGGTGGTCTGATTCCGTTTGGCGCAACCTTCCTGATGTTCTCTGAATATGCACGTAATGCACTTCGTATGGCTGCACTGATGAAGCAACGTTCAATCTTTGTATATACCCATGATTCAATTGGTCTGGGTGAAGATGGTCCTACACATCAGCCAGTCGAACAGATTCCAACTATGCGTATGATTCCAAACATGGCGCTATGGCGTCCATGTGATGCAGTTGAGTCTGCGGTTGCATGGCAGCAGGCAGTTGAGCGTAAAGATGGTCCAACTTGTCTGATCTTCTCTCGTCAGGGCTTGCCACACCAGGAACGTACTGATGCACAGATTGCTGACATTACCAAGGGTGGTTACATTCTGAAAGATTGTGACGGTACACCTGATGCCATTATCATTGCGACGGGTTCTGAAGTTGCACTGGCAACTGGCGCTGCTGAAGCCATGTCTGGCAAAAATATCCGTGTGGTTTCAATGCCATCTGTAGATGCATTCGAAGCACAGGATGAAAGCTATCGTTCATCAGTATTAAACAAAGGTGTTCCAACTGTTGCTGTTGAAGCAGCCGTTACGACTGGTTGGTATAAGTATGCTGATGTGGTTGTAGGTATTGACCGCTTTGGTGAGTCAGCACCTGCTGACCAGTTGTTCAAAGAGTTTGGCTTTACTGTTGAAAACGTTGTTAAAGCAGTAGAAAGCGTAATGTAAAGAACAGTTTCTGTGATCCCCGCGTTTGCGGGGATTGAGTAGAAATGAATTTTTTAGAAATTAATTGAGGAAAATATTATGGCTTTAAAAGTCGGTATTAATGGTTTTGGCCGCATCGGTCGTATGGTATTTCGTGCTGTATATAATGAATTTAAAGACATCGAGATCGTAGGTATCAATGATCTGCTGGATGCTGATTACCTGGCATACATGCTGAAATATGATTCAGTACACGGCCGTTTCGGTGGTGAGGTTTCTCACAAAGAAGGCGCGATGATCGTTGATGGTAAAGAAATCCGACTGACTGCTGAGCGTGATCCTTCAGACCTGAAATGGGATGAAGTTGGCGCAGAAATCGTTATCGATTGTACTGGTTTCTTCCTGACTGAAGAAAGCTGCCAGAAGCACATCGACGCTGGTGCTAAGAAAGTTGTTCAGTCTGCACCTTCTAAAGACAGCACTCCAATGTTCGTATACGGTGTTAACCACGAAACTTACGCAGGTCAGAAAATCGTTTCTGCGGCTTCTTGTACTACTAACTGTCTGGCTCCAATGGCTAAAGTTATCAATGACAAGTGGGGCATCAAACGTGGCCTGATGACAACTGTTCATGCTGCAACTGCTACTCAGAAAACTGTTGACGGTCCTTCAATGAAAGACTGGCGCGGTGGTCGTGGTATCCTGGAAAACATCATTCCTTCGTCAACTGGTGCTGCTAAAGCTGTAGGTGTTGTTTTGCCTGAGCTGAATGGCAAGCTGACTGGTATGGCTTTCCGTGTGCCTACTTCTGACGTTTCTGTTGTTGACCTGACTGTTGAGCTGGAAAAAGAAGCTTCATACGAAGACATCTGTGCGGCAATGAAAGATGCATCTGAAAACGGTGACATCTCTAAAACTCTGGGTTACACAGACGAGAAAGTTGTTTCTACTGACTTCCGTGGCGTTGGTTTCTCTTCAATCTTTGATGCAGAAGCGGGTATCGCTCTGGACGGCACTTTCGTTAAGCTGGTTAGCTGGTACGACAATGAGTACGGTTACACTTGCAATATGATGCGTTTTGTTGAGCACGTAGCTGCTAACTAAGCATCAACCGATTGCTTGTTATTGAAAAATATCAGTCCGGATTTTCCGGGCTGGTGTTTTCTCCTCAAAGAGTTGTTTGTTAAACGGTTATAAATTTTACCAAACAGTTTTTAAATTATTACGAAATTCTTAGGAGTTACAACATGTCTTTCATCAAGCTTACTGATCTTGATCTTGCGGGTAAACGCGTTCTGATTCGTGCTGACCTGAATGTACCGGTTAAAGATGGCAAAGTTACTTCTGATGCACGTATTTCTGCATCTATGCCAACTATTGAACACTGCATGAAAGCAGGTGCTTCAGTCATGGTTATGTCTCACCGTGGTCGTCCTGAAGAAGGTAAGGCGGATGAAGATAATTCAATGGCTCCAATTGCGGCTGATATGTCTGCCAAACTGGGCAAAGATGTTCGTCTGATCAAAGATTACCTGGATGGTGGTTTTGATGTGGCTGCTGGCGAATGTGTTCTGCTGGAAAATGTTCGGTTCAATGCGGGTGAAAAGAAAGACGACGAAGCACTGGCTAAAAAATATGCAGCACTTTGTGATGTGTTTGTAATGGACGCTTTCGGTACTGCTCACCGTGCACAGGCTTCTACTCATGGTGCTGGCAAGTTTGCGCCGACTGCATGTGCGGGTTTACTTCTAGCGGATGAGCTAGATAACCTGGCTAAAGCACTGGCTAATCCTGCGCGCCCAATGGTTGCGATTGTGGGTGGTTCTAAAGTATCTACCAAGCTGACAGTTCTTGAAGCACTGTCTGAAAAAGTTGATCAGATGGTTGTTGGTGGCGGTATTGCAAATACTTTCCTGAAAGCAATGGGTAACAATGTCGGTAAATCACTGTGTGAGGATGACCTGGTTGATACTGCTAAAGCTCTGGTTGAGAAAATGAAAGCACGTGGTGCAAACATACCAATTGCAACTGATGTTGTTTGTGGAAAAGAATTTTCTGAAACTGCTGAAGCCACTCTGAAAGCAGCTAGTGAGGTTGAAGACGACGATATGATTTTTGATATTGGTCCAGATAGTGCGAAGGAACTGGCCGATATTATTTCTAAAGCCGGTACTATCGTATGGAATGGCCCGGTTGGTGTGTTTGAATTTGACCAGTTCGGTGAAGGTACTAAGACTGTGTCTATGGCTATTGCAAATGCAGATGGCTTCAGTCTGGCTGGTGGCGGCGACACAATTGCAGCTATTCAGAAGTATGATATCTATGACAAGGTGTCTTATATTTCCACAGCTGGCGGTGCATTCCTTGAGTACCTGGAAGGCAAGACATTGCCTGCAGTCGCGATGCTGGAAGAGCGTGCAAAAGCATAACTCAAATGAGGCCCCAAGGGGTCTCATTTTATTTGTAATTTGTAATTGATAAAGTATTCCAGCCGGATGCTTAAAAATTACTGATAACTCGCAGAATACAATGACTGTTGCAGATAAAATTGCAGCTTTTAAGAATTTATAGGAGTTCTTCCTTTGCGTAGAACCAAAATAGTAGCAACACTCGGTCCAGCTACAGATGACCCTCAGGTGCTTGAAGGTCTGATTAAAGCGGGTGTTGATGTTGTTAGGCTGAATTATTCTCATGGTACCCATGAAGAGCAGGCGAAACGTGCTGAAATGGTACGTGAAGCAGGTGAGAAATTTGGCCGTGTTGTCGGTGTTCTCGCTGACATGCAGGGGCCTAAAATTCGTACCGAGAGGTTTAAGAATAAAAAGGTCGAACTGACAAAGGGTGATAAATTTATTCTCGATGCTGATATGGATCCAGCTGAGGGTACCCAGGAGGCTGTAGGTATAACTTATAAAGGCCTGGTAACTGATGTAAGGCCGGGTAATACCCTGTTGCTGGATGATGGCCGTATGATACTTGATGTGGAGAGGGTTGAAGGCAACAAGATTCACTGTATTGTGGCCCAGACTGGTGTCTTGTCGGATAAAAAAGGCATCAACTTGCTCGGAGGTGGACTCTCTGCGCCAGCATTGACTGAGAAGGACAAGGCAGATATTAAGGCAGCCGCTGCAATTCAGGCGGATTATGTGGCTATATCATTTCCCAAAAGTGCGGACGATATCAACCAGGCGCGTCAGCTGTTACGTGATGCAGGTGGCTATGGTGGTATCGTATCGAAGATTGAACGAGCAGAAGCCCTTGAAGTTATTGATGAAATCATTGATGCTTCTGATGCTATTATGGTTGCTCGAGGCGATCTGGGTGTGGAAGTAGGTGATGCAGAATTGCCAGCTATCCAGAAAGATCTGATTAGTCGTGCGCGAGCCAAGGACCGTGTGGTGATTACCGCCACGCAGATGATGGAGTCGATGATTGAGAATTTAATCCCGACCCGTGCTGAAGTCTTCGATGTGGCGAATGCAGTACATGATGGTACTGATGCGGTGATGTTGTCTGGTGAAACGGCAGCGGGTGCGCATCCGGTGAAAGTGGTTGAGGCGATGAGCCGAATCTGTGAATCGGCGGAGCAGCATCCACGTGCCAAGGTGTCAGATCACCGTATTGAGCTGACCTTTGGTCGGGTCGATGAAGCGTTGGCTATGGCCACGATGTATACTGCAAACCACCTGGATGTGGACTGTATCGCGGCATTGACTGAATCAGGTTCAACGGTATTATGGATGTCCCGAATTAGTTCGGGTATACCAATTTATGCCTTGAGTCGTCGTTTACAAACTCGGCGCAAGGTAACCCTGTACCGCGGGGTATATCCCACCAGTATCGATTTCGAAAAAATTGGTCCTTATAACATGAGTTCTAAAGTGGCCAAGTTACTGGAAGAAAAGGGAATTGTTAGCGAAGGAGATCGAATTATCATTACTCGAGGCGATATGCTGGGTGATGAAGGTGGTGGCACGAATGCGATGAAAGTGATCACCATTGGCGAAGTAAAAGTTTCAGATAAATAAATTTAACCCTTGTACTAAGGAGAACAAATAATGGCATTAATCTCATTACGCCAGTTACTGGATCATGCAGCAGAAAATAGCTACGGCATGCCAGCGTTCAATGTAAACAATATGGAGCAGGTGCATGCCATTATGCAGGCTGCTGATGAATGTAACAGCCCTGTTATTATGCAGGGTTCTGCTGGTGCACGTTCGTATGCGGGCGAGCCCTTCCTGCGTCATCTGATTTCAGCTGCAATTGAAATGTACCCACATATTCCAATCGTTATGCATCAGGACCATGGTTCAGAGCCAGCAGTATGTTTGCGTTCTATCCAGTCAGGTTTCTCATCAGTAATGATGGACGGTTCTCTGATGGCAGACATGAAGACACCTTCTTCTTTTGAATACAATGTTGAAGTGACAAAAGAAGTTGTGAAAATGGCTCACGCTGGTGGTGTATCAGTTGAGGGTGAGCTGGGTTGCCTGGGTTCACTGGAAACCGGTGAAATGGGCGAAGAAGACGGCCATGGCGCTGAAGGTAAGCTGGACATGGATCAACTGCTGACTGGTGTTGATGAAGCAGCTGACTTCGTTGAAGCAACTGGTGTTGATGCACTGGCAATCGCGATTGGTACTTCACATGGTGCCTACAAATTCACTCAGGAGCCAACTGGCGAAATCCTGCGTATTGACCGCATCAAAGAAATCCACGCTAAATTGCCAAACACTCACCTGGTAATGCATGGTTCATCTTCAGTGCCTCAGGACTGGTTGAAAATCATCAACTCTTACGGTGGTGACATGGGTCAGACCTATGGTGTACCCGTTGAAGAGATCGTTGAAGGTATCAAGTCTGGTGTGCGTAAAGTTAATATTGATACTGACCTGCGTATGGCATCGACTGGTTCTGTTCGTAAGCACCTGGCAGAAAACCCATCTAACTTCGATCCACGTAAATTCCTGAAAGAATCTACGAATGCGATGAAAGAAATTTGTAAAGCTCGTTTTGAAGCTTTCGGTTCTGCCGGTAATGCAGATAAGATCAAGCCTGTATCTTTGGAAGGCATGATTGATTTTTACAAATAATATACAGCTTTATTGTTTGTAAATGAGAAGAGGGGGCCAGTGGCCCCCTTTTTTTTGTGTTGCTTTTTTTGTAGATTAGATAGACTACTCTGGATGTAGAGGCTAAATGGCGATATTCAGAATGCTGATATGGGTAAAGATCACAGCAGTAGTATTGTTGCTTGCGGCGAATGTGGTTGCGGCCGATGAGAATGAGCTGGTGCTAGGCATCATAAGTTCGGTTGATACGGATGATGTTAGCGATCAGGCTGAAAAACAGGTTAGTGCTGCCGCATCTGCAATGATAGATATTGGTGTCAGTAGAGCTCGTCTGCATAAAGAAGAGACAGTACAAGGTATGTTGGTGGCATTACAGCAGTCAGAAGTTGACTGGTTTTCAGGTGAGTTGTTTCATGCCCTGATTCTAAGTACAAAAATACCATCGGATATCTATTTGTATAATCGTGATCATGAAGTCGAGAAATTCCATAGTGTTTTTTTTATGCGTAAAGCAAGTAATGTGAAAGGCATTACTGAACTCGATAGAAAGATTGTGGTTTTCAATAATAGTTTTTCAACGGCAGAATATTTTGTTCCTTACTATGTTCTAACAGAAAAAGATTATAGTTTAAGCCAGTATGGTGCAAAGGATGGAAAAGAGAGACGTCTTTCGGATAAAAGACGCGTCTATTATTTGTTTGATAGCAGCCGTAAAAGCATGGTCAAGAAAGTGTTGTTAAGCGATAATCATGTCGGTGTCATGGATAGCCAGGATTATGAAAAGCTTTCAATTATAACTAGAAAAAAATTACAGGTTATTTACAGAACTCATGAATATCCAAGGCAAGTAGAGCTGGTGCGAAATAATCTGGATTTTTCGATGAAACAAAGATTAAGGCAGGTTCTGCATAATAGTGATGTAGGTACGTCAGGCAAAGAGAAGCCAACTCAGTCAGGTGCTGGCCGATTTCAGTCATTTGTGGCTGAAGGTAAAGATGGTTTTTATTACTTGAAGAATCTTGTTAAACACAAGGCCGTGCCTTTTAATCTGGCCGCTGACTCGACAGAACATCAGGGCGAGTGAGGACGCATACTAATTGTGAGACTGTGTATCAGCGGCATGGGATAAATACAATGCCAGGCCGATAAGCGAAATGCCAGCTGAAAATAATAACAAGTCCATGGGCGTTTCAAATTGCATCTCAAGTGCAAACTCGAAAAATTTAACGATTAAGATCATTAATATGACTTTTGCTAGTCGTGTTTTTAAGTCATCCAGGTTTTGGATTAACAGGACTTTTGATGCGTTGGCCACATCTTCTGCTTCATCAATTTTGCTGATGAATAATTCATACAGACCGAGAGCAAATATCAATAGCACAGTTGCCAGCAGGTAACCATCGATCAATTCAACAACATGAGTGATTGTCATGCTGCGTAATGCAAGGCGTTCTTCACCTTGTAACATGGGGTATTCAGCAAGGTGGCTGATCATATAGGCGGCATCAACAGTTGCCATAAAAAACATTGCAAAGCTGGAAACCAGACTAATAATGACCGCAGCAATGACAACCAGGCGACTGCGCCAGAGGAATGTTTCGAAGACTGATTCAATTGTTTTCATGATGCTTATAAACAGATAGCTAATTTTTTGTATTTTACATTGAATCGTATTATTGTGCTGTAACAATTATAAAGGCTGGAGTCTGTCGATGATAGAAACGCTGACGAACTGGAGCGGACAATTGTCCGGAATGTTATGGGGTAGTTGGATTACCCTGGCAGTATTACTCGGTGTAGGGCTGTATCTCACTATTAAACTCAGGTTTGTACAGATCAGTGGTTTCAGGCACTCCCTGGCTGTGATCCGCGGAACCTATGCTCGCAAGGGTGATCCCGGCGAAGTAACACATTTTCAGGCACTTTCAACGGCTTTATCTGCAACCGTGGGTACCGGTAATATTGCCGGTGTCGCTACGGCTATTAGTCTGGGTGGTCCGGGTGCCTTATTCTGGATGTGGGTGACGGCCTTTCTAGGGATGGCGACGAAATTTACTGAAAGTACGCTGGCGCTCAAGTTTCGTGAAATCGATAAAGGGCAGGTATCCGGTGGCCCGATGTATACCCTGCTGCATGGCCTGAACATGAAACGTACGGCAGCGGCATTTGCCCTGTTTGCCATGATTGCCTCATTTGGTATTGGAAACCTGGTACAGGTGAATTCAGTTGTTGATGGTCTAGCCTTTGTCATGCCTGATCTGAAACAGAATGCCTGGATCGTGGGTGTGATCATGTCCATCGTTGTGGGTATGGTAATTCTGGGTGGTGTTAAACGTATAGCCAGGGTAGCCAGTACCATTGTTCCGTTTATGGCTATGGCCTATATCTCTGTAGCTTTTGTCGTCTTGCTGATGAATATTGAAGCGATTCCTGACGCTATATTCACCATACTAAACCACGCCCTCAATCCCTGGGCGGTTGGCGGTGCTGCGGTCGGTGAGGCCATTCGTTGGGGTGTCGCCCGGGGTCTGTTTTCAAATGAAGCAGGACTGGGTTCGTCACCCATGGCTCATGCCGCCGCTACTACCAAAGAGCCCATACGTGAAGGCCTGGTCGCCATGATGGAGCCATTTGTCGATACACTCGTTATCTGTACTATGACCGGACTGGCCATTGTGGTCACGGGTGCCTATTTAACAGCGCCTGAAGGTGTCGAAGGGGCTTCATTAACCGCCTATGCCTTCAGTAGTGCTGTGGGTGATTCTGGTGGTGCCATGGTTGGTATCAGTTTGTCCCTGTTTGCATTTTCGACCATCATTGCCTGGTCGTATTATGGGGATCGCAGTGCACGTTTCCTTTTTGGTGAGCGGGCCGTAATGCCTTATCGGGTGATCTATACAATATTAATTGTGGTCGGTTCAGTTGTGCCACTCAGGCTGGTATGGAACATTGCGGATGTGACCAATATATTAATGGCGATACCAAATTTAATTGCACTGGTACTGCTTGCCGGTCTGGTAAAATCAATGCGTGAAGAATACTTTAAAACTCATATTGGAGGCTCTTAATGGCTGAACTGGAAATAGAAGATATCAAGGTTGGTGATGGTGAAGAAGCGGGTAATGCGGGCAGGGCGCAAATTGTTGTCGTTCATTACACGGGCTGGTTAACCGATGGTACCAAATTTGATTCAAGCCTGGATCGAAATGACCCCTTTAGCTTCACACTGGGTGTAGGCCAGGTTATTAAAGGTTGGGATGAGGGTGTCAAAGGCATGAAAGTCGGCGGCAAGCGTAAGCTGACTATTCCACCGGAGATGGGTTATGGTGCCAGTGGTGCTGGTGGCGTGATTCCGCCAAATGCAACCCTGGTATTTGAAGTTGAATTGCTAGAAATTCGCTAAAGCTGAGTTTAAATAAATTAAAACCTGCAGCTGTATTAATGATGGCGGCAGGTTTTTTTTTTGGAACAATGAATACGGTACAGCAAAAAGAGATTAGAAATAACTGCTCAGTGTCATTGAAAACAGAGTGTGATCGGAGCGGCTTTCGGGCTCCAGTATGGTAGAACCCGCCCAGGCTCCAGTGGTGATAGTCTCGAGGTTACTTTTACCGAACTCCCAGTGGCGGTGCTCCAGGGTGAAAGTAAGGGTCTGGTTAGTCGACAGCATTTTTTGATAGACAAATGCAACACGAGCACCCGGGCGGTCACCGAGATCGAGCACAGGCTCGCCTGAACCGAATGGGGTCAGGTCAACCAGGATGGTGCCATTAAAGGTATAAGATAGACCCAGCTCAAAATTAAGGGTGTCATTGTTATATTGCTGTAAGGTAGAGATCAGGCCGACTTCTGCTGACCACCAGCGATATTGTTCAAAAAGTCCACTGACACCATTATTCGGTAGTATGCTTCGATCCCATATTTGATAGTTAATGCCTAGATAGTAATTGGTCTTGACAGGGCTGAAACCGTTTGAAAGAGTGTGGCGATAATCAAGTCGGTAAATCGTTTCATCAGTAGTCGTTTGATGGGGGGTACCGAGTTGGGTTTGGCCGTCATAATTTACATTACCATCGAAAAGCTGGAATCTGAGTAGGTTGTTGTTACCCGTAAGATTAAAGCTTATTCCTGGAATTAAACCCGTTTCACGATTCAGTGAAGATCCGGCATCATCATATTCTTCATA
>JBFFSQ010000024.1:0-23352 GCA_041572275.1 Gammaproteobacteria bacterium
GCACTGAATATTCGCAATGCAGTGGATAAAGAACATAGTTCAGCTCAACAGATCGCTGAAATTCTTACACAGGATGCAGCCCTTGCCGCCCGCTTGTTGCAATTAGCGAATAGCCCACTGTACCGTGCACGATCTGAAATTGATAATCTACAAATGGCCGTAACCCGCCTCGGTACACGCATTGTACGTGACCTGGTCATCACCCTTGCTATGCGACAAATCTACCAGGCTCGCTCCGATGCCCTTAATCAACAATTTAAGGCGCTATGGACCACCAGTGTTGAAGTTGCCGCTATTTGTCGCACTCTGGCAACAACACAACCAACACTAAATCCAGAGCAGGCACTGCTCGCCGGCCTCATCCATAACATCGGTGCCCTGCCGATACTACAACTGGCTGAAGACCAGAGCGAACTGTTCAATGACCAGCAAAGCATGGTCTGCGTCATTAAAGACATTCAGGGTAAAGTGGGCGAAATGATGCTGAAATTCTGGAATTTCCCAGCGCATCTAGTTGACGTTGTTTCACAATGGAATAATTTCTCACGTCTTTCAGACAAAGATGCTGACTATGTTGACCTGGTGCAGACCGCTATTCTGCACAGCGGACATACTGCGATGGCTGATATTCCAGACCGCCAGAACCCACCCAATGCATTCCATAAACTGGGTCTGGACAACGACGACAATTTCTGGCTCAACGAGGATAATAAAACAAACATAGAGGAAACTCGGCAATCACTGATTGCCATATAAAAGATCTTTGAAGATCAACTCTGAGAACAATATTCTGGATATTGAACACGATAAAGTCATATTTTATGAAACTGAAGTCATTTTTAATCGCCAAATCCGCACAAATTCTGAATATGCTGACTATACTGATTTAAAAGAATGTAATGGGCCTTAATAATGAGTACAAAATCTGAACAGTTTTTCAATAACCTTAAAACCGCTGTCAGCTCTGATCAGCTAATTTTGCCCACCTTGCCAGAAGTAGCCCTTAAAATCAGAGAGGCTGTCGAAAATGAAAATTCATCAGCCCAGCAAATTGCCGAAACCTTGACTCAAGACGCATCCTTGTCTGCACGCCTCATACAAGTAGCCAACAGCCCACTCTATCGTTCTCGGACCCCAATCGAAGACCTGCAAATGGCCGTAACTCGTCTTGGCATCAGGATGGTACGTGATCTGGTTATTAGCCTGGCGATGAAACAAATCTACCAGGCCACATCGGATGTTCTCGATGATCACTTCCGCAACTGCTGGAATACGGCCGTTGAAGTAGCAGCTATTAGCAGAATGCTGGCCACTACTGTATCCGGTATCAACCCTGAACAAGCCCTGTTGGCTGGCTTAATCCACAACATCGGGGCTTTGCCGATACTGGTGATGGCGGAGGATGACGACGACCTGTTTCAGGATTCAGATGCGCTGGGATCCGTCATTCAAGAATTACAGGGCCCCGTAGGAGAACTGATACTAAAAACCTGGAATTTTGGCGACGCTATGACCGAGGTTGTGACTCACTGTCACAACTTCAGTTATGACCATGAAGGTGGTCCACAGCTGGTTGATATCGTTCAAGTCGCGCTGCTTCAGGGTGGGCATGTCAGTGATGATCAGGCACCTGCTGATTGGAATAGTGTACCTGCATTTTCTAAAATGGGTATGGATACAGAAGTTAATGTCATTGAAATTGAAGAAAATCAGGAAATGATTGAAAACACTAAACAGTCTCTACTCATATAATGACAGCCTCAGTCTATCGCCATTGAGTGACAAATCATCATTCTTAATAAAAAACCACGTTGCTTAACGTGGTTTTTTATTTTTCAAGGTCTATTAATCAGTAGCATACTCAACCTGACTTAAAGCACCTCTGCACGCATATGCGGAAACAGTATGACATCACGAATCGAAGGCGCATCGGTCAATAACATAACCAGACGGTCGATCCCGATACCCTCACCCGCTGTTGGTGGTAATCCGTGTTCGAGGGCACGAATATAATCAGCATCGTAATGCATGGCCTCATCATCACCGGCATCTTTTTCAGCTACCTGTTGCAGGAAGCGCTCAGCCTGATCTTCTGGGTCATTTAACTCAGAGAAACCATTGGCCAGTTCGCGGCCACCTACAAAAAACTCAAAACGGTCCGTGACAAAATCTTTGTAATCACTGCGTCGTGCTAGTGGTGATACTTCCGTCGGATATTCAGTAATAAAAGTTGGGTCCTTCAAACGATGCTCAACAGTTTTTTCGAATATCTCGATCTGAACCTTACCCAGACCATAGGAATCCTTAACTGGAATACCCAGGCCTTCCGCAATTGCTCTGGCTTTATCCAGATCTGCCAGATCTTCGGCCTTGAAATCGGGATTAAAGTGCAAGATAGAATCAAACACTGTCATTCGTGCAAACGGCTTGGCAAAGTCATACACATCCCCCTGATAATGAATATCCGTGGTTCCAATGACATCTTCTGCAAGCCCGCGCAACAATTCTTCGGTAATATCCATCAGATCATTATAGTCTGCGTAGGATTGGTAAAACTCCAGCATAGTAAACTCTGGGTTATGCCGTGTTGACAAACCTTCATTACGGAAATTTCGATTGATTTCAAACACTTTTTCAAAACCACCAACCACCAGGCGCTTTAGATAAAGCTCTGGCGCGATACGCATGAACATAGGCATATCCAACGCATTGTGATGTGTAATAAAAGGTCGTGCTGTGGCCCCACCCGGTATTGTCTGCAACATGGGTGTTTCAACATCTATAAACCCGCGCTCATCAAAGAAGCGTCGAATATAGGAAATAATTTTCGAACGTTTCTGAAATGTCTCTTTCACTTCCTGATTCATTACCAGATCGACATAACGTTGGCGATAGCGAGTTTCCTGATCGGACAGACCATGCCATTTTTCGGGCAATGGTCGTAACGATTTAGTCAATATAATGATGTTATCCAGTTTAACTGAAAGCTCACCGGTCTTGGTTTTAAACACCATGCCTTCAGCACCGATAATGTCTCCCACATCCCATTTCTTAAAGCCTTCGTTATACACACCCTCAGGCAGGTTATCTCGTTGCAGGAACAACTGGATTCGCCCAGACATATCCTGTAGTTGAGCAAAACTCGCTTTACCCATAACCCGTTTAGCCATTAAACGACCCGCCACCTTAACCTTGACCTGCATTGCTTCAAGCTCTTCAGCAGTGTACTGATCAAAATTAGCGATTATTTCAGCCGCCAGCGCATCACGTCGAAAATCATTCGGGAAGGCATTCCCGGCTTCACGCATAGCTGCCAGCTTTTCACGACGCTGCGCAATAAGTTTATTTTCGTCGAATTGCTCGTCTTTCGGGTTAACTTTTTCAGTCATAACTTTAACTTTTGATTAATGAGGTGTGATTAAAGGCCGCTTTTCAGGCTGGCTTCGATAAACATATCAATACCACCATCCAGTACAGCCTGGGTGTTACTGGTTTCTACATTGGTGCGTAAATCTTTAATGCGTGATGAATCCAGGACATAGGAACGAATCTGGCTGCCCCATCCGATATCAGACTTGGTATCTTCCAGTGCTTGTTGATCACCACTACGCTTCTGAAGTTCAAGCTCATAGAGTTTACTTTTCAATTGTTTCATCGCCGTGGCTTTGTTTTTATGTTGCGATCGATCATTCTGACACTGAACAACAACACCCGTTGGATTATGGGTAATTCGTACCGCAGATTCAGTTTTATTAACATGCTGACCACCGGCACCACTGGCACGGTATACATCGATGCGCAAATCAGCCGGGTTAATATCGATATCAATGTCATCATCAACTTCAGCAGACACAAAGACTGCCGCAAAAGATGTATGACGCCGATTACCAGAATCAAAGGGTGATTTTCTGACTAGTCGATGAACACCTGTTTCTGTTCGCAACCAACCGTATGCATAATCACCTTCAAACTTGATAGTAGCCCCTTTAATTCCTGCAACATCACCTGGTGTTACTTCGATCAGTTCAGTTTTGAAATTATGGGCTTCACCCCAGCGCAGGTACATACGTAGCAGCATTTCAGCCCAGTCCTGAGCTTCTGTACCACCGGAGCCGGCCTGGATATCGAGAAAGGCATGATTAGCATCCATTTCGCCAGAAAACATTCGACGAAATTCCATATCTGCAACCTGTTCTTCCATCTCGTTAAGATCACTAACGACGGCATTAATGCTGTCGTCATCATCTTCCTCAATCGCCATATCCAGTAGTTCCCTGGCATCGGTTAAACCGTTATCCAGTTTCTGAATGGTGAGTACTATGGCTTCAAGACGTGCGCGTTCCTGACCTAGCTTCTGGGCGCGATCAGGATCATTCCAGACATCGGGTTGTTCTAATTCACGAGTAACTTCGTCAAGCTCTTCTTTCTTGACATCGAAGTCAAAGATACCCCCTAAGCGCGTTACAACGCTCACCGAGGTCACTGATTTGATTCAAAATAGGATTAATTTCTAACATTATGATTTATATCGATTAAACCGGACGCTATATTACCCTAATTAGACGGTACCATCCATTGCGAACACCAAATTATTCAACACAACGACGGTATTACCGCCTGTTGCCGCAGATACACTACTTACGCCCGATCTTTTGATTTTTTTGCCACGTCATTACGAAGATATACCGGCTGTGCCTGTGCCGCAGCTACAGCAAGCCCCTTATTAAAATCAGCCACTGCCAATTGCGCGATAGTAGCAGACTGAGGTAAATACTCAGGCCATTGCTGTTTAACTCGATCACCAAAACGCTCTACCAAGGCATCAGCATGAGCTTGCCAGCCACTGCCAGCCCCTACCCAGTCACGCGTAGTCACTACAGGCACCTGCTCTGGACTTAACACTGCTTCTTCAGCACAGAGCTGCATCAATTTGTGATCATCAAGCTGATATTGTCCCCAATAGATTCCTCCCATCCGTGCATCAATCGCTGCAAGCACACGGGATTCACCATGATCTTCATAAACCGCCTGTGCAATTGAAGCCAGCGTGGATACGGGAACAACAGGGAGATCAGCACCGTAAGCCAGGCCCTGAACCACGCCTGTGGCAATACGTACACCGGTAAATGAACCTGGCCCACACCCGAAAGCCAATGCATCCAGTTGCTGAATTCTGATTCCCGCCTGTTGCAACAAGGTTTCAACCATGACCAATATCAGACGTGTATGATCCCTCGGGGCCAGCTGGAATTCATGTTGAATATCGCCATCAATAAATAATGCGGCTGAGCAAGCTTCTGTGGCAGTATCCACGGCGAGTAGTTTCATGCGGACTCTATTTGTACTGGGTTAAAAAATTCTTCAACACAGGCTACATCCTGTGTCATAGGCATATTTGGCAAACTGTTTATAAACAGACGGCCATAACGTTTACTCAGCAAACGGGGATCACCGAGCATCAATACACCTCGGTCAGACACATCTCGGATTAATCGACCAACGCCCTGTTTCAAACTAATCACGGCCTGCGGCAACTGATAATCCATAAATGGTTGCCCGCCGGACTGACGAATGGCGTCTAGACGAGCCTGCATCACCGGATCTCCTGGAGAGGCAAATGGTAACTTGTCGATTATCACACACGACAACGCATCGCCACGAACATCCACACCTTCCCAGAAACTGCCGGTACCCAATAATATAGCATTACCCAGTGACTTAAATTTCTGCAGTAATTGATGCTTCGGTAAGCTACCCTGCACCAATATTGGATAGCTCAATTGTGATCCCAGCAGAGCAACGGCTTCATTGAGCGCACGGTAACTGGTAAACAAGAAAAATGCACGTCCACCGCTGGCCTTAAGGACCGGTAGTGCACGCTCGATTAAGCGTCGCGTATAGTCGTAACTGGAAGGTTCAGGTAAATCCGTAGGTATATAAAGCAGACTCTGTGTCTGATAATCAAAGGGGCTGCTCCAGTTACCTTGTTGATACTCTTGTAGTCCCAGACTGTTTGCAAAATGTGAAAAGTCTTTACCCACCTGTAAAGTTGCCGATGTAAATACCCAGCTTCCAGCCAATGCCTGCTGGTGATTTCTGAATAGCCCGGCAACATCCAGTGGCGTCATCTGCAGCACAAAACCCTTGCTGAAGGTTTCATACCAGTAAATATACTTTTGCTCAGTATCCGCCTGCTGATTAGCTGTGTTATCACCATAGACTGACAACTTCTGTTTCAGATCCATGCAACGCAGATAACATTGTTCCAGCCCCTTACCTCGGTCAGCAGCAATTTCAAGTAAATCAGCCAACTCAACCAGACTGTCATTCAGCATCTGTCGTGCCACATTTAAAGCTGGCTTTTGACTGACCCTGTTCCAGGCATCTCGCTGATTATCCTGACCTAGAGCTAGCCTGAAGTCCTGTGTCACCTTCTTTAATGCATCCGTTGCCTCACGAATTTCGGGCATATCGGGGGCATCCTGAACCTGCTCAGCCACCACGTCACTCACCAGTCCATTAAGCTGACGACTGCTAATGGTTTGACCGAAAAAACGTGATGCCACTTCCGGTAACTGATGGGCCTCATCTATAACAAAGGTTTCAGCACTGGGCAATAATTCCCCAAAGCCTTCTTCCTTGATCGCCATATCCGCAAGCAGTAAATGATGATTAACAACGACGATATCAGCTTCCTGAGCTGAACGACGTGCCTGCACGACAAAACAATCATTCCAGTCGGGACATTCAGCTCCAACACAATTATCCACAGTGGAAGTGACCAGTGACCAGACCCGTGCATCTTCGGTAATTTCAGACATTTCAGCAATGTCACCGCTGACCGTGCTTTTGCTCCAGGCTTTGATGTGCTGTAGCTGAATTTGTGTTTCCGGGGCCAGGTACCCCTGTTCTTTGGCGATGCGTAAGCGGTGCCAACACAAATAGTTAGAGCGGCCCTTGAGCAAGGCAGTCGGCACAGTGATATCCAGTGACTTCATCACTACGGGCAAATCACGATGAAACAACTGATCCTGTAAGTGGCGTGTACCCGTGGAAATCAAGGCTTTTTTTCCTGATATTAAAACCGGTACCAGGTAAGCGAAAGTTTTGCCAATGCCGGTTCCCGCTTCTGCTACCAGGGTTTGGTTTTGCTCAAGCACCTGCTCAATGGCCGTACTCAGTCCCTGCTGACCCTGACGTGGAATAAAACCTTCAATCGACTGACTAAAAGGGCCATCTAGACCCAGCAAATCTGCAGACCGCATCAATGAATATCCTGCTGTAACTGCTGACTTCTGAGCAGTGCCTGCTCGGCCAGTTGCGGCTGATTAAGCTGATCATAAGCACGTGACATCAGTAACCAGTTATAGGATTCCAGCGTAGGATTTCGACTGGCATAGCTATTTGAACGTTTAGCCATGTTAATTGACTGTTCTGGCTGGTTCTTACCCAGATAAACCACAGCCATACGACTCCAGGCTTCAGCCTGTTTGGGATTAATTCGTAGCGCACGTTCCAGTATAGCCACAGCCTGTGTCCAGTTTTGTGCGTTAATAGACTGATCAGATTGTTCAAGCAATTTCTGCATGGCAGGGCTCAAAGTCACCGTCTCAGTTGTATAAGGGCCAACAGCTTGTTTAGGCAGCGCACATGATGCCAACGCCAGACAACAACACACCAGGCTCAGGCTTTGTTTTAATCGAAAAAGCCTTTTAACCTTTCCATTAATGTTCGTGATTTGCATTCAGCCCTCTGAGTTGGTCCGGAACCAGTTAAAAACGGTAATTCTACCGCACCTGAGCAACCTTTATCAGTACTGCCGCCGGTTTCAGGGTCAATCCACTGTTTGACGACAGCTTCCGGCATATCCAGCTGCAGATCTCGAGCAGGAATATTTGCCATCAAGTGTGTCCATAACCTGAGTGCACCAGAAGCTCCGGTCAGGCCTGTGCTCTGGTTATCATCACGCCCTACCCAGACCACGGCCAGGCGGTCATCTGAAAAACCGGCAAACCAGCTATCCCTAAAATCATCTGAGGTTCCGGTTTTACCTGCCACTTGCAGGTTAAGCTGATGCTTTAGTGATCGTGCCGTACCCTCCTGGGTTACCTGATGCAATGCATAATTGATCAGGTGCACGGCTTGTGAGTCAAGTGTTTGCTCGAGTTTCAACGGATAACGCTGCAAAGGCTCTCCTTCTGAAGTTGTAACTTCACGTATTGCACGCAAAGGAATATTAAAGCCCCGAGCTGCCAGAGTCTGATACATTGCCGCCACTTCGATAAGACTTAGGTCAAAGGCACCTAAAGTCATTGAGGGATAGGGCGGTACACGTCGTTCAATCCCGAGTTTTTTGAGTGTCTGAACAATATCAGCTAAACCAACATCCATGCCCAGACGAACCGTAGGCACATTTCTCGATTCAACCAGCGCTCTATACAGAGGGATATTGCCTTTAAACTCCTTGTCATAATTTTCTGGTTCCCAAATACGACCATCTCCACCCTGTAATCGCAACGGACTATCATCCAGCATTGTGGCCAAATGGTAACGATCAGGATGCTGTAACGCAGCAAGATAAATTCCTGGCTTGATCAATGAGCCCACCTGGCGGATAGCATCGGTCGCTCGATTGTAACCGGGGAAGTCTGGATCACGATCCCCTATTAAAGCCTGAATTTCCCCATTTTCTGGTGATAACACCACCATAGAGGTCTGTAAAATTTTGGCTTGTGGATGGCTTTGCTCAAGTTGTGGCAATACAGTAGTAACAGAGTTTTCAGCCGCATTCTGAATTAAAGGATCCAATGTTGTGAAAATTCGCAGACCCTCCGAGCGCAAATCCTCTTCGTCATAATCTTTGTGCAGCTGTTTTTTGACCAGATCAACAAAAGCTGGATAACGGTTACCTGAATGTGTCGCTTTTTCAGCAATATTTAATGGCCGATCCTTCAATTGCACATATTGGTTATCTGTTAATACACCCTGCTCACTCATCTGTAATAACACTTGATTACGTCTGTTCAGAGCACGTTCAGGATGTCGGCGTGGGTCATACCAGGAAGCCCCCTTAACTAGTCCGACGAGTAACGCAATCTGATCGTGACTTAGTTGATTTAGATGTTTGCCGAAATAGAAGTAACTGGCGAGAGAAAAACCATGAATACCCTTGGCACCATCCTGCCCCAGGTATACTTCGTTAATATAAGTCTCCAGTATTAAAGCTTTGTCGTAGTGGATCTCAAGCAACATTGCCATTATGGCTTCATTCAGTTTACGCCAGAGACTTCTTTCCGATGACAGGAATAAGTTCTTAACTAATTGCTGGGTTAAGGTACTACCACCCTGTACTGTTCCACCAGCAGATAAATTAGCCACTAGCGCTCGTGCAATAGAGCGAGGATCAACGCCCCAGTGCTGGTAAAATCGGCGGTCTTCAACAGCGAGTAAGGCCAGCACCAGATAATTGGGAACATCTTTAAGCTTGATAAGTTGGCGGTCTTCCTGTTGCGTAGGGTATATACCTGCAATGCGCACCGGTTCCAGTCGTACCAGGCTCAGAGCTTTATGGCTATACAACTCATAAAGACCATAGATTTGACCATTTGCAAAATCAATTCTCAGGCTCTGGCCTTGCTGTAAGCCATCCCAGAAGTGAAATTCTCGAGTGATCAGCTCAAAATGTCGACCTTGCCATTGTCGATATTGACCCGCACGCGCAGGAATACCATCAACTTTTTTATAACCCAGAACAATAAGTTCATCCTCAAAAGCACGAGCGGATAATTGCTTTCCTTCGAATAACTCGAGGGGTCTCGCATACACATGAGACGGCAGTGACCATAAGCTACCCTGAAAACGACTGGTTATTTTGATATCAAGATAAATAACATAGATAACGCCAACTACTAGCGATAGCAATATAAAACTGATCAGATACCGATTCTGATACCAACGTCGCTGTTGTTCTTGCTGTTGTTGATTGCCGCGAGATGGCTTAGCAGTTTTGTGAGGTGATTTTTTTTTGGCCATAATGCTATTGGTCAGTTCACAGTCTGTGAATCATAACAAGTTAGCTTCCGTCAAAACGGGATTCGATTGGCATTTTAATTATCCGAATCCATTAATCAGGCCAGCATCAAATGCTCTTAGGAACTTCGTCTTTTGGATTGCTTCTGATTTTTTTTTGTCCGCTTAATCATACGCTGTTTATGTTTAACCTGACGATCAGTGAGTATATTTTTCCGTCCGGAAAAAGGATTAGCCCCAGTTTTAAACTCAAGCCGCATAGGAGTTCCACGAAGCTTTAAAGCATCGATAAAAACATTGGTCAGGTAACGCTTGTAAGCTGCAGGAACCAGATCAGTCTGGTTCCCATGAATGACTATAACAGGCGGGTTTTTGCCCCCTTGATGCGCATAACGAAGCTTGATACGACGACCATGCACCAGAGGCAACTGATGAGCCTGAGTCGCCTGTTCCAGAATTCGAGTCAGATCAGGTGTTGATAAATCACGGGTCGCTGAAGCATATGCCTTATCAATGGCTTGATACAGATTTCCAACACCGGAACCATGCAAAGCAGAGATATAGAAAATTTCAGCAAAATTTATAAACACCAGACGCCTTTCCAGGGCTTCTTTAATCTGACGCTTATCATAATCACTCATGCCATCCCATTTATTGATGACCAACACCAGTGCTCGCCCTGAATCAATGACATAACCCAGTAATTGTAAATCCTGATCGGTAATCCCTTCCTTGGCATCAATCAGCTGAATCACTACATTAGCCTGATCAATAGCCTGTAACGTCTTAATAACACTAAATTTTTCGACCGCTTCCTTCACTTTTTTTCTGCGCCTGACGCCTGCAGTATCGATCAGTGTGTACTGCTTGTTATCATGCTCAAAGGGAATAAAAATACTGTCACGGGTCGTGCCTGGCATATCCATAACCACCACACGCTCCTCACCAAGCATACGATTAACCAATGTAGATTTACCAACATTAGGTTTACCAACCATAGCCACCTTGATACCTGGGGCATCTTCGGTCTGCACATCCCAGTCTGACCAATCAGATAACAGTGAATCGACCAGTTGACTAATACCACGATTATGGGCAGCGGAAACCGAATACATGTCTGCAAAACCCAGGGTATAAAAGTCAGCCTGAGCTCGATTCAGGTCTACACCATCGATCTTATTCAGAACCAGATGCACTGTTTTACCCAATTTACGAATTTGGGTGGCGATGACCTCATCAGCAGCCGTCAGCCCAGCACGGGCATCTACCAGAAACATGACAATATTGGCTTCTTCGATGGCCAACAAGGTCTGTTGGGCCATGCGTTCATCCAGTTCTTCTGACTCACCACTGAGTCCACCGGTATCGATGACTATATAGGGTCGATGCTGGTACAGACCATGTCCGTATTTTCTATCTCGGGTCAGACCTGGAAAATCAGCCACCAGGGCATCACGGGATTTAGTGAGGACATTAAACAATGTCGATTTTCCAACATTCGGTCGTCCAACAAGGGCAATTACGGGAAGCATGTTAAATATTCGGCCAGTAAGGTTAAGGATCAAAATACAAAAGGGCCAGCTAAAATTGCTGGCCCCTTACTATTCTACCTGAAAATTCCGCTTCTGCTAGTTCCCAGGTGGTGGAGCCATCTGAGACATGAGCTGCGACATGACATCAACGGACTGATTGTTCATCACCATCTCGCCGTTGTGTAAACTGATCTGGCTGCTGTATATACCATCTTCAAATACCAGCCAGTTTTCGCTAAGTAGTCCACGCAGATTTTCATTTACTTTCTGGTCCATGGGAACATTTGACTCCGCACGTCGACTTTGACTGCTACCAGCTACAGCCTGTTGTGCTTCAGCTGCATTTAGCTGCCATTCAACCATTTTCAGCATCAGTGGCTTATCAACATCTACCGCGACATCGAGGTTGATCGCGTTGAATAAAAACATTGGATCAGCTGGCGAATTCGCATCCAATCCACTTATCGAAAATTCCATCTGTGCCTGCATGCCACCAAGTTCACTTTCAATACTTAAAGGATCAATACGAATTTCAGCTTGATTAAACAGATCAGGGAGCAGTGTCATCATTTGCCCCATCATCATGGCATTCACCTGTTCAGGTGGTAGGCCTGACTTAAGATTCGAATCCATTTCTTCTTGTAAAGATTGAATATTCCTGATCGCCTGTGCATTTAAACCATTCATGGTTAAATTAAAGGCAATGGGACCAAAACGTGAGTTATCCAGCAATATTTCACGAGCATTTAACATCAGCTCAGAATTAATCAATACTCCCTGCTCTGAACTAACTGAACGCAAGGTCAGATTATTGACCGCAAACTGATCTTCAGGTGACTGGAACTCAAGTTTCCTCAATGAAATTACTGAGTCACCGATGAGCATATCATTCTGCCCCATTTTTCCTGAATAACTGAATCTCAGACCACGATTATTCATATTTTCGTCGGAAGTGGTCACAATAAATTGTGAAACCTGTCCTTCACCTGAGATACTGGCTTCTGCTGCTGAGTAAAGTGTATTCATAACCAGTCCATTGGATTGGATATTCATGGGACCACTTTCAAGTTCAAAAACAGCATTTATTGCGGGAACATATGCCTGGGACTGCACATTAGCCGAAAAATCGATGATGTTTTGATAAATCAGTGCTGAGCTTCCAGGAAATAATTTATTAAATACAGCCTCGGCGCTTGCAGGTGTGAGCATCTTCCCTTTGACAACCGCAGCGACTAAAGGCGATTTACCCTGGTTTAATAAACCTAGATACAGAGGGCCATGTATAACCTCTTCCTTGAACTGCAGGGTCAGGGGATAATTGGGAATACGTGTTTCAAGTATGACATCTGATGAGAAAAATCCACGTTCGTAAGAAACGACCTGCACATTGGCCTGCATCATATCAGACATCTTCTGAATCATGGCCGTGTAATCATTCTTGATCTTGAATCCTAACGCGATAGGGCTCACAGCGATTACAACCAGTAGCAGGACCATGATCCACAGGAGTATTTCTGCCAGACTTATTCGTTTAGTACTCATGTTTTTCCTTAAGTCACTTAGTTATTAAAATTAATTAGAGTATAGGCGAAATATATAATATCGTCTCTGTTACTTATGTAACCACAATTTGTATTACGAGAGTAAGTCAGATCAATATTTTTTATCGTTATAGCCGTATATAAAACCCATTTAGTTATCAAGTATAAGCTGAAAAGCCGAGACAGTACCGTCACGATCCTGAACATATACACGATCACCTTTTACAACTGGCGGCACAATTATTCCAGAATCATCAACCAATGTTCGCGCTATAAAATGACCATCATATTGTGACAGCCAATGTATGTAACCCTGATTATCTGCGACCACCAATGCATCACTCATAGCAACAGGTAAAGTAATTTGTCGAGCCTTTAGTTTTTCCTGTTTCCAAATAGTTGCACCATTATTTCTATCCAACGCCCAGATGTGATCACGCTCATCTGAAGTAAACAAATAAGAACCACTCAGTTCAACACCTGAGACAATAGACATTTTCCTGCTCCACGACAGCTGACCTCGACGCACATCAATGGCTACAACTCGGCCCTGATAACTTCCCATATAAAGCACACCATCTCTGATTACTGCCTGACCATCTATATCAACAATTCGCTCTAGTTCGGTTCTCCCTGTTGGAACTGCAACAGCCACATCTAAAAGAGCACGTCCATCTGTAGCGTCTAGTACAACTAACCGGCCATTATCCAGCCCACTGTAGATACGTCCAAAACTAATGACAGGTTGACTGGTACCACGTAACGACAGAGCTGGAACATCACGTTTAAATGTCCAAACTTGTGTACCACTATCTGTGGTTAGTGCACTAATTGCACCATCAACACCACGAACTATAATATGATGATCAGTAAGTACAGGTGGAGTCAGCACTTCACTCGCTATATCCTTTCGCCAATTCACCTTACCATCACGTGCTAACGAAATCAGCTCACCTGCCCGACTGGTAACAAAATAATTAGACTGATCACCTCCAACACCACCGCTGAGCACAACATCGAGATCTGTAGTCCATAACTTTTGCCCATCATTAAGACTGATTGCTGTAACAACACCACTACGGTCAGCCACAACCAGACGGTCATCAAGCAACAATGGAAACAGTTTCAAATACTGTTGTTGGACACCAGAACCGGTAGATGTATGCCACAGTTTAATAATCTTTGCAGAAGCATCAAAGTCGACCAGTTCTGCAGGTGGCTCGGTGTTATCTTGATCACCGCTACAGGCCGCAAGCAAGGCGAATAACGACAGGAACAGAAATTTTTTGATCATGCAGATGGCTCTGAAGGAGTGGTCGGCCCCAGATCATCACGTTTTAGGCGTAACCATTGACTCGCCTGAACACCTGAATTCAAGAGTGCTTTATCATAAGCCACACGTGCTTGCTCAAGATCACCTTGGGCAACATACAAATCACCCTTTAGCTCTTCATACATTGCAGCATAACTTTGAGGATAATCAACTTGTGCCAGAGCCAGTGCCTTATCAATATTATTGTTAGCAAACAAAAGACGCATCAGCCGTAATCGAGCAATGTGCTGCAATTCAGGTTGTGCCGAATGATCAATAATCCATTGTAGATTTTTACTGGCATTCTCAAAGTCACCGACCTTCAATTGCTGCTTGGCTGCCAGTAAAGCAGACATACTAGCGTAAGGTGTGTCAGCATAGCTATCAAACAATGTTTCTACTTTCTGTTGTACGTCAGAGGCCACTTCAGAATCCGATAACGTAACCATGGAGTAGAATATAGCGCCAGCCTCATTAGCATGTTGGATTTTATATTGACCGTAGAAGCGAATCCCAACGATCACCGCCACACCGAGAATAACACCAGCAATTACTGTGCTCGCGTTTTCTTTCCACCATTTTTTTAATGCTTCTACTTGTTGTTCTTCAGTTTCAAAATCCATGGATTTAAACCCCAATTACTTCTCTAACCATTCACGTAAAACTGAAACTATTTCAGTTTGATTGATTGTTTTCTGATCTATCTGCTGACGCAGATGCTTAAGTGATACCGTGTTGTTATTCACTTCATCTTCACCCAGAATAAGTGCAACACGGGCATTACTTTTATCTGCCTTTTTCATCTGGCTTTTAAAACCACCACCACCACAGTTAACCTGTAAAGTTAAAGCCGGCCATTGATTGCGTATTTGCTCTGCCAGAATCAGCCCATGAAACTCTGCCTGCTCACCCTGTAACGCTAAATACACATCAAGTCCATCATCAACTTCAACCCCCTGATCTTCCATTAATGAAAGCAGACGCTCAATACCCATGGCGAAACCAGCAGCTGTAGTTGCTCGGCCACCCAACTGCTCAACCAGGCCATCATAACGACCACCTGCACACACGGTTCCCTGGGCGCCTAATTCGTCCGTTACCCATTCAAATACAGTTTTACAATAATAATCTAATCCACGCACGAGACGTGTATTGATTGTAAACTCAATACCCAGTCGAGTTAATTGTGCTTTTAACTGATCAAAATGATCAAGTGATTCCTGATCAAGATAATCCATCAACTTTGGTGCCGCCTCAATCAAGGTCTGCATACCAGGGTTTTTACTGTCCAGGATTCTTAACGGGTTTGATTCCAGACGCCTGAGACTATCCTCGTCAAGCTCAGACCTATGCTCATTAAGATAAGCCACGAGTATATCGCGATAGCGTGCACGAGACTCATTACTACCCAGGGTATTGAGTTCGAGTCGGATGTTTTTTAAATTGAGCGCCTTCCAGAGGCGAGCTGTCATCAGAATGAGTTCCGCATCGATATCTGGTCCAGCCATACCAAAGGTTTCAACACCAATCTGATGAAACTGTCTGTAACGACCTTTTTGAGGTCGTTCATGTCTAAACATTGGCCCCATGTACCAAAGGCGTTGTTGCTGATTATGAAGAAGACCATGTTGAATACCGGCACGAACACAACTCGCCGTACCTTCTGGTCGCAGGGTCAAGCTATCACCATTGCGATCATCAAAGGTATACATCTCTTTTTCAACAATATCAGTCACTTCACCAATGGAGCGACAAAAAAGATCCGTAGATTCGACGATCGGCATACGGATTTCACGATATCCGTATGACTGTATGGTTGTTCGAACAGTATCTTCAAAATACTGCCACAAACTAGATTGACCAGGCAGTATGTCGTGCATACCTCGAATTGATTGTATTTTTGCAGCCATAAAATCTAACTTAAAAACTAATTAGCCTCTTCAGGCAGCGCTACTGAGTCAGCATTGTTTACAGCAGCCCGCTCATCTGAGGTATTTGTATTATTTTTAATAATTCTGTTTTGACGTCGCACCGACTTAACATGTCCTTCACTACTTATTTCAATATGTGCAATTTTATTCTGACGAATATATGGCGCAATATTAATTATTTTATTATTCAAACCAAGCGTAACCGAGGGTGCATTCCCAAGAAAAAATCGAAATGGTGCCTGACCTTTTAACTGATATTCATGACCTTTCTTCATTAGGCTGAAATACAGGCGGGCATTATTAGCATCCTGGACTTCAGCCCAGGTTTCTGAGTCGGTCACCAGCACTATGACATCGTCACCTTCAGCCTGGCTATTGGTCACTCGCTGGGGCTCTTCAGCTGGTTGTTGTATTTGATTACTTTCTATAACAGCAGCTTTTTCTATGATTGGTGTTTCGCTCACTGGTATGTCAATAACTGGCGCTGCTGAGGTTTCTTGTGAAACAGATGTCTGAGACTCTATAGACGACTCTACAACCTCATTCGGAACGGCTTCATTTTCTAAACTACCAGTATCCAAAACAGGATTATCTTCTACTCGTTCATCATGTTCCTGAATCGATTCATTCACATCTGCTGGCAACTCCTGGTCAGATTGCTGCCACCATAAAACCAACAAGACTATAGTTGCAAGCAACAATACAGCCGTCATCAGTTTAATAATTACATGATTACTATCTGTCTCAGCAGCCAGACTTGAACGCGCACTTAACGGCTGATCCTTTTCAGGCAGGAGTTGATTATATAAATCAATAATTTCATCCGCTGGCAACTTTAGCAGCCTGGCATAACTGCGAATATATCCCTGGGTAAATGTAGCTCCCGGCAATAACGACAGCTGGGTACATTCCAAAGCTTTAATAGTTTCTTCAGACAGCTTGAGCTCATCTGCTACATCAGCAACAGACATGCCGACTGCCTCACGTGCCTCTCTAAAACGATCACCAAACTCTTTCTGCCGGAGCAGACAGTCCGCATCACTTTCTGAATTTATATCATTATTATTGTCATTCATCGTTCGGAATATTTCATCAACTGTTTAGCTTGAGGAGATTCAGGGAAACGCTTCAGTAACTCCCGGGAGAGTTTAAGAAAATATTTCTCATCACCAAGTTTCTTTTCAGCCAGCAACTGATACCACAAACTGTTTGCAGTGGGTGCTGCGACGGCATGAAATCTTTGCATATATGCACGCGCCATTAAATAGCGTTTAGTTTTAATTGCCAATTCACCCATGGCCAGTAGCGCTGATGGCATATCCGATTTATATTTTAGCGCTTCACGAAGATGGATTTCTGCAAGTGCATAATTTGGGCTTTTTGCCTGCAACAAACAATATCCCATATTTGAATGGGATTTTTCAGGCGTTTCATAAAACTGGTTTTTCAGGACTTTATTAAACTGCTCAACAGCATCATCAACCATATTATGCTTACACAGGAATGCACCATAATTGTTCAATAACTCGGGATTCTTGGGATCGATATTTAGTGCATCGTGATAATAATCGTTCGCTTTCTCTGGATCACCAGTCATGTCCATCAGTAAAGCCATAGTAGTGTATGCTGGAATATATTCATCGTCCTGTTCAAGTGCTTTCTCCAGCTTTTCTCTGGCAACTTCAAGATTACCTCTTTGCATGTAGCCTACTGCGAGTTTGACATTTATCTTTGCCGCCGCATCAAGATCAGGGCCGTTATTTGATTTTCTTACTGGCTGAGGGCCAGTACAGGCGACCAGGCCGAGCAACATTAGTAACACAAATAATCTAGCCACCTGGTTCATGTATTCATTCCATATCTAGGTTTGACAAATTTTTTCTCACGACGACTTTTATCTGCGACTTTTCCGACAAGTTGGCCACATGCAGCATCTATATCTTCACCACGGGTTTTACGTATAACTGTTGTGAGACCAGCTTGATGTAATTTATCCTGAAAGCGTCTTACCGCATTATTCGAAGATGTCACATATCCAGAATTTTCAAAAGGATTAAATGGAATCAGATTAATCAGTACCGAGAGCCCTTTTAACAGTTTAATTAATTCTTCAGCATCCTGAATCGAGTCATTAACTCCCGCCAACATAACATACTCAATGGTAAGACGTGAACGCGGTGAACGCTTCTCCATAAAGCGATGACAGGCAGCAATCAGGTCCTTGAGTGGGTATTTTTTATTTATGGGCACAAGATCGTCGCGTAAGTCATCACGAGTAGCATGTAACGAAATTGCAAGTTGTACGTCCTGACGCTCAGACAAACGATCCATTGCAGGTATAACGCCTGCGGTACTCACGGTTACCCGTCGTTTGCTAAGACCATATGCAAAATCATCAAGAAAAACATCAATTGCCTTTACAACATTATCATAGTTCAGTAAGGGCTCACCCATACCCATCAGTACAAGATTAGTGATCTTGCGTCCGGGTTTCATTTCTTCATTAAGCAGACGACTGGCAATCCATACCTGTGACAGGATCTCATCAGACGATAAATTTCGGCTAAAACCCTGACGCGCTGTCGAGCAGAAACTACAATCCAGCGCACAGCCAACCTGAGATGAAATACACAAAGTACCGCGATCATCTTCTGGAATAAATACGGTTTCTATACAGTTGCCATCTTTTAAACGCAGTACCCATTTACGGGTTCCATCAGTGGATAGCTGATCAACAATCACTTCAGGCATTTGCAAGCTAGCGGTCTCTTTAAGTCGTTGCTTGAGCGCCTTACTGATATTGGACATTTGATCAAAATCATCAACATTCAGTTGATGTATCCATTTCATGACCTGAGAAGCACGAAAGGCCTTTTCCCCCAAATCGGTGAAAAAGGCCTCCAAATCCTGCCGGTTCATGCCCAGCAGGTTTTTTTTCTCAATGTGCGGAAAACTAACGGGTACGCTCACAGATTTCCTCGGGCTGGAAGAAGAATGCAATCTCCGTCTTCGCTGTATCAGGGCCATCCGATCCATGAACCGCATTTTCATCAATACTTTCAGCAAATTTTGCACGAATAGTATCAGGAGCCGCTTCTTTAGGGTTAGTGGCTCCCATCACTTCACGGTGTTTGTTGATGGCATCCTCACCTTCAAGCACCTGAACCATAACTGGGCCAGATGTCATAAAATCAACAAGATCCTTGAAAAATGGACGCTCAGCATGCACGGCATAAAAGCCCTCAGCCTGCTCACGACTCAAATGCAGCATTTTGGCCGCTACAATGCGTAATCCTGCTTTTTCAAAATGGCTATATATTTTACCGATAACATTTTTAGCAACAGCATCGGGTTTAATAATGGAAATCGTACGCTCTAAAGCCATTCAGGCAACTCCAGTGGGGTAGATATAAGTATTGAAACAATAAACTAAACCCGCGATTTTACGCGGGTTTATTAGGTTTAGCAAAGCTTGTGTCGGGTAATTTGCACCCAGTCACAGGATCTGTCTATCAGTCTTTTTCCTCAATCCAGTTCATCTGAATCGATTCGAGGATCTTTTCATTTGAATTCTCTGGATCATCATCAAATTCCTCCAGATCACACACCCACTGGTGTAAATCGGTGAACCGCACATATTGTGGATCCACGTCTGGGTGAGCCTCATCCAGCGCAATAGCGATATCCAGTGTATCAGTCCATTTCAGGTTCATAGTAGCCACCTAGTGATGCTCGGACACCATATTGATGGTGTATTTTGGAATTTCGACGACCAGATCAGTTTCGCCAACAATAGCCTGACAGCTCAGACGCGAGTCTGGATCGAGTCCCCAGGCTTTATCTAGCATATCATCCTCATCATCTGAATTTTCATTCAATGATTCGCCACCTTCACGGACATAGACATGACAGGTTGTACAGGCGCATGATTTTTCACAGGCATGCTCAATTTCGATGCCTTCCTTTAATGCAGCATCACATATTGTGTCACCCGGCTCGGCTTCTATGACCTTACCTTCTGGACATAGTTCTTCATGGGGCAGAAAAATTATCTGCGTCATTTGTCACTCTCTTCTGATGAAAATTCTTCAACTTTATGTCCAGCCATACTTTTCTGGACACTCGTATTCATGCGGCGAGCCACATAGGCCGAACTGGCTTTTTCCAGTTGCTCCATAGCCTGTTTGATCTGTTGCGCATCAGTTGCACTGTTGCGACTAACAACCAGCGCAGCACGCGCCTGTAGTATCAGTTCCTTTTCACCGGCCTCCAGTAATTCATCACCATCATCGACCAGGGCAGCATCAAGGGCCTCAACAACCCGATCCGCTTCAACCTGCTGCTCTCTCAAGCTCCTCGCGTCCTTATCATCCATAGCATGCTCCATTGAATCACGTAGCATACCTTCGATCTCACTATCACTTAAACCATATGATGGCTTAACTTCAACATGGGCTTCAACGGCTGACATCTCTTCTTTAGCAGTTACACTGAGAAGCCCATCTGCATCCACCTGAAAGGTAACACGTATACGTGCAGCGCCGGCGACATGAGGTGGAAATCCCCGTAGTTCAAAACGTGCAAGTGATCGACAATCGGCAACCAGTTCTCGCTCGCCCTGCACCACATGAATAGCCATTGCTGTCTGACCATCTTTGTAGGTCGTAAAATCCTGAGCCCGGGTCACTGGTATTGGGGTATTACGCTGAATAATCTTTTCAGCCAACCCACCCATAGTTTCAATACCAAGTGAAAGCGGTATGACGTCCATCAACAACATTTCGCCATCTGGATCGTTTCCAGCCAGCGCATTTGCCTGGGTCGAAGCCCCGAGAGCCACAACTTTATCAGGGTCGATACTCACCAGTGGTGGCCGCTGAAAAAAATCACCAACCAGTTCACGCACACGTAGTGTCCGCGTCGACCCACCTACCATCACCACGTCGATAATATCGTCTGGTTCGATATCAGCATCACGTAAAGCCCTACGGCATGACATCAGGGTCTTTTTAATGAGCGGATCAACCAGTTGATTAAATTGCTCACGGTGGAGGCTACCTGTCCAACTAAATACATCCGTCTTAATGTCGATATCGATTTGCTCAACTTCAGCCAACGCTTCTTTTGCTGCACATGCTTTTTGCATCAATAAACGGGAAGTCGAGGCATCAATAGCATCAACAGACACTCCAGCCTCCTGTACAATCCATTCAGCAATGGCATGATCGAAATCATCACCGCCTAGCGCACTATCACCGCCAGTAGCTAGTACTTCAAATACACCTTTGTTCAAACGAAGAATGGAAATATCAAAAGTACCACCACCTAAGTCATATACTGCGATGACACCTTCCTGGCCACTATCAAGGCCATAGGCTACAGCTGCTGCTGTTGGCTCATTTAACAGCCTCAATACGTTAATATTGGCCAGTCTGGCTGCATCTTTGGTCGCCTGACGCTGGGCATCATCAAAGTAGGCGGGCACGGTAATGACTGCACCAACAATCTCATTACCAAGTGTCTGTTCACTGCGCAGCTTAAGTGCTTTTAGAATTTCAGCTGATACCTCAATAGCACTTTTATTCCCGGCACAGGTCTTGATACGAGGCACTGAGGAATCTGTATCGGCAAACTCATAGGGCAATTGCTTACCAAGTGTCTTGATATCAACAACACCTCGCCCCATCAGGCGCTTCACCGATACAATTGTATTATGCGGGTCATCAACTGCTGACAAACGAGCCTGTTGGCCGACCACTACTTCGTGGTCGGGCAAGTAACGTACAATTGAAGGCAGTAAATGCTCGCCTTTCTCATCAGGTAAAGTTTCATTTACGCCACTACGAACGGTAGCCACAAGCGAATTGGTGGTACCTAAATCAATACCAACTGCAAATCGATGCTCATGGGGCTTGGTCGATTGACCGGGTTCTGCAATTTGAAGTAATGCCATAATTAACTAACTTTTAAAATAATTCGTCTTCAAGCTGCTCAGATATATCTTTTACTTCAGTCTGAGCCTTGATAATAAACTGCATTTTCCTTACGGCATTACGGGCTGCATCAAGATCACCGTTCTCATAGGAATCTGTAAATTCCTGCTCAAGTGATTTGAGCTTAGATTTCAACTCTGTCGCCATGCGATCCAACTCATCCAGTGGATCATCTTTTTCCCTAACTTCAGCTATAGCCTCACGAAATTCCATTTGTTCCATTAAAAAAACAGCATCCATAGAGGTATCTGTTTCTGACTCCATGTCCAAACCTTTCAGTTTAAGCATATACTGGGCACGTGAAATAGGTGCCTTAAGGGTTTGAAAAGCCTGATTAACTAATGATGTTTTTTGCATGGCCACGCGAGCATCCTGCTCACTTGCATTGGCAAAACGATCAGGATGATACTGTTTCTGTAAATTTCGATTAGTTTCAGCGATCACATTCTGATCAATATCGAAATTTATAGTCAGATCAAAAATTTCAAAGTAATTTTTAGAAAAAAGATCTTCAGACATAGTTAAGGTATCTCTTTTAAAGCCCGAGCCCTTAAACGGTAAAACTTTCACCGCAACCGCAGCTGTCTTTTTCATTCGGGTTGATAAATTTAAATCCCTCGTTGAGACCTTCTTTGGTGTAATCCATTTCAGTGCCATCAAGGTAGACAAGACTCTTTTTATCGACAACAATTTTCACACCATTGCTTTCAAAAACCTCATCTTCGTCTTCATTGATTTCATCAACAAATTCCATAACATAAGCCATACCAGAACAGCCGGATGTTTTTACACCCAGACGCACACCAAGTCCCTTTCCGCGATTTTCCAGGAATGCCTTAACACGATCAGCCGCCTGTTCAGATATGCTCAACGCCATGATAATTAACCTTCTCTTTTCTTCATATAGTCTTCAACAGCTGCGCTAATGGCATCTTCTGCCAACACCGAACAGTGTACCTTAACCGGCGGTAATGCCAGCTCTTCCGCAATATCCATATTCTTGATCTGCTTCGC
>JBFFSQ010000025.1:0-23058 GCA_041572275.1 Gammaproteobacteria bacterium
AATGAATTTCTGCTGGTAACTCCTGGAATACGGCCCATTGGCAGTATATCTGATGACCAAAGACGTATTATGACTCCTGCTGATGCAATAAAATCAGGATCAAGCTATCTGGTTATTGGTCGCCCAGTTACACAGGCTGACGATCCAGTCAGTGTTTTACGTACAATAAATTCAGAAATTTCCTAATTGAGTTACTGTTTTCTAAAGGCTATCGTAACGTTTCCAATAAACGCATGGATTAAGGAAATAAGCGAAATGAAAATAATCAAAGTATTTTTTACGGTCTGTTTATTAATGTTTTCTGCAACTATTTGGGCTGGACAGGTTGATATTAATACAGCAGATGCAAAGACACTGTCGATGGAACTGAACGGCGTTGGAATAGCAAAAGCTCAGGCTATTGTTGATTATCGTAAAGCCCATGGCCAGTTTTCAAATATTCATGATTTAGAAAAGGTCAAGGGTATTGGTGCGAAGATTATTGAAAAGAACAAGGAAAAGCTTGTTCTGAAACAATAAGTTATTGCAGATCTGGTATCAGAATACCCCGCTATTGCGGGGTATTTTTTGTCTGAATTTACTATGATTCTGAAATACTAAGTGATTTTATAATTGGAATCGTTTATGGAAATCGAGTTTTGGCGTCAACGTTGGCTGGAAAACCAGATCGGCTTTCATCTGGATGAGGTTAATACTTATCTTCTCAAGTATTGGTCAGCTTTGGATTTAGATAAAGATACGACAGTATTTGTACCTCTGTGCGGCAAATCTAAAGATTTAATATGGTTAGCAGAACAGGGGCATCACGTAATTGGAGTTGAATGTAGTGAGCTGGCAGTTACGGCCTTTTTTAATGACCATCAACTTTCTTATAAGGTTATAGATAATCAATTTCATAAGCACTATATTTCAAACACTATAAATATCGAATTATTACACGGTGATTTTTTCGATATGGATAAAGTTTTGCTTGATTCGGTTGATGCTATATTTGATCGTGCATCTCTGGTTGCTTTGCCTGCTGATATGCGTCAACTCTATGTTGATAAATTAGCGGACAGCCTTTCAAAGGAAACAAAAATTTTGCTGATCACGCTTGAATATGATCAAAATAAAATGTCTGGGCCTCCTTTTTCTGTGTCTACTGAGGAGGTCGATGCTCTGTATTCATCATCGTTTGATATACAATTGCTCGATCAGCATAATGTTTTAGATGATCAGATTAGATTTAAGCAGCGTGGTTTAGATTATTTGGTCGAGTCTGTATACCTGCTAAAGTTAAAATAAACCCTGTCACTATGATGGCTCATTCATACCACTGGCCTTTCTAAGTTTTGCGTAATGACATAGCTTTCTGGTAAGCAAGTCATTAATACTGTCTTTTTCAAAATCACCATCAGCCAGTCTTTTGCCTGCTTTTTTCCCAGTTAGTATTTCAAGTGCTTGCTCAAAATGAGTGACTGGATAGATGCTGAATTGCTCGTTGTTGATTGCATCGATTATATCTTGTCGTAGAATCAGGTTTTTGACATTAACGTCTGGGATAATGCAGCCCTGTTGTCCGGTCAGGCCTCGGAGTTTGCAGATATCGTAAAAACCTTCTATTTTTTCGTTGACACCGCCAATTGCCTGTACAAATCCTTGTTGATTGAGCGAGCCTGTAATAGCGAAGCTTTGTCTAAGTGGTATTTCTGTAACCGCAGAAATCAGAGCGCATAATTCAGCCAAAGATGCACTGTCTCCATCAATTCGGCCATATGACTGTTCAAACGTTATACTGGCTGAAAATGATAAGGGGGTATCTCTAGTATAGCGACTGGCAAGAAGTGCTGACAGGATTAAAACGCCTTTATCATGTATTGAACCGCTTAAATCAACTTCACGTTCAATATTAATAATTTTTCCATTTCCTAGATGAACCGTAGCCGTAATTCGTGATGGTTGGCCAAAGCTATATTTACCGACATCAAAAACTGAGAGACCATTAATCTGACCGATAGCTTCACCATCAGTGTCAATCATGAGGGTACCTCTATGGATATCCTGTTGAATTAGATTTTGTATGCGTCCAGTGCGGCTGACTTGTGCATCAATTGCATGTTGAACGTCTTCTCTAGTTATGTGTTCGTGCCTGGCTTGCGTAGCCCAGTATTCTGTTTCTATCAAAAGATCATCAATAGTTCTTAAGCGTGTTGATAACTTTTCTGAATCTTGAGCAAGTCGGGAACTGAACTCAATCAGGCGGCTAACAGCAGCGGCATCTAAGTTTTTAAGGTTGAATTTACGGGCACGTGAAGCTATTAGCCGGGCATAATTTATAATGCTTTCTTCATCACGAAGTATCTCTTCGTCAAAGTCAGCTTCAACTTTAAATAATTCTGGAAAATCCGGATCTAATTCATGCAGCATATAGTAGGTAATGCGATTACCTAACAAGATGATTTTTAGTTTGAGTGGGATGGGCTCAGGTTCAAGTGTAACTGTGGTATCAGAGTTTACCACCTGGTCGAGTGATTCTATCTTAACTTTTTTTGCATACAATGAGCGTTTCAGAGCTTCCCATGCATGTGGGATGCTGAGTATTTTATGCGCATCCAGTACCAGGTAACCGCCATTGGCTTCCAGTAGGGCACCAGCTTTGATCATGGTAAAGTTGGTGTTAAGTCCACTGGCACGGTTTTCGTATTCAATACGTCCGATCAGGTTGTGGTAAGTTGGGTTATCAAGATAGATGACTGGTGCACCATTTTTATGGCTGCTATCGATGATTAGATTAACTTGATAGCGTTGCAGTGTATCACCTTTGGTAGCAGTGGGAGGGTGGTTCTCTGATGATTCCTCTTCATCGTGTTCAGTGAAGTCTTCAAGATGATGAAGCACATCTTCCTGTATGCCTTTCAGATAATTGACAACCTCAGGTAAGCCTTTATAACGGCGTTTGACGTCTTTGATCAGGTTGCTGGTCGCAAATAGAGCAACTTTACGATTGAGTTTCTTGACCTGAATATTGTATTCTCGTCGTTGTCGTGAAATTTCAGGTATCAGGTAGTCCAGCTCATCCTGGAACTGGGTAATCTTGTCCTCAATGATCTCTTTTTCTTCTTCAGCCAGTTCGTCAAATTCCTCTTCTGACAACACTTTGCCATGTTTCATGGGGGCAAGTAGAAATCCAGTTGATGTCTGGCTAAGTTGTATTTCTAGTGATTCTGCTTTTTCAACATGTTTATCAATTAAAGAAGCCTGCTTGCGTGTGAAGGCTTTTTCTATATTCTGCAGTTGTTCCTGGTATTCACTGGCTTCAAAGGCTGCATTGATTGCTTTACCCAGATCCTCAACCAGGTTTTTCATATCACGTTTAAATAACTTGCCCTGTCCAGCTGGCAGTTTGAGTGCTTTTGGCTTGTAATCCTGTTCGAAATTTCTTACATAACACCAGTCTGCTGGTGTTTCTTCCTGACGTGACTTTTCATTCAGGTACTTTCTGATGATGCCGTGCTTTCCCAGGCCCGAAGGGCCCATGACGTATAGGTTGTAACCTCTGTGGTGAACACCAATTCCAAATTCAATGGCTTGAAGGGCTCGGTCCTGGCCAAGAATGCCGGGTAAGTCCTCGAGTTCTGCTGTTGTTTCAAATGGCAGGTTCTGTGCCAGGCATTTGTAGCGGAGTTGTTCTGTTGTAAGTGGCTTGATCATTATCTGTGTATTGTTGTTTTGACTAAACTATGGACTCTATTCTCGCATAAATAGACCTAGACAAGGTACAATTTAAGGCTCAGTAAATATTTCGGATTCTTATATGGCACTGGCAACATTGAAACCTGCAAAGCTTCACCCCGCATTTAAATGGCTCCGTAGCGAGCGCATTGATTCACTTAATATTGTTGTGGAAGAATACCAGCACATCAAAACCGGTGCCCAGCATTTTCATCTAGTCGCCGATAATGCAGAAAACGTCTTTCTGGTGGCTCTGAGAACAGTACCTATGGACTCTACCGGTGTTGCTCATATGCTTGAGCATACTGCATTATGCGGCAGTGAGCATTATCCTGTTCGTGATCCATTTTTTATGATGATCAGGCGCTCACTCAACACTTTCATGAATGCCTTTACCAGTAGTGACTGGACCGCTTACCCCTTTGCAAGCCAAAATCGAAAAGATTTTTATAATCTTATGGATGTTTATCTGGATGCCGTATTCTTTTCGCGCCTGGATGAACTTGATTTTGCTCAGGAAGGTCATCGCTTTGAGTTTGAAGCGGCTGATGATGCCAATACACCTTTAGTTTATAAGGGTGTTGTGTTCAATGAAATGAAGGGTGCAATGAGTTCAGCTGTGAGCACGCTTTGGCAAACTATGACTGAGCATTTGTTCCCAACAACTACTTATCACTATAACAGCGGCGGTGATCCTGTTCATATTCCGGATCTCAGTTATCAGGATCTGAAAGACTTTTATCGTATTCATTATCATCCTTCTAATGCTGTATTTATGACGTTTGGTGATATTCCAGCATACGAGCATCAGCAACGTTTCGAAGACCGCGCTTTAAAGAATTTTGAAAAGCTTGATAGTGAAATAATAGTTGGCGATGAGCATCGCTATACGGCACCACAACATGTTGAAGAAAGCTATGCACTTGATGAAGACGATCTTGCTGATAAAACACATATCGTAGTGGGCTGGTTGTTAGGACTGAGTACCTCATTAGAAGATATGTTGTCGGCACATTTGATGTCTAGTGTGCTATTGGATAATAGTGCCTCACCTTTACGTCAGGCCCTGGAAACATCTAATTTAGGTGCTGCGCCTTCACCCTTGTGTGGGTTGGAAGATTCCAATCGCGAAATGAGTTTTATGTGTGGTGTTGAAGGTTCAAATCCTGAAAATACCCAGGCAGTTGAACAATTAGTGATGGATGTTCTCAATGATGTAGCTGAGAAGGGTGTGCCTCAGGACAGGGTGGAAGCTGTTCTACATCAACTTGAACTGGGGCAACGTGAGATAGGTGGTGATGGTTATCCCTATGGTTTGCAGTTGATTTTAGGTGGTTTATCTACCGCCATTCATCGGGGGGATCCAGTGGCAGTACTGAATTTGGACCCGGTTCTCGAGCAATTACGCGAAGATATTAAAGATCCAAACTATATAAAAAATCTGGTAAAACACAATTTGTTGGACAATCCCCATCGTATCACTGTGACAATGAAACCTGATGCTGAGCTCAGTCATCGTATGGATGAGGCTGAACGAGATAAGCTTGCGCAGATAAAATCGCAATTAACTGAAGAAGAGAAACAGCGCATTATCGAACAGGCAAAAGCTCTGGAAACAAGACAGAATCAAGAGGACGATCCAGGTGTTTTACCTAAAGTTGGGCTGGAAGATGTTCCAGAGAGTATTAAAATTCCACATGGTGAGCGACTGCAGCTCGGTGAAAATAAGGTTTCTGTGTATGAGCAGGGAACTAATGGCCTGGTATATCAGCAAGTTGTTATTGATATGCCTGAATTACCCGATGAATTAATTGATTATTTACCTTATTACACGTCATGTCTGACGGAACTGGGTTGTGGCGACAAAGATTATCTTGAGGCTCAGGTTTGGCAATCAAGTGTCAGTGGTGGACTTAGTGCATTTACCACGGTTCGTGGAAATATTGATGATGTTCAATCAATCAGGGGGCATTTTGTCTTTTCTGGTAAAGCACTTGCGCGCAATCACCTTCAGTTAAACGAGTTAATGCAGCAGGCTTTGGAACAGGTCCGCTTCGATGAGCATGAAAGAATACGTGAGCTTATGGCCCAGAAGCGAGCACGGCGTGAGCAGAGTGTTACTGGTCATGGACACAGTCTTGCGATGACTGCAGCGAGTAGTGGCATGAGTCCAGCGGCAGCCCTAAGTCATCGGTTATCGGGATTACAAGGTATCAAGCATGTTAAAGCCCTGGATGATCGATTAAACGACAGTGATGTACTGTCTGATCTCTGTGACAAATTTAAATTAATACACAGTGCTGTTCTCCAGGCTCCACGTCAGTTCCTACTGGTTGCCGAGAAAGATGTTGTTCCTGATCTGAGCAAGGATGTTGAAATAATCTGGTCTGAAAACCCGGCCCAGCAGGATTTCGAAGCATTTAGTTTGCCAGCTATTAATCAGCAAGTTCGCCAGGCCTGGATAACCAGTACCCAGGTTAATTTCTGTGCAAAATCATACCCAACCGTACCGGTAGAACATGAAGATGCTGCAGCACTAAGCGTATTGAGTGGTTTTCTGAGAAATGGCTTTCTGCATAAAACCATACGTGAACAAGGCGGTGCCTATGGTGGTGGTGCCACTCATGAAGCCGCCAGTGCCTGTTTCAGGTTTTACTCTTACCGTGACCCGCGTCTGGCAGAAACATTGGTTGACTTTGATCGTTCTGTTGAATGGCTGCTGACGGAAGACCATGAATGGCGTCTTCTGGAAGAAGCCATTTTGGGTGTGATTGGTAGTATTGATAAACCCGCATCACCCGCTGGCGAAGCTAAACAGGCATTTCATAATGAACTCTATGGGCGAACAGCAGAGCAGCGCCAACGTTTTAGGCAAAGGATACTTAAAGTCACATTGGATGATCTGAAGCGTGTAGGTCAGACCTATTTGCAGCCTGAAAACGCCAGTATTGCTGTTATTACCAACAGTAGCCTGGAGGCAAGTGTTGAGGCGCTAGGCCTGGATGTTGTTCATCTGTAATGGGCCAGGCTCATATAATGTTGATTGTTATGCAGTTGCATATTCCATTGGCACAGTCTCTCAAGGATAAGCGTAAACATATAAAGGGTTTGAAAGAGCGACTTCAGACCCGATTTAATGCATCTGTTGCTGAAATTGATGCTTTAGATGAATGGCAGACGTCTGTAATGGGGCTTACTATGATCAGTAATGATCGGCGCCATTTGGAGCGACAGTATAGTGCGATAGAGCAATTGCTTATTGAGTTCAGGGGAGTGGATCTCGTGGATATCAAACGTGAGTGGCTATAAAGGATTTTAAAGGTTTTCAATAGCCTATAAAATAAAATAATGAGTGTATTAGTCAGGGCGTCATTATAATAAGTTAATAACAGATACTTACGGATGTGTTGACGTGAATAAGCAAACACCCTCAAATGAACAGGAATTAGTCAGTTGTGAAATTTGCCTGAAATCTATACCTCGCTCAGATGCAACAAATGCTGAAAAGGAAGACTATGTCGTATATTTCTGTGGTCTAGATTGTTATGAGCAATGGAACCAGAAGCAGAGCAAAGAGAAATCAGCCGATAAAGATACCTGATTTGAGACACTAGTGGTGAAAAGGCTCTTTTTATAGGGTTGAGTATTGTTGGGCTTAAAATTATTCGATGAAAACACTTGTTTTAGTAAGGCATGCCAAATCCAGTTGGGATCATGCCGGTCTACGCGATTTCGAGCGACCTCTAAGTGAGAGAGGCTTACATGATGCCCCGATAATGGCGAGTTATCTTAAAGGTCTGAATATTATTCCAGATGCCATCATCAGCAGTCCGGCAGTGCGAGCCTATTCGACGGCAGAAATAATGGCTCAAACCCTACACGGCTCGACTCATGCCTTGCTTAGTATTGATGATATCTATGAAGCTCATTCTCAGGAGCTACTTGGTTTCATTAAAAAAACATCAGATTATCAACATGTTTTGATGCTTGTAGGTCATAATCCTTCAATTACAAATCTGGCCAATACGCTAACACATCAGTTCATAGATAATATACCGACCTGTGGCGTGCTTACCATTGATTTTGATGTTGATGGCTGGCAACAAGTTGATGCCCGAGCAGGGATAATTAAGGGTTTTGAATATCCAAAGAATATCCGTCAGCAATAGCCATGATAGTAGCTATTTACTGTTACGTTCATAAATAGCCATAATTGCTTTTAACTCATTGAGTACTGCCTGTGCTTCATTTTTGTCCAGGTCTGTTGTGTATTTGCTCTGTTCGCCATTTTCAAGTGCAATAATAATATTGTTAACTGAGGTGCAGCCTTCTTCACAGATCATTTCGATGGCTGTGGTGACTTTTTCCGAGTTCATTGTCGTGCACCTTTATATTGTTCTCGCCAGATCTGGAAGGTTGGGTAATGTTTATAGCCTTCACTCAAAACATAGTTGAGCACATTGTTGAGCCGGTACAGACGTACAACTGAGTCAATGCGGAAAACTTCTTGGCCTTCAACATCAAAGAAAACCAGAGTCGGGGCAAAATTCAGGTTTAAGGCTTCTGCCCACTTGCTGGCGGTTGTTTTATGGCCAGAAGGTGTTATCACGGGCGTATCAGAGTGGGAGTCAAGTTGTACTACATCCATCTGATCAAGTGACTGGTTAATGATGGCTTCTCCCATCGGGCCTGCATGGAGCACATCACAGGCATGACATTTTGTATGTTCAAAAAAGACGACCAGTGGTCGCTGAGCTTTGAATTTGCTTCGATCAAGTATGTAAGGAGGCTCGATAAATGCGTCATGATCATTAAGCTCTTCTTCACCGAAGCTGAGGGCCTGCTCAGCACGTGCCATATAGTCTCTGAAAGCCTCATTTTGATAGTGTCTGTCAGCAGCGAATTCAAGCGCTGCTCTGAACTGGTAAGGGGGTCTGAAACCGGGCAATCGTAAGACCAGTTGACCCTGGGTATTGAAAAAAAGCAGGGTAGGGGTAAAGTTGGTATTTTTTTCTATGGCGAAATCCTTTTCCGGATAAGTCTTACCGTCGAAATCGGTAACTTCTCTCTGACCTCGTACATCAATGGCAATCACATCAAAATGTTTTTGGGTGTATTGAATAATATCTGGCGTGCCCCAGTTAACTTCTAGCTGTGCTTTACAATAGGCGCAGTCTTTACGGCCAAAATAAATGATTATACCTTGTTTGCCTGATGTGGCGGCTTCATCCAGACTTTCTTGCAGATCGAGGAAGCTCAATTTGAACCAGTCAGGTAGGTAAAGTTCTTCTTTCAGGGTGCTGTCGTCGAAGGCCATGGTGTTTGGGCTGGCATAAACAGGTGCACAGTTCAGTAAGATAAACACGTATGCAATGATAATAGATGTAATTCTTAGCATGGCTTCATGAGGTACATGTAAATCTTAATAATACATGCTTGCCACGACATTGTCTCGGACGCCCTAGGGTTTATGTGCACCGGCCTGATATTTACGACTGCGCATTTCTTTGAGACGGCTTGTGGTGCGCTGAAAGGGAAATGCGAGTTGTCGACCTTGATAAAGGTCGTCTGGCTCTGATTCTGCACTCATAATGAGAATGACATTTCGGTCATAAAATTCATCGATCATGTTAATGAAACGACGTGCTTTATCGTCACTAGACTCATCCATGATCGGTATGCTGGAAATGAAGATAGTGTGGAAGCGCTTTGCGAGCTCAATATAATCAGCTGAAGCGCGAGGGCCATCGCATAATGCATTAAAGTCAAACCATACCACATCGTTGTGGCACATGATGGTTGGGATAGTACGATGGTTGATGTGCAAATTTTCATGTTCAATTGCCTTGCCTGGTGCCAGTTCCTGGAAGCGTAATAAGAGCGTCTGTTGAGTTTCGTTATCGAAAGGGCAGTACCAGGTAGCTGACTGTTCGAGTAGGCGTAATCGATGATCACACTCCCCGTTTACATGAATGGCCTGGGTATGGGTCTTAATCAAGTCAATGGCCGGTAAAAATCGATCCCGTTGTAAGCCATTTTTATATAGATCATCGGGTTCACGGTTAGAGGTAGCAATGAGTGTAATGTTATAGGCAAATAGTTCTTTCAGTAAGCCGCTCAATAACATGGCATCGGTAATATCAGTTACATGAAATTCATCAAGACAGAGTACCGTATAGCGTTTAGAAAAACGTTCTGCGACAATTGCCAATGGGTTACGTTGATGGCTGAGCTGCTGAAGTTCAGCATGGATGGTTTGCATGAAGTGGTGAAAGTGAATTCGTATTTTCGACTCAATGGGCAGGGCTTCATGCAGAATATCCATTAGCCAGGTTTTTCCCCTACCAACACCTCCCCAAATATACAGACCAGTGACAGGTATAGACTCGGATCTGCCTATTATTTTTATTATGCTGCTTTTCAAACCCTGAGGCTGATTGTGTCTACGCAGTAATCGACTGTGTAGTTCATCTAAATATATAACCGCAAGGGTTTGAGCAGGGTCACTCACGTAACCGTGTTCTTGAGTGTACTGATGATAGATTTCACTTGGGGTCATAAAATTATTTAATCGATATTAAAGATATAAAATACAATAACATATAGTATTTAGTTGATGTAATATAGTAAGTGTTTCACAGGCCGAGTTCTCTGCTCTCACCAGCCAATTATGACCTAGATATGAACGCATTGCTGTTTTTGTTTTGTTTAGATTAATCCTGGTGTTCAATTGAGTAAGTATCATTTGTTTGCTAGAATTCTGTTCGATTTTGGGCCTCTCTAATCAACTATCTAACAGTCCAGATAAAACATCTATGACGCGATATATTTTTATTACCGGTGGCGTTGTTTCCTCTCTTGGGAAAGGCATCGCTGCCGCATCTCTAGGGGCCATTCTGGAAGCACGCGGTTTAACCGTAAGAATGCTCAAGCTGGATCCATACATTAATGTAGATCCAGGCACCATGAGTCCGTTTCAACATGGGGAAGTATTCGTCACCGAAGATGGTGCCGAAACTGATCTTGACCTTGGACATTATGAGCGATTTGTGCGCTCAAAAACCAGCAAGTCCAGTAACTTTACGTCAGGTCGCATCTACGAGAATGTGATTCGTAAAGAACGTCGTGGTGAATACCTCGGTGGAACTGTTCAGGTTATTCCGCACATTACCGATGAGATCAAAGCCAGTATTGTGAAAGGTGCTGGCGATGCCGATATTGCCATGATTGAAATTGGCGGAACAGTCGGTGATATCGAATCCTTACCTTTCCTGGAAGCCATCCGTCAGATGGGCGTTGAGCTTGGACATGATCGGGCAATTTTTCTACATCTGACACTGGTTCCCTATATTGCTACAGCGGGTGAGGTGAAAACCAAGCCTACACAGCATTCAGTAAAAGAATTACGTTCCATAGGTATCCAGCCGGATATTTTATTATGTCGTTCTGAGCAATATCTGCACTCAGCAGACCGACGCAAAATATCGCTGTTTACCAATGTTGAAGAAAAAGCCGTGATATCGGCTATGGATCTTGATCATATTTATAAGATTCCTCAGTGGTTACACGATCAGGGTTTGGATGAAATAGTCGTCGACAAATTGAAACTGGATGTTCCGCCTGCTGACCTGTCTGAATGGCAAAAGGTTGTTGATGCGCTTGAGCATCCTGAATCTGAGGTGACGATTGCCATGGTTGGCAAATATGTGGATCTCACCGAATCCTACAAATCTTTGAACGAGGCATTGGCTCACGCGGGTATTCATAACCGCGTGAAAGTACAAATTCAGTATATTGACTCTGAAATATTGGAAAATGGTGACACCAGCAGCCTGGACCAATTTGATGCCATACTTGTGCCTGGTGGTTTCGGTAAGCGTGGTGTTGAAGGTAAAATTGAGGCCGTGCGATATGCACGAGAGAACAAGGTGCCCTATCTCGGTATATGTCTGGGAATGCAGGTCGCAGTGATAGAGTTTGCTCGAGATATTGCTGGGCTGAAAGATGCACATAGCACTGAATTTGAACAGAACACACCAAATCCAGTTATCGGTTTGATCACTGAATGGCAAACTGAGCATGGAACGATTGAGCAACGTGATGAAAATTCTGATCTTGGTGGGACTATGCGCCTAGGTGCCCAGGCATGTCATTTAGAGCAAGGAACACGAGCTCATGAAATCTATGGTCAGGATCAGATTAATGAGCGTCATCGCCATCGTTATGAATTTAATAATACCTATCTCGACCAATTACAGACCGCCGGACTAACCATTTCAGGTAAGTCTGTTGATGGTTCTTTGGTTGAAGTGATTGAAATTGAAGATCATCCCTGGTTCGTAGCTTGTCAGTTCCATCCTGAGTTTACTTCGACGCCCCGTGATGGACATCCATTGTTTTCAAGCTTTATCAAGGCTGCTTGTAAACACCGTGATCAAAGAGGACAGGCTTAATGGATTTGTGCGGATTTAAAGTTGGTCTGGATCAACCATTGTTTTTAATGGCGGGTCCGTGTGTGATTGAAAGTGAGTCCATGGCGCTGGAAACAGCCTCACAACTGAAAATGATTACAGAAAGACTGGGAATACCTTTTATTTACAAGTCTTCATTTGATAAGGCTAATCGTTCATCACTTGAGAGTTTTCGTGGTCTGGGTATGGAAGAGGGGCTTCGTATTCTGCAGAAAGTAAGAGATGAGGTTGGCGTACCTGTCATTACTGATGTCCATGAAGATACGCCTATGGATGAAGTTGCTGATGTTGTCGATGTGCTACAGACACCAGCATTTTTATGTCGGCAGACTAACTTCATTCTTAAAGTCGCAGCTACTGGTAAACCGGTCAATATTAAAAAAGGTCAGTTTATGGCGCCCTGGGATATGAAAAATGTCGTGGACAAGGCTAGAACTACTGGCAATCAACATATCATGGTGTGTGACCGCGGTGTATCATTTGGTTACAACAATCTGGTTTCCGATATGCGCGCACTGGCGGTGATGCGTGAAACTAACTGTCCGGTCGTATTCGACGCCACACATTCAGTGCAGTTACCCGGTGGCCAGGGTGCAACTTCCGGTGGTCAGCGCGAACATGTTCCTGTCCTGGCCAGAGCTGCGGTAGCCGCAGGTATATCCGGTTTGTTTATGGAGACGCACCCGGAACCAGAAAAAGCATTAAGTGACGGCCCTAATGCCTGGCCCTTACCAAAACTGGAAGCTCTCCTGGCTCGACTCAGAGACATAGATAACCTGGTCAAACAACAACCTTTCGAAGAAAGCCTGCTGTAGCTCAGATACATTTGCGTGATATATAGTTACGCTAAAATACTAATTTAAATTAACAATGTGTGCTAAGTACAAGAAAACATTGAGGAAATCATGCCTAAGATAATAGAAATAATCGCTCGTGAGATTTTGGATTCACGTGGAAACCCCACTGTAGAAGCGGATGTAATCCTGGAAAGTGGGATTCGTGGTCGTGCAGCTGTTCCTTCTGGAGCATCCACGGGTACACGTGAAGCCATTGAATTACGCGATGGTGATAACGATCGCTACATGGGCAAAGGCGTGACCAAAGCCGTCGCCAATGTAAACGGTGAGATACGTAAAGCCTTGATGGGCATGGACACACGCGATCAGCTGGTTATTGATAAGACAATGATCGAACTGGACGGTACCGAAAATAAGGAACGCCTGGGTGCCAATGCCATGCTGGCTGTTTCTCTTGCAGCTGCTCATGCCGGCGCTGCTTATGATAAACAGGATCTGTACAAGTATTTGGGCAATGAAGAATTTACTTTACCTGTACCTATGATGAATATCATCAACGGTGGCTCTCACGCAGACAACAGTGTTGACCTGCAGGAGTTTATGATCCTGCCTGTTGGTGCACCTAGCTTTAAAGAAGCATTGCGCTACGGTACAGAGGTTTTCCATACTCTGAAATCAGTCTTGAAAGCACGTGGAATGAATACTGCAGTCGGTGATGAAGGTGGTTTTGCTCCCAATCTATCTTCGAATGAAGAAGCGATTGAGGTTATTCTTGAAGCTATCGAGAAAGCGGGTTACAAAGCCGGTGAAGATATCTTCCTGGGTCTTGATGTGGCCAGTTCCGAGTTTTATGAAGACGGTATGTATAACCTGGCATCTGAAGGTCGTAAACTCACATCAGCTGAAATGGTTGATTATCTCTCGGCCTGGGTGGACAAATACCCAATCATCACCATTGAAGATGGTCTGGATGAGGGGGACTGGGATGGTTGGGCTGTATTGACGGAAAAACTGGGTGATAAGGTTCAGTTAGTCGGTGATGACCTCTATGTCACCAATACCAAGATCTTCAAAGAAGGTATCGACAAAGGTATAGCCAACTCTATTCTGATTAAACTGAATCAAATTGGCACCCTGTCAGAGACACTGGATGCTATCAACATGGCCCATGATGCTGGCTACACAGCAGTGGTATCGCATCGTTCCGGAGAAACAGAAGACAGCACCATTGCTGATTTATGCGTAGCCACCAATACTGGCCAGATTAAAACCGGTTCATTGTCGCGCTCAGATCGCGTTGCAAAATATAATCAATTGTTGCGCATTGAAGAGTCTCTGGTAGACAATGCAAAATATGCTGGCAAGGCCGCTTTTAAACATCTGAACTAAAGTCCGCTTATTCGTGAAATGGATCATCGCCTTACTTATCGGCCTGTTACTGATTTTACAGTACAGGTTGTGGGTAGGTGATGGCGGTATTCCTGAGGTACTCAAACTTCAGGATGAAGTGACTATCGTCAAACAGCACAAGTCAAAGCTTGAAGAGCGTAATCGTGAACTGGATGCAGAGGTCGCTGACCTGAAGCAGGGTATTGATGCGATTGAGGAACGAGCACGTAGTGAATTGGGCATGATCGGTAAAGATGAGACTTTTTATCAGATCGTACCATCAACTCAGACTAATCAAGCGACACCTCCATGAGTCAAAGCAATTCATCGCCTGAAACCAGCTCTAAATCATTTTGGGCTATAGTACCTGCCGCAGGTGTTGGAAAACGCATGCAGGCTGATATTCCCAAGCAATATCTGCCGCTACATGGTCGCACGGTCATCGAGCACAGTTTGCATCGATTGCTTAATTGTCCCGCAGTCGAAGGCGTAGTCCTGTCGTTAGATGCAGAAGATAGCTATTGGACAGAGTTACAATTCACTCATAGTAAGCCTGTTCTGGTAGTTACGGGTGGTACTGAACGTAGCGATTCTGTGTTGAATGCACTGACAGGTCTGCAACATCATATGAAAGAACGCTCCATGGAAGCTACCTGGGTGTTGGTCCATGATGCGGCGAGACCCTGTATCCGCCAATCAGACATCATCAGGCTGATTGAGCTGGCTAGTCATGATGATCACGGAGGTCTGCTTGCATTACCCGTCCGTGACACTATGAAGCGACAAAAGGATAATAATCGTGTTCAGTCCACCGTTGACCGTAACGGGTTATGGCATGCGCTTACACCACAAATGTTTAAACTTAACTTACTGATTCAGGCAATAAATCATGCTGAGGTGAAAGGATTACCAATCACTGATGACGCATCAGCAATGGAACTGGCTGGTTACAGTCCACTTCTGGTTGAAGGGCATGAGGACAATATTAAAATCACACGGCCCTTTGATCTTACACTGGCAACTTTATACATGAAGGAACAGGATAATGTCTGAGCTTCGAATCGGTCATGGTTATGATGTACATGCCTTCAAATCAGGCGACCATATCATTCTCGGTGGTGTGCGAATTCCGCACAATAAAGCTTTTCTAGCACATTCAGACGGGGATGTGCTGGTACATGCAGTATGTGATGCATTATTAGGTGCAGCGGCTCTGGGTGATATCGGTCAACATTTTCCTGATACTGACGACCGTTTTAAAGGTGCTGATAGTCGTGAGTTGTTGCGTTCCGTAATATCAATGCTTCAAACACGACAATTTTCGGTAAATAATCTGGATATCACCATTATTGCTCAGTCTCCTAAAATGGGTCCGTATATTCAATCAATGCGCGAGAATCTTGCCGCTGATATCCAGTCCGATATAGCCAACGTCAATGTTAAGGCGACCACAACTGAAAAATTGGGATTTGCTGGTCGGGAAGAAGGTATCGCCGTTCATGCTGTAACTATTATTCAACGCTCGTAAATTCAGTAAGAGGGTTTGAAATTAGCCAAGTGACACATCACCAGGCAAGCATTTGATCAATTGATTAGGCGTTATAATTAAAAAAACACCTCAAAATTGTTGATTTGGTCTGAATTGTGGCAAACAAATTGTCACTTTATGAACAAATTGACTTATACTCATTTCTTAAAGCAATTTCGCATCAAATGATTATATGCTGATATATATTCACGGTTTTAATAGCTCACCTGCTTCATTTAAAGCCAATCTGCTTAGAAAATATGCAGAGTCGATGAATATTGCTCATTGTCTTCATGTCCCCAAGTTGTCCAATATCCCTTCGATTGCAATCCAGCAACTGGAACAGGCAATTACAGATATATTAGATACATCACTGTCTGAATCGGGATCACCCATATGTCTCATCGGTAGTTCACTTGGGGGTTATTATGCGACCTGGCTGGCTGAAAAATATGGATTCAGAGCCGTGTTAATCAATCCTGCCGTTAAGCCCTATGAGTTGTTTGAAGATTTTATTGGAAAAAATGTCAATATTTATACAGGTGAGGAATATGAGCTGACAAAAGAACATATCAAACAGCTTACTCAACTTGAAGTAGACACTATTAGTCACCCCGATCGATATCTATTGATGTTGCAGACCGGCGATGAGGTGCTTGATTATAAAATGGCCATTGATAAATATGCAGCAGTGCCTTCAATAGTTGAGGAGGGCGGCAGTCATGAATATATGGGATTTGACCGACATCTTGAAACCGTGCTGGCATTCTGTGGTGTTAACTGTCTAAAATCGTATTCTTAAAATAATAAAGGAAATACCCATGTCATTAGGCCCGGTCATGCTTGACCTGGTGGGGACATCTATTAGCCCCGAAGAACGTGAAATGATGCTCCATCCTCAAACTGGTGGGGTTATCCTGTTTACGCGAAACTATGAGTCACCCGAACAAATCACCGAGCTGATTCGGGAAATACATCAGTTGCGTTCGCCACATTTAATTGTCGCTGTAGATCATGAGGGTGGTCGTGTACAACGATTTCGCGAAGGCTTTACGCATATACCTGCCGCTGCCGTTTATGGGCAGCATTATAAATCCAGTCCGCAGAAGGCTCGTTCACTAGCCCAAAGTTGTGGTTGGCTGATGGCCGCAGAATGTCGTTCAGTGGGCATAGATATGAGTTTTGCGCCTGTACTGGATTTAGGTCGAGGGATTAGTGGTGTTATTGGTGATCGTGCATTTCACCATAATCCAGATAGTATCGCTGATCTGGCTCATGCTTTTATGCAGGGCATGAACAATGCTGGTATGCAGGCGACAGGTAAACATTTTCCCGGTCATGGTTCAATCAAAGAAGACTCCCATGTTGCGCATCCCGTTGATCATCGTAGTTTAAATGAACTCATGATGGAAGATATTCGTCCCTTTGAACGCATGATTCATTATGGGATGGCCGCTATCATGCCTGCACATGTTGTTTATCCTAAAGTTGATAACAAACCAGCAGGTTATTCAGCGATATGGTTAAAACAGATTTTACGTAAACAATTAGGCTTTCAGGGTGTAATCTTCAGTGATGATCTGAGTATGGCTGCCGCGGGAATATTATCGGATAATTATGGCGATCGAGCCAAAGCTGCTCTAGAAGCTGGATGCGATATGGTGCTGGTGTGCAACCATCCTGAGGCTGCAGCCCAGGCGCTTGAGGGACTGGAGGGGTATTCTAATCCAGCATCACAGTTTAGACTGATTCGGATGCATGGCAAGGGGGATATAAGTCGCCAACAGTTATTAGCTTCTGCTGAGTGGACTGAAGCAGTGGAGGTCATTAAAGGTATTGATCATGAGCCATGGCTGGAGCTGGATGTATAAGCGTGTTGACTAATATACAAAATAAGTCGTTGAATAATTATGGAAGAAATTAAAATACTATTTGAAGAATATAACCTTGCCAATGCCTGGATAGCCCAGGTGTTTTTGGTGGTGCTGGCGTCACTCATCATCAATTTATTTCAGAAGCACATACTGAACAAGCTGCATATCAAGTTTCAACGAACAGCCAATAGCTGGGATGACTTGTTTGTACAATCATTGCAGCGACCACTGACATTCTTGATCTGGCTTCTGGGTATCAGCTTCGCAGCAGAAATCGCTCAACAACAGAGTGAAGCGGTCATTTTTTCGGCGATCGGCCCTATACGTGATGTTGGGGTCATTATTATCCTGGTCATGTTTTTACTTAACTTGATTAAGGGCACTGAACAAATTCTGATCGATCGTGAATCGGAAGCCGCTGAGAAAGATTTTGATAAGCACACGGTTGAAGCTCTCGGTAAGTTGCTTCGTGCCTCCGTGTTGATTACGAGTGCATTGGTGATGCTGCAAACTCTTGGTTATAGCATTTCAGGGGTACTTGCCTTTGGTGGTATTGGAGGTATTGCTGTTGGTTTTGCTGCCAAAGATATGCTGGCAAATTTTTTTGGTGGCCTGATTATTTATCTTGATCGTCCATTTAAAATTGGTGACTGGATCAGGTCCAATGACCGGAATATTGAAGGTACCGTTGAGCACATTGGATGGCGGCTGACACGTATCCGTACCTTTGATAAGCGACCACTCTATGTGCCGAATTCAGTATTTAGCAACATAGCTGTTGAAAATCCATCACGTATGACGAATCGAAGAATTTATGAAACTATCGGTATTCGTTATAACGATGTGGATAAAATGGCGGCTATTGTCAACGATGTAAAAGCAATGTTAATCGCACATCCTGATATCGATACTTCACAAACACTGATCGTGAACTTTAATAGCTTTGCCGCATCATCAATTGACTTTTTTATTTATACATTTACACGCACTACTGAGTGGGTCATGTTTCATGAAATCAAACAGGATGTATTGTTAAAAATAGCCAATATTATTGGTCAACATGGAGCTGAAATTGCGTTTCCAACATCAACAGTGCACGTACAGAGTCTACCTGTTTCACCGGAACCGGAAATAGCAAATAATGGCTGATAAATTATTAATTGTGCTTGCTAATTCTGAGCTGTCAAATCCTGTAGAATTGGCGCCGCCACTCTTACAGGCCACTGTTGCAGCAGCCATGGAGTATGAAGTTGAAGTGCTATTCACTGGTCAGGCTGGACAGTTAGCTAAAGTCGGGGTAGCTGAGCAGCTGATGGTGAATATCGCTGATCAGAAATCAGCCTATGACTATATTCAAGCAGCCAGGCAGGCTGGTGTTATATTCAAACTATGTACCCCTGTTTTTGATAGTGATGATGATCTGCTAGTTGAAATTGACGAAACAGTCGGCAGTGCTTACATGATTACAGAATCAATGGATGACAGCGTAGTCACTTTTACTTATTGAGAATGAATATGACTGTATCTATCGAGCAGGCTCAACACGTGCTGGAAACAGCTGAATTGCTTTATACTGGTTCTGAAATTGAGGCGGCACTTGATGATCTGGCTGACAAAATAAATCATGCAGTTAAAGACATACAGAATGATCAGCCAGTGATCGTGATCAGTGTCATGAATGGCGGCATGGTCATTACTGGACAGTTGATCACGCGTCTGGATTTTCCATTACAGGTGGATTTTATTCATGCAACACGCTATCGCAACCAAACCATGGGCGGAGAGCTTGAATGGAAAGTGGAGCCTCACCAATCAATCCAAGGACGAAACCTGATTATTCTCGATGATATTCTGGATGAAGGCTATACGCTCGATGCTGTGGTTAAATATTGTTACGAAAAAGGGGCTGCTCATGTCATGCCCGCGGTACTTGTCGAGAAGAAGCATGAACGTAGAAAACCTGGTGTCAGCTGTGATTTTATTGGCCTGGAGGTCGAAGATCGCTATGTTTTCGGTTTTGGTATGGATTACAAAGGCTATCACAGAAATGTTGATGCTATCTATGCGGTTTCTGATCAGTTTCTATAACGTATGTGTAAATTTAAGGTAGCTCCATGTCTCTTACAGCAATAATTGGTGGCACAGGTTTGACCGAGCTCAAAGATCTCGATATTACCTATCGTGAAATGGTCTCGACGCCATTTGGGCCACCTTCCGGGCCATTGCTATTTGGCACCATAGGTGATCAGGATGTTGTTTTTCTGGCACGTCATGGATATCGACACACGATTCCACCTCATAAGGTTAATTATCGAGCCAATATCTGGGCACTCAATGAAGCTGGTGTTCACAGCATCACTGCCGTTGCAGCGGTTGGGGGTATAACTGTAAAGATGAGCCCGGGACAGATTGTCATACCGGACCAGATAATTGATTACACCTATGGTCGTTCGCAAACATTTTTTGAAGATGATTTGAGTGAGGTAACTCATATTGACTTTAGTCAGCCCTATGACTCTGGATTAAGGCAAATTTTACTCTCAAATGGACAACAACTTGGGCTCGAAATGGTTGATGGTGGTGTTTATGGCGCAACGCAGGGGCCACGACTTGAAACAGCTGCCGAGATTCTGCGTTTAGAACGTGATGGTTGCGATATTGTTGGTATGACCGGTATGCCAGAGGCCTGTTTAGCGCGTGAACTGGATATCAAGTATGCCGCTTGTGCACTGGTGGTTAACTGGGCAGCCGGTAAGGATGGGGATAATATCATTACCCTGGCAGAGATGGAAAAATATCTCAATACAGGGATGGAACAGGTGCGAAAACTACTGGAATTAGCCTTACCTGCAATCCAGCGGGGAAATTCAGTCTAAAATCCTCGAAACTGTGATCGACTAGCCCGCTCTTGCTAGAAATAATCTGAAAAAGATTGATTCTTGTTATAAAATATCGGCGCAAATTTAACTATTCAGGTTTATACATGTCACGGTCACGCGCAGATTCAGTATCAGATGCACAAGGTATCACGAAATTAATCCTTAAACTTCGCTACAACGAGCCTTCTAGACAATGGTTCGCTGTATTGTTTGTGCTTCTGGTTAGTCTATTAGGTCAGCCTCAAGAGACCTTACTCTATATTGGTACAGCCATCGCCATTGTCGGCATGGTAGTACGGATGTGGGCAGCAGGTTATGTTATGAAAAATAAGGAACTGGCAACCACCGGTCCCTATGCGTATGTCCGACATCCACTGTATGTAGGTAATATTTTATTACTTGTGGCGTTTTCTTTAGCATCGTCCTTGTGGTGGTCTTTCTTGCTGATGGCCTTCCTGCTCTGGTTCTATTATCCGCCCACCATCTCCTATGAAGATAATAAGCTGCATAATATATTTGGTGAGGATTGGGAGAACTGGAGTAAAGATATAAACGCACTGATTCCTACCTTCGGTAAAAAAGCCGGTACCGCCAAAAGTGACTGGTCATTCAAGAAAAGTCTTATGCAAAATGGTGAACCTGTCATCGTTGTGTATCTGATCTGGTGCCTATACCTGCTGTACACAAAATAGCATCTTATCACTGATGTTTGCAGGGTTAACTGGCATTACAGAAGCCGGGCTGAAACAATGGATTGAAGACAGCCTGGCAAACCATACCAATATTCTTGCTGCAGGCTATCAAGGCCAAACTCTCGAATATCAAGATGCTAGCCATCACCTGGTTATCAAGGTACCTCATGGTCGAGGCCTGTTGAAGCAATTTCACATTTCGATGCTCAGGCATGAAAATCAAGTTTATCAGCACCTGTCAAAATTTCCGGCTATACCTGGCTGTTATGGACTAGTTGATAACCAGTATCTGGTTCTTGAATTTATCCAGGGTCAGCCATTTCGCAGCCAGCGGCCTGAGGATGAGGTGCTTTTTTTTAAAACCTTTCTACAAAACATCCATGACATGCATGAGATGGGGGTTGCGCATTTTGATCTTAAAAAAAGAGATAATTTACTGGTAATCGATGGTAAAACGCCGTGTTTGATAGACTTTGGTGCCGCTATTATACAAAAACAAGGCTTTCATCCACTAAATGCATTGTTATTCAATATGGCATCCAGGTTTGATTACAATGCCTGGATTAAGCTTAAATATAATAATCAGTTTCAATTGATCAGTGAAGAAGATCGCCAATATTACAGTAAGACCAAAACAGAAATTGTTTCGAGGAAAATCAAGCGCTTCTATAAGGATAGAGTCTTAAAGTTATTCAAATAGAATAGTGGAGTTGGCGTTAGAGCAGGTTACATAAAAAAAAGCGGCTTTTAAGCCGCCTTTTTTTTTGGGTTTTTATTCGAAAGCCTGTCCAGGCTTCATTCCCATGGCTTTGAGAATTTTGACTAATGGGCAAAAGCCAGTGAATGATGCCTGCAGGATATTGGCTCCCACAAATGCTGTAAACCATAACCAGTTAATATTATGGAGCTGAGAGAGTGCTAGACTTAAGAGAATCATAGCGCCGGCGAAAGCCATAACTGCACGATCAAGTGTCATAAAAAACCTCGTTTATAATAAATTTCAGGTGGCAATATATATGAGTTGCCTATTTTACTGCAAGATGAATGACCATGAATTCTGCATAAAATTCTAAAAAAAGCAGAATAACCATTACATATTATGATTAAAGGCTACGAGATAGCTCTTCACTGGCTTTTAGATAGGCTTTTCGGCCAAATAAGAACTGTAATCGATTGCCACCACATTGTCGCCAGAGCACAGCAGAACGGATACCCGCTAACAATAAGGCCCGTATTTTATTCGCATTTGGCTGTTGGGACAGATAACCAGGCTCTCCCTGGACGATAATCCTGGGTTGCAGCGTACTGATGGTGTCCTGATAGAGCGCGCCCAGGCTTGCAATGACATTTTCATGGTCGAGGCTAAAATAATCCATCTGGCTCTGAGTTTTTTTCAGACCTTCAGCAATTTGATCAAGTAGTTGAGGCTTTCGAGATAGTTTTTTGGCTAAATGGAGGAGGCCGACTACATAGCGCATGACTTCCATATCTTGCTTACTGGCATTCCCTGAAAGCTGATGTTGTAGGGTTTTCAGGCCCAGGTTAAGTGTTGCGTGACCACCATATACATCAATGACACTGTGGCTGTCGATTTTGAATAATGTCTCCAGACAGGCTTCGATCAAGGCACCTGAGGCCTGGCCATTGCGTGCTATTTGCTGTACCAGTTGTGCTGACTGGAAAATCCCGGCTAATGCTAGTGTGCGGTCCTGGG
>JBFFSQ010000026.1:0-21948 GCA_041572275.1 Gammaproteobacteria bacterium
AATTGTATCAGCGGCGGTACTATCTCACCGTTATATCACTGATCGCCAGTTACCGGACAAAGCCATCGACCTGGTGGATGAAGCCGCCAGTCGTATTCGTATGGAAATCGATTCCAAACCGGAGAGTATGGATAGACTGGAGCGTCGTTTAATTCAGTTGAAGATTGAGCGAGAAGCCCTGACCAAGGAAAGTGATAAGGCGTCACTTGATCGTCTGTCCAAATTGCAGGAAGAAATTGACAAGCTGGAACAGGAATATACTGATCTGGAAGAAATCTGGACCTCGGAAAAAGCAGCATTGCACGGTACTGCCAGTATTAAGGAGCAACTGGAACAGGCGCGTCTGGAACTGGAAACCTCACGTCGAGCAAATGATCTGGCTCGTATGTCAGAATTACAATACGGTCGTATTCCGGAGCTGGAAAAACAGCTGGATATGGCGGCACAGGCCGAGATGCAGGAAATGACGCTGTTACGAAACAGTGTCACCGAAGAAGAGATTGCTGAGGTGGTCTCTCGCTCCACCGGTATCCCGGTATCTAAAATGATGGAGGGCGAACGGGATAAATTACTGCGTATGGAAGAGGAACTGACCCGGCGTGTGGTTGGGCAGAATGAGGCAGTAGTGGCGGTGTCGAATGCTATCCGTCGCTCACGTGCCGGTTTGTCGGATCCCAGTCGCCCCAATGGTTCATTCCTGTTCCTGGGCCCAACCGGGGTTGGCAAGACCGAACTCACTAAGGCACTGGCAAGCTTCCTGTTTGATACTGAAGATGCAATGGTACGTATTGATATGTCCGAGTTTATGGAAAAACATTCGGTGGCGAGATTAATTGGTGCGCCGCCGGGCTATGTGGGGTATGAGGAGGGCGGTTACTTAACCGAAGCTGTCCGGCGCAAACCCTACTCAGTGATATTGATGGATGAAGTGGAAAAGGCTCATCCTGATGTATTTAATGTGCTGTTGCAGGTACTGGATGACGGTCGTCTCACTGATGGTCAGGGGCGGACGGTAGATTTTCGAAATACGGTTATTGTGATGACCTCTAATCTGGGCTCGCAACGTATTCAGGAATATGCCGAGAAAGATGATTTTGAAGGTATAAAATCGGCAGTGATGGAAATCGTCGGTCAGCATTTTCGACCTGAATTTATTAACCGTGTCGATGAAAGCGTGGTGTTCCATCCGTTGGGTCGCAAGCAAATTCGTTCGATTACATCAATTCAGATCGAGTATCTCCGTCAGCGCTTGCAGGATAAAGATATGGATCTTCAGCTGACAGAAGCGGCACTGGATAAACTTGGAGAAGCAGGTTTTGATCCGGTATATGGTGCACGTCCTTTGAAACGCGCAATTCAACAGTTGCTGGAAAATCAGCTAGCACAACTGTTATTGGAAGGTCAGTTCACCGCCGGGGATATCATTGAGGTCGATGTTGATGGCGAACAGCTAAGCTTCAGTCGTAGCAAGATGGCTACAGCGGCGGTATAAACCAGCAAGCGATATCTTTTCAAGGGGCACCCTCCAGGGTGCCCTTTTTTATCTTAAGTTATCAGTCATTCGACAAGGCTGTGCTTTTTTACAGTGATGTTTTCAGTCAGCCTTTCATCCTGTTTCATTGTGCCGGGTGTCTGCTTAGGTCTCTACATGAAATTTTGGTCTATACTAAATTTTGTAATTGTATAAAAACAGCTTCAAGAGCGATCAGTAATACAATCAGGCTCAGTTCTGATTTGTTATATCTATATATACCGTATGTCGTGTCTTTGGTTAGCTTTGTCTGTGTGTAAATAATAGCTGTTATAGCTCTTTGCTATACTCTTCAATAAGTTATTGATATATAAAGTTTGTCACTCGTCTGAGTGATATGGAAATGCTGTGTCATATTTGATGAACAAACGTTTTTCTGTGCCTTATGGCCTTGTTTTGCTCGGAAGCCTTTTGCTGACGAGTTGTGCCAGTATTGAGAAAAGCAAGCCAGAGCCGACACCGCAACCCCAGATTGTTACTCCTGTGTTTCAGCCGGCTGAACTGGAAAAGTTACCGCCACCGCCACCACCACCGGCACCTCCAGTCAAACAAGCCCAGGTAGCCATTATCCAAAGCAGCGCCAGTGAATCTTTCAGCCAGGTCGCGATAGAGCTCAAATCAAAATTAACAGACCATGTTCAGGTGTTTGTACTCACTGGGAGTGTGCATCAGGATGCTAAAACTCTAGAAATGATACAGGCTTCGGATCGTGAGCAGGTCGTCGCCATCGGTTTACGGGCGGCCAGGGTCGCTCGTCAGTTGAAGGAGAAGCAGGTTATATTCTGTCAGGTGTTTAATCTCAATGATGGCCTGATGTCAGAGACGATGAAAGGGGTGAGCAGTTTGCCGGCCCCTGAGCAGCTGTTTAGAGACTGGAAAGCTATGGATCCAGAGCTGCAACAGGTGGCAGTGTTTACCGGCAGCTCCATGCGGGATTATATCCTGCAGGCCAGGAAGGCTGCCGCACGTCAGGGCATTGCCTTGCGGCACCAGATTGTTAAAAATGATAAGGCATTTCTGTATGCCACCAAGCATTTGCCGGTGTCGGTGAAGGGGCATTGGCTGTTGCCGGATAATCGTGTTCTGAGTCGGAAGGTATTGAAGGAGGTTCTGTTGTTTAATTCCAAGGAGGGTCGTGAGACGGTGGTGTTCAGTCCAGCCTTATTGTCTTTTGGTGGACTGTTTTATGTGCAGGTACCGGCAACAGAAATTGCCCGATTGGTTGAGCAGCGCTTAACAAACGCAGCTGGAGAGGTGGAAGTACCTGGGCAGGATGTCATTTATAATCAGATTAATGAGATTGGCATTAACCTGAATATGGCTAAACAGCTGGGTTTGTCTATTCCCGCTACCTATGAGCAATTCATCTATGACTGATCCATCGAAGATGAATGAGCCAGGCGTAGATAGTTGGGCAAAGGTTAAACATGTCTGGAGTAGTCTGAAAAGCGGTGTTCTTACTGAGCAGTCAGATAAAAACAGATTGAAACGCTTCTATGTCTGGGTTCGGCACCTGTCATTATTTTCACGCCGTCGCTCGCGCAGTCTGGTGACGCGCGTGCTATGGATACTGGTGATCTGGGGCATGCTGGTATATTTGTTGGCCATTGCTGGTATCTGGTGGGGTTCCAGTAAGGTTATTGAAGATAACTTTAGCAACCAGGCTTCAGAGTGGGTGAGAAAACTGGATGAGCTGGGTACGCCGCTATTTACTTCAGAAGACAAGGTTCAGTTTCGTTCCATCATTGACCATGTCGCTCGTTTCCCCGAATTATCCTATTTGCGTTATTACGAAGCATCAAATAACTCCATCATCGCCGAATATAAGGCTGAAAAATATCTGGATGCAAAAATTCCACGTTTGACACCTACTCATATGGAGTTGTTAAGAATCCGAGTAGAAGCTGATGAGCCGCTTTATGTGGAAACTGCGCAAAGTGACCTGTCACTGATACAGGCAGCTGCACCTATCGTCGTTCGCTCGATTCAATCCGATGGCCTGATGGATTTTGACCTGAATGCCCAGCCCAGTGAAAACTACAAGATTATTGGTTTTATTGAATTGGGACTGGATTTTGGTCTTTATCGAGAAAAACTGATTAAGAATATTTCCATAGGTAGTCTGGTGATTGCCTTGTTCCTGGTGTTTGCGGCAATTATTGGACGAGTTGTAATTAAGCGTGCTCTAAGCCCATTAACCAGCTTACGGCAGCCCCTGGATAAACTGGCGAAGGGTGATATTGATGTGACGGTTCAAGGTGAAGGTGATGAAGAAATTGTATCCATTGCTAATGCTTTGAATACCACCATAACCGCGCTCAAAGGTCGGGATGAAAAATTACGCAAGCTTGCGAATTATGATGCCCTGACGGGATTATTGAACAAACATAATTTTAATATTCAACTGAAGCAGGAAATGGAGCGTGTGCTTGAATATCGTGACAGCAGCGCCTTGATGTTTATCGATCTTGATGAGTTTAAGTATGTGAATGATCATCTGGGGCATGCTGCGGGTGATCGGTTGTTGATACAGATCGCTGACCTGCTGAAAGGTCGGATGCGTACAGATGATGTGATTGCGCGGTTTGGTGGCGATGAGTTTACGGTGATCGCCAGGTCTGTCAGTGAGTCTGATGCGATAGCGATTGCGGACTCAATTGTTAAAAGCATGCAGGACTTTGTGTTTGTTGAAAAGGACCAGGCATTCAATATTTATTGTAGTGTCGGTGTGGTGATGATTAATGAACAGGAGTCATCATTAGAAGAAGTATTCTCACATGCGGATATGGCCTGTTATGAAGCTAAATCCGAGGGACGCAATCGCTATCATATGTATGATGCTGCTGAGCAGGCTGAGAACAGGCAGGCCGCCGATATTGGTTGGTCCAAGCGCATTAAAGATGCTTTGAATGATGATCGATTCTCACTCTATTATCAGCCTGTGATTGGTCTCCAGGATGCTAATTATGAATACTTTGAAGTGCTGCTCCGAATGCGGCTGCCTGATGAGGAGATCGTCTACCCCAATGCTTTTTTACCCGCAGCTGATCGGCTGGGTTTTTCCGTAGATGTCGATTATCTGGTGATTCAAAAAGCCATGAGAAAGATTGCAGAATGTAAGGCTGAAGGCCGTAAACTGCGTCTATCAATCAATTTAACCGCACGAGCATTTGCAGCACCTGACCTGGTGAATGTCGTTGAGCAGTGGATTAAAAAATACGATATTGAACCGGAACAGATCGTGTTTGAGATTACAGAGCAAACGGTCATGCGCCAGCTTGATCATGCCAAGGAGAGAATAACGGAATTATCTGATCTGGGCTGTCATTTTGCGCTGGATGATTTTGGTGCCAATTTCAGTTCTTTTAGTTACCTGAAGCATTTGCCAGTGGATATACTGAAAATCGATGGCGATTTTGTGGCCGATATGGCGGATGATCCGGTCGATCAGACCATGGTTCAGGCTATGGTGAAAATTGCAAAAACCCTGAATAAACAAACAGTGGCTAAATATGTTGAAGATTTGGCAACTCTGGAATTGCTCAGGAAATATGGTGTTGATTATGTACAGGGTAATTATTTCAGTAAGCCTGAACCCGTGCTCAATGTCGATTCATACCACAATGCCCATGAGAAACTCAGTAGTAATGTTGTTCATTTATAGTTCTGTAAACACTCAGTCATTTGCAGACTGAGTGTTCCGGTGACTGATTAGTGCTGAGTTTGTGTTGTAAAGCCTAGTGCTGATGCAATGCCCGCCAGTAACAGCCCCGCTAGAATACAGAGGGGACCGATGCCGGTTTCCAGTAAAGTGCCAGCCCAGGACATTTCAAATAGCGTCGATAGATAGAGCATGCCTGAGTGCATGATTGCGCCAACAATAAACAACCAGCTGATCAGCTGTTTCATCCAGTTGGCCACCGCCAGAAATGCAATTACCAGCCCCACCACAATATTTAATAAAGATTCCAGGTTACCATGAGCATGTGCACCGCCCTTGATGTTATCAATGGACATCTCAACATTGAGGAGTGTGTTCAGGCTTAAAAGACCTGCCGTGTTGGCTTTGGCAATTTGTTCAGCGCTCAAGGCTTCCAGGTTTTCTTCAAATTCATTCTCCTGCAATGCCTGTAGTCGTCCGACATGTACCTGTTTGTCGGCTACGGCACTACCATAGTCCTGGTACATGTTGACCATTACGGGACCGAGCGCTGCTGTAAATACCAGATATAAAAAGCCAAAGACGATATTTTTCTTGCCGATCATGGCCGGTCTCCTAGGGGTATGAGTGGATGTCTATTTAAAACATAAAACAAGCATGGCTGCAAATATGTGTAGTGGTTCAGGGTAGGAGAAGAGTGGTATTAGTAGAGAATGTTTTAACGTATAAAAAAGGGCCTGTAAGCAGGCCCTTTGGAAGTTGCCATACGAACTGTATTACAGGTTCGTTGCAATGATGCCGACATGTATCCTCTGAATACAGCAACAGTATTATCATTTAATTGAATACTAATATTTGAGAGGGATGACTTATGTGACTAAGTTACACATTTGTACAAAAAATGATCAGCTGCTACTCGAGATGTGGGGGATAATGGATGGCTTAAAACGAAGATATCGGCAAAATAGTGACATTTGCTGACCAGTTGAGAACAAATCGGATCAATTTTTCCTCAGGTGGGAGTGGGGCGGGCTTTTTGTTGTCACTTAGCGCTTACCGCCACCACCAGCCTTGATCAGGATTCGGTCCATCATGCGGAAACTGAGCAGGCGTTTCAGGTAGCCAAATAAATAGGTGGGCACAGTGACGTAATAACGAATTCGGGGCCTTGGAGATTCCAGCGCATGGATGACCTTCGCCAGTACAGCTTCCGGCCCGAGGGTAAAGGGTGCAGCGGGTCCTTCCTTGTTAAGACGATCGATCATTGATTGATACTGCTGGCGGTGAGCACTTTGTTCGGTATCGATGAACGTAGTGAAGGCCTTGTGGGCATTGGCCCGAAATCGACTGATGATCGGACCGGGCTCGACCAGGCTGATGTGGATGCCGGTCGCGTTGAGCTCCTGCCGCAGGGTGTCGGTGAAACCTTCGATGGCAAATTTGCTGGCATTATAGGCACCCCGGTAGGGCATGGCCGCAAATCCGAGTACTGAGCTGTTCTTGATGATGCGACCGTGGCCCTGCTGGCGCATGACGGGAATAATCAGGTTGGTAAGTTCAATCCAGCCGAAAACATTGGTTTCAAACTGAGCACGCAGGGCATCCCGGCTTAAGTCTTCGACGGCGCCTGGCAGGCCATAGGCACCGTTATTGAACAGGGCATCCAGCGTGCCCCCTGTTCTGTTGAGGATATCGGCAACAGCATTCTGGATAGATTCACTGTCATCCAGGTCCAGTTGTACGGCTTCAAAACCCTCATTTTCGAGTTTTTCGACATCCTCGTTTCGACGTGCGGTGGCAAATACGCGATAGCCACGGTCACGTAGTCCATGGGCGACACAGTAGCCAATTCCAGTGGAACAACCGGTTATGAGTATGGATTTGCTTGTTTTATGCATATTTTGTGACAGTTGGCCTATCTAGGGTTTGGCAGAATACACCCCCGCCTTTATAATATCCCGCCTTTTATGAATTGGTAGATTCAGGTACAGGTGACAAAACGACTGGATCTTCTGCCGGTAACACGTGTTGTTGCTGTCTAATACCCCGTTTGATTATACGGGGGTGATTTAATTTTTTTAACTCGGATTTGAATTATGCGCAGTCATTACTGTGGTCAGGTCGATGAAAACTTGATCGATCAGGAAGTTGAACTTTGTGGATGGGTAAATCGTCGTCGTGACCATGGCGGTGTTATTTTTGTGGATTTACGTGACCGTGAAGGTTTGGTTCAGGTGGTGTTTGACCCCGATGACCCAGCAATGTTTGCCACTGCTGAACGTATTCGAAACGAATATGTATTGCTGGTGAAGGGCCGGGTCAGAGCCAGAGACGAGAGTGCGATCAATCCCAATCTTAAAACCGGTAAGATCGAAGTGTTGGGACTGGAACTGACCGTGTTGAACAGTTCTGAGACGCCTCCGTTTCAGCTGGATGACCAGGGCGTTCACGAAGATAATCGCCTGAAATATCGCTATATCGACCTGCGTCGAGACGAAATGCAGCAGCGTATGCGCATGCGTTCACAGGTGAGTCGGTTCCTGCGTAATTATCTGGATGACAACGGTTTCTGGGATATCGAAACCCCGATGATGACCAAGGCGACGCCGGAAGGTGCGCGTGACTATCTGGTTCCCAGTAGAACTCACCCAGGTGAGTTTTTTGCCTTGCCGCAGTCGCCGCAACTGTTCAAGCAGTTGCTGATGATGTCGGGTATGGACCGTTATTATCAGATAGTACGTTGTTTCCGTGATGAAGATTTGCGTGCTGATCGCCAGCCTGAGTTCACCCAGCTGGATATTGAAACATCATTCATGGATGAGCATGATGTGATGGCGATTACGGAAGATATGATTCGAGAACTGTTTGCCAATGTTCTGGAAGAAGCCTTGCCGAATCCTTTCCCACGCATGAGTCACGAGGAAGCCATGGCGCGATTTGGTTCAGACAAGCCAGATCTACGTATTCCACTGGAACTGGTCGATATTGGGGACCTGATGGCCGATGTCGAATTTAAGGTATTTTCTGGACCGGCTCAGGATCCGAAAGGTCGACTGGTTGTATTACGGGTGCCTAAAGGGGCCGAATTAAGTCGTAAGGATATCGACGGTTACACTGATTTTGTGGGTCGTTATGGTGCAAAGGGTCTGGCCTGGATTAAGGTGAATGATGTGGCGGCGGGTCGTGAAGGCCTGCAATCGCCCATCGTTAAGTTCCTGCCGGATGAGGTACTCACCTCGATTATCGAACGAACCAGCACCGAAAGTGGTGACCTGCTGTTCTTCGGTGCAGGCAGTGCCAAGGTGGTGAATGAATCCATAGGGGCTCTGCGTGTGCAGTTGGGGCATGATCTGGACATGGTCGAGCGTAGCTGGAAACCGCTGTGGGTGGTCGATTTCCCAATGTTTGAGTGGAATGATAAAGAAGATCGCTGGGATGCCTTGCATCATCCGTTTACCTCTCCGAACACTGAAGATCCTGCCGAACTGGCTGCGAATCCTGGTGATATGCTATCCCGTGCCTATGACATGGTATTGAATGGCTGTGAGCTGGGTGGCGGTTCTGTGCGTATCCACAGCACCGACATGCAGAATCAGGTGTTCGAGATTTTGGGTATCGGCAAAGAGGAGGCGAATGATAAATTTGGTTTCCTGCTGGAAGCATTGAAATACGGTTGTCCGCCCCATGCCGGCCTGGCATTTGGTCTGGACCGTTTGATCATGTTGATGACAGGCGCGCTTTCTATTCGTGATGTTATGGCCTTCCCTAAAACCCAGACAGCCGCTTGCTTACTGACCAGTGCTCCATCAGAGGTGTCGTCGGCTCAGCTCAAAGAGCTCAATATTCGTGTTCGCAAACCGGCTGCCGAGAGTTAAGTGATCTTTGTGCAGGGTGGCATGACAAAACTATGTCACCCTGCGCAGACAGCTCAGGATTCAGGGCCACCTACTCAGAGAAAGCTAATTATTTGCTGCGGGCATATATATTCTTTATGAGTGTTCAATGGTGACGAGTAGCACAGCTTATAAACGACCGGAATCGGTACTGGTTTTAATCTACACGGGAACAGGACAAGTGTTGTTGATGGAGCGAAAGCAGCCGGAAGGTTTCTGGCAATCTGTCACAGGCAGTCTTGAAGTCGATGAGACGCCCCAGCAAGCAGCTGTGCGTGAGCTGCTGGAGGAAACCGGTCTGGAGATGGCTGTGGTGGAAACCGGCATCGAGAATCGCTTCCCCATACTTCCCGAATGGCGGCATCGTTATCATCCGGATGTGGTTGAAAACCGGGAGTATGTGTTTACACTGGGGTTGGCTACCCCTTGTAAAATACGGCTTAACCCCAATGAACATAGTAAGTATGAATGGCTGGATATGCAGACGGCTATGCAGCGCTGTTCTTCCTGGACCAATCGTCAGGCTATCGAAATCTTAATGAAAAACGCAGTTTAACCATTACGGACTCTACACATAATGAATGCTGTCGCTATACAACCATATGCCTTACTTGATGATGCCGAATGCGAACAGCGTATTCTGGCAGCTAAAGAGAAACTGGGGGACCGTCTAGTTATTCTCGGTCATCATTACCAGCGTGATGAAGTATTCAAACATGCGGATTTTTCTGGTGATTCGTTGAAGTTGTCGCGCCAGGCCGCTCAGTCCAATGCGGAATATATTGTATTTTGTGGTGTGCACTTCATGGCCGAGGTGGCTGATATCCTGTCACGGCCGGAGCAGATATCGATTCTGCCGGACATGGCGGCAGGCTGCTCGATGGCGGATATGGCTGATCTGGCTCATGTGGAAAAAGCGTGGCGAGAACTTTCCGAAGTGCTGGACCCAGATGAGTCGATTACACCGGTGACCTATATCAATTCAGCGGCCGACCTGAAGGGATTCTGTGGTCGTCATGGTGGTATTGTCTGTACCTCGACCAATGCTCGTCATGTGCTGGAATGGTCCTTTGGCCAGCGCGAGAAAGTGCTGTTTTTCCCAGACCAGCATCTGGGTCGGAATACCGGTTACACCATGGGGATCGACCTGGATGATATGGTGGTGTGGGATTATGACCAGCCGATGGGCGGATTAACGGTTGAGCAGATTAAAAAAGCTAAAATGATTTTGTGGAAAGGCTTCTGTTCTGTGCATCAAATGTTCCAGCCAGAGCAGATTGATCATTTCAAGGAAAAGTATCCTGAGACAATTGTTATTGCGCATCCAGAAAGCCCCTTTGAAGTCTGTCAGAAGTCAGATTATGTAGGTTCAACTGAATATATCATTAATACTATTGCCAATGGTGAACCCAATACACGCTGGCTGGTTGCCACTGAACTGAATCTGGTAAATCGCTTGAATGATCAGTTTAAGGACCAGGGCAAGCACGTGCATTTTATGTCTCCGACTGTGTGTATGTGTTCCACCATGTTTCGTATTGACCCGCAACATCTGGCCTGGGTGCTGGAGAATCTGGTCGAGGGCAAGGTAGTGAATCAGATTTCGGTACCCGAAGATGTGGCGCAACAGGCCAAAGCGGCGTTAGACCGCATGCTTGAAGTATCGCCCTAGCTGCACTTCATTGACTGGATGAAGAGGGGCCGAAGACGTAGAAGTTATTACTGCTTCTGTTTGCGTTATCAATTACATGTGCAGTTCTGTGTCTCTGAGGTAACTGCCTAAGATGTAATTTAATCCATTATTCACTTTAAACTTCTGTTTCTTTTGGGTATTTTAAAATTTATGAAAGAAGCGGTCATTCTGGTTCATGGCATCTGGATGAATGGTGCCGAAATGTGGAAGTTGCGCAAGCATTTATCCGCAGCAGGTTATGTCTGCCATCTTTTTAAACACTCCAGTTTGCGTGCGACACCCCTGCAAAATGCCGAAGAGCTGAATCGCTTTGCCCAGTCCATTGATGCACCCGTTAAGCATTTTGTTTGTCATTCCCTCGGTGGTCTGGTGTTACTGCATCTGTTTGATAAATTCCCGATTCAGAAACCGGGTCGTATTGTATTGCTCGGGACACCGGTGAATGGCAGTACGGTAGCACATCGACTACACAGTATCCGACTGACCCGTTGGTTGTTGGGGCGCAGTATCGAGAATGGCTTGCTGGGGGATCGTCCAGCCTGGATGAAATGGCGTGAGCTGGGGGTCATCGCTGGCACTATGCCACTAGGTGTGGGGCTGGTGATTGGCGGACTGGATGTGCCCAATGATGGTACAGTGTCCGTGAGTGAAACTCAGTTAAAAGGTGCAACCGACTTTGTGAGTTTTCCGGTGAGTCATACCGGTATGCTTTTTTCCAGGGATGTAGCAACACAGGTCGTAACCTTCCTGCGTGCGGGTAAGTTCGGCGATGAAGCGACCAATTTACTGTTTGATGCCACGGCCTAGATCTGTCTTCTTAAATTACGAGAAATATTTGACGCAGAGCTCCAAGTTCACAGAGACCTACCTGTGAGATATGAAATGGTCTATTTCAGAGTGATTTAACCACAGTACTTAAGTTTTGCTGATTAAGCTTTTATCGGTCTTTTTGTCTTTAACTGAATCACTCTACCCAACCTACAACTGTCCTCAGCACAATGCTAAACTGTGCGGCAGATTTACATTACGGGTGTTGTTCCAGGCTGGGAACAGTACTGTCTACGTCAATAATGAGGTCAGCATGGCAGGTCACAGTAAATGGGCCAATATCAAGCATCGTAAAGCCGCACAGGATAAGAAACGGGGCAAGATTTTTACCAAGTTAATTCGTGAAATTACGGTGGCTGCTCGTGGTGGTGGTGGGGGTGATCTGGATTCAAATCCACGTCTACGCCTGGCCGTTGACAAGGCGCTGGGCGCGAATATGACCAAGGATACTATCGATCGAGCCATCAAACGGGGTACAGGCGAAGGGGATGATGCGCAGTATGAAGAAATTCGTTATGAAGGTTATGGCCCCGGTGGCACAGCCGTGATGGTGGATTGCATGACCGACAACCGTAATCGTACGGTATCTGATGTGCGTCATGCGTTTACCAAGTGTGGCGGTAATCTGGGTACTGACGGTTCGGTTTCATATATGTTCAAAAAAACGGGCATGTTGACTTATCCTGTGGGTAGCAATGAGGATGTCATTATGGATGCAGCGCTTGAAGCCGGGGCTGAAGATATCGTGACCAATTCAGACGGTAGTATTGAGGTGATTACATCACCGGAAGAGTTTATGTCGGTGAAGACTGCCATGAAGGCAGCCGGCCTACAGCCTGAATCAGCAGAAGTGATTGAAAAACCAGATACTGAGACCGAAGTCTCACTGGATGATGCGGAAAAAATTATGCGCCTTATTGATATGCTGGAAGATCTGGATGATGTACAGGATGTTCATTCCAATGCTGACTTCTCGGATGAAGTTATGGCCCAGCTGAGCCAGTAAGTGATACGTATAATTGGCATCGATCCAGGGTCCCGGCAAACAGGTTTCGGTATTATCGATTCTGATGGCACCCATAGTCACTATGTATTTAGTGGTTGTATTTATGTGAAAGGTGATAGCCTGCCGCAACGACTGGGTAATATTTTTAGTCAGGTCAGTGATATCGTGACCGAATGGCAACCGCTCGAAATGTCCATCGAGCAGGTCTTTGTGAATAAAAATGTGGATTCGGCCTTAAAACTGGGACAGGCGCGAGGCGCAGCTATCTGTGCCGGTGTCCAGCATCAGTTAGAGGTGAGTGAATACACCCCCAAGGCGGTTAAAAGCGCTGTGGTGGGTACCGGAAATGCGACCAAGGAGCAGGTTCAGCACATGATGTCGATGTTATTGAATTTAAATAAAAAGTTACAGGCGGATGAGGCCGATGCTCTCGGTGTCGCGCTGTGCCATGCTCATAATCGTAAACTGGTTGGAAAAATACCTATGCCCACACGCAGACGTTCAAGAGGTCGCTGGCTATGATTGGCCGCCTTCGTGGAAAAATTATTCAGAAACAGCCCCCACAATTGTTGATTGATGTGCAGGGTGTGGGCTATGAGGTGGATGCGCCTATGTCCACGTTTTATCAGTTACCGAATATTGGTGAGGATGTGACTCTTCACACACATCTCGTGGTCAGAGAGGATGCTCAGTTACTCTATGGTTTTGCCTCGGATTCGGAACGCTCATTGTTTCGGAACCTGATTAAAATTAATGGTGTAGGCGCCAAACTGGCATTGACGATCTTGTCCGGCATGAATGCTCAGGAATTTATTCACTGTATACAGGATAATGATGCATCTGCTCTGGTCAGGCTTCCAGGGATTGGTAAAAAGACGGCAGAACGCTTAATCATTGAATTGCGTGATCGACTCAAGGATGAATTGCCTGAACCAGGAGCCGGTACTGGACAGACAATGTCAGCTATGAGTGCGCAGGGTAACAGCTCGCCAGCTGGTGATGCGGTCAGCGCCTTGATAGCCCTGGGCTATAAAGCCCAGGAAGCCAGTCGTATGGTGCGTAGCATTGATGCGGAAGGCAAAGATGTTGAAGACATCATTCGTCTTAGTTTACAGGGAGTGGTGAAAGCATGAATCAAGAAGTTGATCGTCTGGTATCTGCCAGCACTGCTGGTAATGAAGAAGCCATCGATCATGCCATTCGCCCTAAATTTCTGAAAGACTATTCCGGGCAGCCGACGGCATCGGAGCAGCTGGATATTTTTATTCCGGCCGCCCGTGGTCGAGGTGAAGCTCTGGATCACCTGTTGATTTTTGGGCCACCAGGGTTAGGTAAAACCACACTGGCCCATATTGTGGCCAATGAAATGGGCGTCAACCTGCGCCAGACCTCGGGGCCGGTACTGGAAAAGCCCGGTGACCTGGCGGCCTTACTGACCAATCTAGAACCCCATGACGTACTATTTGTCGATGAAATCCATCGCCTCAGTCCGGTAGTGGAGGAAGTGTTATATCCAGCTATGGAGGATTACCAGCTCGATATCATGATTGGTGAGGGGCCGGCGGCACGCTCGATAAAACTGGATCTGCCGCCATTCACCCTGGTAGGGGCGACCACTCGTGCCGGTTCATTAACTTCACCACTGCGCGATCGTTTCGGTATCGTGTTGCGATTGGAGTTCTATAATATTGTCGATCTGACCGCTATTGTAAAACGCTCCGCACATATTCTCGGGGTCGAAATTGATTCGACAGGGGCCGAAGAGATTGCCCGGCGATCCCGGGGGACGCCGCGTATTGCGAATCGTCTACTGCGCCGGGTCCGTGATTATGCCCAGGTTAAGGCTGATGGCCGTGTGAATGCCGAGGTTGCGGCCCTGGCACTGGATATGCTTAAGGTTGATACCTTTGGTTTTGATAACATGGATCGCAATTTGCTGATGACTATTATCGAAAAATTTGAAGGCGGTCCTGTTGGGGTGGAAAATCTAGCCGCAGCTATAGGTGAAGAGCGCGATACCATAGAAGATGTGATTGAGCCCTATTTGATACAGCAAGGTTTCCTCATGCGAACGCCTCGAGGTCGCGTGGCTACGGCTAATGCCTATCGTCATTTTGGTTTGAAACCTCCAGTTTCAGAGCAGGCCAGAGCGATATCCAGTGCGGATTTGTTTGATGATGGTGAATAAGTGGCTGACAGGCGACGTATTTCCCACTGTGTTGGTTTTTGGTGCGCAACGCGAAAATACATTTAATTAACCCCTTGTTGCTGTGATCGTCGTTTATATAAGTGAATGGTTTTTTTGAGAACAGTGACAGGTTTTAATCATAATAAATCACAACTTTGTCACAATTGATTTTTCAGGAAGCGATAAAATCTCTGTGACTGTGTGTACGGAATAATCTCGAAGTAGAATACAAATGAACTTTACCTGGCCAGTACGCGTCTATTACGAGGATACCGATTCAGGTGGGGTGGTTTATTACGCCAACTATCTGAAGTTTATGGAGCGGGCACGTACAGAGTTTTTACGTCAACTGGGCTTTGAACAGGATGACCTGATTCAAAATGACAATATTATCTTCGCGGTGAGAACCATTAACGTTGATTATCATAAACCGGCACGATTCAATGAAATGCTTGATGTGGTGACGCGTATTATCGAAATAAAAAAAGCCAGTATGTTATTTGAGCAGAATATTTTTCGTCAAAGTGACCAGCAGTTGCTATGTGGTGGTAAGGTGCGTATTGCCAGCATTAAAGCAGATTCTTTTAAACCCGGAGCAATTCCTTTATCCATCAGGGAGGCCGTGAGTGTCGACTGATTTATCTATTGTCCGTCTGGTACTGGATGCCAGTGTGCTGGTGCAGCTGGTTATGTTATTGCTGTTATTAGCCTCAATTTTGTCCTGGTTCATTATTGTTCGTAAATATAAATTACTGAATAAGGCCGCGGGTGCTGCGATTAAGTTCGAAGATCAATTTTGGTCAGGTAGTGACCTGAGTGAGTTGTACACACAGTTGAGCCGTCGGCGTTTACCCCGCGAAGGCATGGAAAAGGTTTTTGAAACCGGTTTCTCGGAATATGCTCGATCTTATAAAACGGCGTCTGATCCAGCATTTATGATGGCCAGTATTCAGCGCAGTATGAAAGTCGCGTTGGCACGTGAAGAAGATAAACTGGAAGCGCATTTGTCGATACTGGCGACCATTGGCTCCACTAGTCCTTATATCGGATTGTTCGGTACGGTGTGGGGAATTATGAGTTCATTTACCGCGTTGGGTGCCGTTCAACATGCCACGCTGGCAATGGTCGCACCGGGTATTGCCGAGGCCCTGATAGCAACAGCTATGGGCCTGTTTGCTGCGATACCCGCGGTGATTGGATATAACCGTTATGCCGATAGCGTTGAACGGCTGGTTGGTCGTTATGAAAACTTTGCAGAAGAATTCGCAACTATATTGCAAAGACAATCACACAAACATACAACAACTCAGGCTAAGTCTGAGCCAGAGGCAGTATAAAGGTGGCGACTCAGAAAAAGCGTCGCCCCATGTCGGACATCAATGTGGTGCCGTACATTGATGTTATGCTGGTGTTGCTGATTATTTTTATGATTACAGCACCATTGATTCAACAGGGTGTTGAAATTGATTTGCCCCAGGCTTCTGCCAATCCGATGCCGCCAGATCAGCATGAGCCGGTGGTGGTATCTGTTGATAAACTGGGTGATTTTTATCTTGATATCGGTGATGAACCGGATAAACCTATTGATGCACAATTACTGGTCAATCGGGTCGTTGCAGTACGTCAGCTGAAGCCTGATGTACCGGTGCTGGTTCGTGGTGATCGTAATGTGGATTACGGACGAGTTGTTGATGCCATGGTGTTACTGCAAAAAGCCGGCATTGAGAAAGTGGGATTGATTACTGAGCAGGCGGAGCAGGTTCAATAATGGAATCAGCGTTGTTGCGGGAAATCAGGCAGCACCCATTGGCCATGATGGTGTCCATTGCACTGCACGTCGTGTTGTTGATTGTTCTTACGGTTAGTTTAAATCACACTAGTACACCGAAATTACCTGCGCAACCGGTGGTGAAAACAGTTCAGGCAGTGGTGATTGATGCAAGTCAGGTTGATGCTGAGTTGAATAAATTAAAATTGGCCGAACAACAAAAACTTCAGCAGGAGCAGTCCCGAAAAAAACAGCTGGAGCGGGACATGAAAAAAGCACGTGATGCACGTCTTAAAGAAGAGAAACGCATCGCTGATTTGAAACGTAAACAAAAACAACAAGAGCAGAAAGAAAAAGCACGTCAGGCCAAACTGGAAAAAGAACGTAAGCTTAAGCAGGAAGAGTTGGCCAAACTGAAAAAACAGAAACAGGAACTCGAGCAAAAGCGTCAGGCTGAGCAGCAGAAACTGGCTGCTATTGAATCGCGTCGCAAAGCGGAAGAAGAAGCTGCGCGCAAGAAACAAGAGGCAGAAGAGTCTGAGCGTAGACGCCAGGCTGAAGAAGCTGAATTACAGCGTCGTCTGGCTGAAGAAGAACAACGGCAGGTGGAGCAAAATACGCGCCTGCAGACTTTGCGTGCACAGTACGCCAAATTGATTGAGCGTCAGGTCGCTCGTAATTGGTTGCCACCGGCGCAGATGACCAGTGGCTGGTACTGTGAAGTCATGGTGCAACAGAATCGTCTGGGTGATGTCACTCAGGTGCAAATGTTGAAATGCACCGGTAATGAAGCGTTTAGGAATACGGTCGAGCGTGCAGTTAAAAAAGCCTCACCCTTACCACCTCCGCCATCACCGGAAGTCTTTGATCAGAAACTACAATTTACATTTAGACCGGAAGTATGAAAAAAACTCTCCTGAGTATTGTGCTGTTGTTAATGCTGAATATGAATTCAGCACTGGCTGTGTTACGTGTTGAAATTACCAAAGGTGTCGAAGGTGCGATTCCAATCGCCGTGATTCCTTTTGTGAACAGTGGTCGAACACAGGTACCAGAAGACGTGGCTTCGATTATTGCTGCTGACTTACAGCGCAGTGGTAAATTTGCACCGATTGATGAACAGAAACTGATCGCACGACCTAAAAATCTTGAGGCGGTTAACTACAAGCTCTGGCGAATGGCGAGTATCGACCATATCGTCATTGGGCAGGTGCATGTGGTAGCACCACAACAATATGAACTGCAGTTCAGGCTTGTGGATGTATTTAAAGGTGCTCAGGTATTGGGCTACCAGTTTACCGCTAATGACAAGACATTGCGCAGTGTGGTTCATCATATCAGTGACCTGATCTATGAGCAGATCACGGGCCAGAAAGGTGCTTTTGATACGCGCATTGCCTATGTCACTGTTGAACGAAAACAGGGACTGCAGCCAGCCTATAAACTGCAGGTCGCGGATACGGATGGCTATAACCCACAGACGGTGCTGACGTCTGCACAACCGATTATGTCACCGGTCTGGTCACCAGATGGTACGCGCCTGGCGTATGTGTCGTTTGAAAATAATCAATCTGAAATTTATATTCAGCATCTTTTGACAAAACAGCGTGACCGGGTGTCATCCCGTGCTGGCATCAATGGTGCTCCAGTCTGGTCACCCGATGGGCGTCAGTTAGCCATGACTCTGTCTAAGGGTAGTAATACCGATATTTATGTGCTGGATTTACAGACGCGCAAAATGCAACAGATAACCCGTCATTGGGGAATTGATACCGAACCGACCTGGATGCCAGATGGGCGTGAACTTATTTTTACATCAAGCCGTGGTGGTAAACCACAGTTGTATCGGATGTCTGTTAAGGGCGGTAAAGCCAAACGACTGACCTTTGAGGGAAAATATAATGCCAATGCTGAGGTTTCCCCGGATGGTCGTTCCGTAGTGTTTGTTCATGGTGACGGTAAGGTTTTTAAGATAGCAACCCTTGATCTGGACACTGGATTCTTGCAGGTGCTGACGGAGGGTTCTCTGGATGAATCCCCAAGCTTTGCACCGAATGGCAGCATGATTTTGTATGCGGCACAGTCTGAAGGCCGTGGTGTGCTGGCTGCTGTTTCCACTGATGGTCGATTTAAGCAACGTCTGGTGTTGTCAGAAGGCGATGTCAGGGAGCCGACATGGGCACCCTTTAAACCCTAGCGAATTAGAGTCATTCTCGGAGAATTCAAAATGAAATTTAAAATATTATCAGCAGTAATGATTAGCAGTTTATTATCAGCCTGTGGTCCAGCTGCGGTTAAGGACGACGGAATAGCTGGAGCAACCGATGGTCAATCAACTTCAGCTCAGGTGGGTGGCCTAGGTGATGGTTCTTCCTTAACGGGTACCGAACTGTCGGGTGCTCAGGCTGTTGTGTCTTATGAGCGAAATGCGATTAATGATGTAAATAGTGTGTTGGCTGAGCGTGTGATTTATTTCGACTTTGACAGTGATCAGATCTCCCAGGATTTTCTTGATTTAATTGCGCATCATGGAAAATATCTGGCGGCTAATGCTGATATGCAAGTCAGACTGGAAGGACACGCCGATGAGCGTGGCACCCGTGAATATAATGTGGCGTTGGGAAATCGTCGTGCCGAGGCTGTGAGACGGTTGATTTTATTTCAGGGCGCAGATGCCGGTCAGATATCTGTAGTGAGTTTTGGTGAAGAGAAGCCGGTGGCATTTAATCATGATGATGAGGCCTGGCGCCTGAATCGTCGTACCGAACTGGTTTACCAGTCTCGATAAAGCAGCGACCAGTGGCAGTACACGGGTATTGGTATTTTGCGATGCCTGGATATTGCATATATACTGCGGCTACTCAAATATGAGCAGATACTGTATCGGCTGTCTTGGTGGCGGCTTACAATATCTCGAATCTAAATCAAGAAGAGTCCTGAAGGCTAAGTGTATGCATAAAACAGCATTTGTAAGCGTGATTGGTGGAGTATTGTTGGCTTTATCGGCAACCGTCATGGCCGAGTCTGAGCTTGAACAGCGAGTTTCACGTCTGGAAAAACTACTGGGCAATCAGGCTCTGATGGAACAAATGCAGAGTATGGAGCAGTTGCGGATGGAGTTGTCAGAAATTCGCGAACTGGTTGAAAATCAGGAGCATCAGCTGTCAACACTAATGCAGCGTCAGCGCAATCTGTATCAGGATATGGATCGACGTTTACATGATCTGGAAGCCGGTAATTCAAATCGTCGCGCTGTGCGTCCATCACCATCACCGATTGCGCCACCCTCATCTGCACCTGTGACTGCACCTGCAGTCGCACCCGTTGTTGCTCCCAGTCAGCCTCAGCCCGGTGATGTTGACGGAAAGCAGGCGTATGGACAGGCTTTCGGCCTTCTCAAAGAAGGCCGTTATCAACAGGCAATTATTGATTTTCGAAACTTTATAGTGAATTACCCGAACAGTAAGTTCCGTGCCAATGCTCAGTACTGGCTGGCGGAGGCTAATTATGTTTCCAGGGATTACCAGACTGCACTGGCTGAATTTCAGAAAATTCCAAGCCAGTATCCTGAAAGTACCAAGGTACAGGGTGCAGAATTAAAAATCGGGTATACCTATTATGAGATGCAAGACTGGGCGTCAGCGCGTACTGCGCTGGAACAGGTTATTGCGCGTCATCCGAACACCACAGTTGCCAAGAAAGCAGCAGAGCGTTTACAGCGCATTAAACGTGAAGGCCATTAGTTTTTTGGACCTTGATTACTAACTGTGCCTGATTTGAATCAGGCGCAGTTTCATTCAAAACTTTATGCCCCTTGAAGTGCCATGGTTGCTCAATCCCCCCGACTTCGTATTACCGAAATATTCTATTCACTACAGGGTGAATCCAGCACGGTTGGCTACCCAACGGTTTTCATCAGGCTGACGGGGTGCCCGTTACGTTGTGGCTATTGCGATACGACCTATTCATTTACGGGTGGCGAATGGCAGAACCTGGATGAAATCATGGCTCAGGTCAGTCGTTACAAAACTCGCTTTGTTACTGTCACCGGTGGAGAGCCTCTTGCCCAGAAAGCCTGTCTTGAATTACTTGAGCGTTTGTGTGATGAGGGCTACCAGGTGTCACTGGAAACCAGTGGTGCGTTGGATGTTTCGGCGGTCGACGCACGTGTTATGAAGGTGATGGATATCAAAACACCGGCATCCGGTGAAGTCGAGAAAAACCTGTATAGCAATATTGAGCATCTGACGCCCACTGATGAGGTTAAATTTGTCATCTGTAACCGGGATGATTATGACTGGTCAAAGACCATTCTGGACCAATATCAGTTAACGGAGCGTTGTGAAGTGCTGTTTTCTCCAGTGCAGGGTGATATTTCAGCTACTGTGCTGGCAGACTGGATTATTGAAGACCAGCTGTCGGTACGGTTCCAGATTCAGTTGCACAAATATTTATGGGGTAATGAGGCGGGTCGCTAGTGAGTCTTACTAATCATTCCCATTTTGATCGATGAGTTTTAAGATGAGTGAAGCTAAAAAAGCAGTCATACTGCTCTCTGGTGGTTTAGACTCGGCAACAGCCCTGGCCTGTGCCCGTGCAGATGGTTTCGACTGTTATGCCTTGAGCTTTGATTATGGCCAGCGTCATAAAACCGAACTAAAGGCTTCAAAGAATGTAGCAGCTATGCTGGGAGCGAGCGAGCATCGGGTGATGCTACTGGATCTGGGAATTTTTGGGGGTTCGGCTTTAACTGATACACATATTGATGTACCGACCACGCCCTGCGAGGGTATCCCGGTCACCTATGTCCCGGCACGCAATACGATATTCTTATCCTTCGCGCTGGCCTGGGCTGAAGTATTGGGCGCCAATGACATATTTATTGGGGTCAATGCCGTGGATTATTCCGGCTATCCAGACTGTCGACCTGAATATATCAAGGCCTATGAAGTGATGGCCAACCTGGCAACCAAGGCAGGCGTTGAAGGCCACAAGATGACGATTCATACACCTCTCATCGATCTGAGTAAGGCCGATATCATTGCACTGGGTATGCAGAATGGCGTTGATTATGCTCAGACTATCTCCTGTTATGATGCCGATGAGGAGGGCAGGGCTTGCGGAGTCTGTGACTCCTGCCGTCTCAGGGCGAAAGGCTTTGCAGACGCGGGTATCAAGGACCCAACCCTGTATCGCTAGTTCTCGTATAGATAATTCAAAAAATTATCTTTTTCAGCGCTTTTCATGACTTGTTTTTCTCAGAAAATCAGGTAGTATACGCAGCCTTCTACGGGTGCTTAGCTCCCCGTAGGGCCGTTAGCTCAGTTGGTAGAGCACCGGACTTTTAATCCGATGGTCCCGCGTTCGAGTCGCGGACGGC
>JBFFSQ010000027.1:0-21385 GCA_041572275.1 Gammaproteobacteria bacterium
GGTTGATTGTAAACAATCAGGCCGTCGCTTTGCTCCTGTACCATTAAAAACTTACCATCGCGTTCGATGATGGCCGCCACTGTGGCATGAGGTTTCCAGGTCATGAATGTTTATGCTTTTGCTTGTATTTCAAACGTTTCTGTTTCAGATAATTGACTATATGCAGGCGCCAAAGAACCCGTATGGTAACAAAACCGGCCATTGCGCTTGTGGTAGCTAGTATAAAGCATCCGAATAGAAAAGGTTTCCAGATAGCGAGCATCTCTGTCTGTAGCCACTCAAAGCTGAGTTCAAAGCTGACCTCTACAGCGGCTGTGCCCAGTATCCAGGCACCTAATTTATAGGCAAAATAGAAAAGCGGCGGCATAGTCACTGGATTACTAATCCACACCAGGGCAGCAGAGATTGGCAGGTTACTGCGAACAATAATGGCAGTGCCAGCTGCCAGAAGCATCTGAAAAGGGACTGGAACCCAGCAAAAAAACAGGCCGACAGCAAAGGCATAGGAAACAGATCGGCGATTCAAATGCCATAAGTTTGGATCATGGAGTAGAGTACCAAAAATCTTGAGGTGCTTATGTTCGCGAATTTTATGATGATCCGGTAGATACCGGCGGATGAACTTCTTAGGCATTCGATTATGTTACTATGCTGTGCTTAAAAAAACATGATAAAACATGTTGAAAAAGGGATTATCGCTGTTTAGGCGTCAGGATACAAATGAAGGAATCATTACAGGTTGGGACTGGATGGCCCATACAGGCGTTTGCTTTTCTGCTTGGTGTTTCGGCTCTGCAAGTGTTTCGTACACTACCGGATCCATACTGGCTCAATTTTCTGCCATTCATTCTATTTTTCTATATCTTTAAGAAGGCTTTACGCACAATTTTAATCGTTGTCATCGGCTTTCTTTGGGCATTGTTTCATGCCCATATGTATTTTCTAGATGTTTTACCAGAGACTCTGGCTGGAAAGGATCTCTGGGTTGAGGGCTTTATTGCAGATATTCCGAAACGTGATGCCAAGGTACAGCGCTTTATTATGGATATCGAGCAATCATCAGTGACTCATGCGGGTTCTTTCCCAACTAAAATACGTGTCAGCTGGTATGGGTCCGATCAGGTCATCAGGGCAGGTGAGTACTGGCGCCTAAAGGTTAGATTGAAACCACCCCATGGTTTTATGAATCCGGGTAATTTCGACTATGAACGTTGGTTATACCTGAATCGAATTCATGCTACTGGCTATGTACGCTCTGATGCCAAAAATCAACGAATACTGTCTCAATCATCAAATCCTGTGGCCCAGATCAGGCAGTGGTTGTCAGCGCAAATAACTGAGAGTGGTTCACATCAGTTTAGTGGCATGCTAGCAGCACTTGCAGTTGGAGACAGATCGACTGTCGATGATGAGCATTGGGAGTTGCTGAAAATCACCGGTACTAATCATCTGATGGCTATATCTGGGTTACACATCGGTCTGGTGGCCGGGTTTTTTTTCTGGCTTTTACGGCGTTTTTGTCCGCCGTTGATAATTCAATATATCCCCGCGCAAAGAGTGGCAGCCGTTGGTGCGCTAATAATGGCATTTGGCTACGCCATGCTTGCCGGCTTTGCCATACCCACACAGCGCGCCCTGGTGATGTTAATAGTTGTATTAGGTGCCATACTGCTCAGTCGCCATATCAAGTCTGGCACTGCTTTATCGTTGGCACTGATTGCCGTACTCATATTTGATCCAATTGCGGTTTTGGCACCTGGGTTCTGGTTTTCATTTCTGGCGGTGACGGTTATCGCCTACAGCTTTAGTGGGCGAATCGCCCGAGAACCATGGTACTGGCAGTGGGCACGGCTGCAATGGGTAATTGCGATTGCTTTGTTACCAGTGTCACTGTATCTATTCCAGCAGGCCTCTCTAATTGCACCACTGGCTAATCTGATTCTTGTGCCCTGGGTCAGTTTTATCGTAGTGCCTCTGGTATTGCTGGCGATGCAACTGTTAGGTCTTTCGGTAAGTCTCGGTCATGGAGTACTGACAATGGCCGATTCTGCGCTAGCAGTTATTTGGCCCGTGCTTGAGTTTTTAGGAACATTACCCGTTGCCAGCTGGCAACAGGCACCACCCGATATGCTTACGCTCGGGCTGGCAGTCATTGGTGTGGCTTTATTGTTGGCTCCGCAAGGCTTGCCACAACGCTGGTTGGGGTTGGTTCTGTTATTGCCTTTGGTGATAATTCGGCCGTCACAGCCAGAAGCTGATGAATTCTGGTTGAGTTTACTTGATGTTGGCCAGGGGCTGGGTATCGTCATACAGACCCAGCAACATAGTCTGATTTTCGATACAGGCGCTAAATACAGTGACAGTTTTGATGCGGGCGACCGCGTGCTAGTGCCATTTTTGCGTTATCAGGGAATTACCCGGGTTGATCGTTTACTGATCAGTCATGGTGATAATGATCATATTGGCGGTGCGGCATCAGTGCTCGGACAGACGCAGGTAGACGTGTTGATGGGGCAGGATGTTGAAAAGCTCGTTCATCCTGTGAAAGAACCTTGTTTTCAGGGGCAGAGTTGGGAATGGGATGGTGTGAGTTTTGAAGTATTACATCCCGACCGTCTTTATAAGCAAAGAAATAACCGTGGTTGTGTGTTGAAAGTGAGTAATCGATCAGGGTCTGTCCTCATTACTGCGGATATTGAAAAACAGGTTGAACAACATCTATTACAGGTCTATGAACAGGATTTAAAAGCCGATGTGCTCATTATGCCGCATCATGGCAGTCTGACATCCTCAAGTCAGCCTTTTATCAATCAGGTTTTGCCTAACTATGCACTCGTCTCCGCTGGTTATATGAACCGATTCAAGCATCCACGGCCTGAAATTGTTCGCCGCTATGAAGAAAAAGGCGTAAAAGTACTGAATACCGCAAATCAGGGCGCGATTAGCATAAAATTTAATGAAAACAGTGATCTAGTGGAAGTTGAGAGCTATCGAAAACAACACAATCAGTATTGGAATCATGTCCATCGATAACGTATGATGTGCAGCAACTAAAATTAACGCATAAGGTTTCGTGACGTGTTAGAAATGGTTAAAGCCGGCGGATGGCTCATGTTCCCCATTATTGCCTGTTCAATCATCGCATTTGGAATAATTCTGGAGCGCTTCTGGACCTTACAGAGTAGTAAAGTCACCCCTAAACACCTGGTTGCTACCATCTGGCATTGGGTTAAGGAAGGACAGCTCGAACGCTCAAAAGTAGAGGAAATGAGTAAACAGTCTGCTCTGGGCAAGATACTGGCTGCAGGTTTAAATAATCGCCATCTCGACCGGGAACGCATCAAGGAAAGCATAGAAGAAACTGGACGTCAGGTAGTGCATGAAATGGAACGTTTCCTGAATACACTGGGCACAATCGCCGCTATTTCACCTTTGCTCGGCCTGCTGGGCACTGTAATCGGCATGATTAAGGTCTTCAATGCGATCACCAGCTCAGGCGTTGGAAATGCTGCACCGCTTGCCGGTGGCATCTCTCAGGCACTGATTACGACTGCGGCTGGTTTAAGCGTCGCTATAATTGCACTCATGTTCCATCGTTATTTTCGTGGTCGAGTTGATGAGCTGGTGGTTAAAATGGAAGAAGAGGCCATTAAGATGGTCGATGTGCTGCATAATAACCGTAATCTGGCTGTCAGTGATAAAACGGAGAAAGCCGCTTGAACCTGAAGCCCGACCATCGTGATGATATCGAACTGAACTTGACACCCTTGATCGATGTCGTGTTTCTGTTGTTGATATTTTTTATGGTGTCGACCACGTTCGAGAAACAATCGAAACTTAAAGTGATGCTACCAGAAGCATCAGTCGCACCAACCCAGACTCAGGAAGAGCCGGTGGTTATCGGTATTGATAGCAAGGGGCGTTTTTTCATTAATGATCGCCAGCTGGTTAATACCCAAATTGAAACCTTGAAACGTGCTCTGGAAAAAACAGTCGCTGGTAATAAGGATGTTTCGTTGGTGTTACGTGCTGATGCTCAAACACCCCATCAGTCAGTCGTAGTGGCAATGGATGCAGCCGCTCAGCTGGGTTTAACACGTTTATCTATTGCGACACTTGAAAAATCATCCAAGTAATTCATGACATCTTCAAAGACTACATATCGTCGTTTAGTTCGCTACGCGTTTAATTACTGGACTGTTTTTGTGTTATCGATCATCGGCATGGTGCTGGTTGCTTTATCACAGCCAGCGTTTGCTGCCTTAATGGAGCCTATGCTTAATGGTGGTTTCATTAATAAAGATCCAGAAGTTATTCGATGGATTCCGTTTGCAGTTATAGGTGTGTTCCTGGTACGGGCTTTTGCCGGTTTTTTATCGGAATACGGTATGGCCTGGATTGGTCGTCGAGTCATCATGGAGCTACGTGATGAAATGTTCGGTAAATTGATGTTGCTACCGACTCATTACTACGATGAGAATTCCACCGGTAATACTATTTCCAAGTTTACATATGATGTAGAGCAACTCGCCCAGGCAACGACTAATGCTATCAGTGTTTTGATCCGGGATGTGTTGATGATTCTGAGCCTGATTGGTTATATGTTTTATCTCAGTCCGAAACTGGCGGCCGTGTTTCTTTTTATTGGGCCAGTTATTGCACTATTAGTTGGTCTTGTATCACGTCGTTTCCGGAAAATTAGTTCACGTATCCAGCAATCCATGGGTGAGGTCACTCATATAGTAGAAGAGGCCATTCAGGCTCAACGTGTGGTCAAAATCTTCGGCGGTCAGGATTACGAAGTTAAACAGTTTCATCATACCAATGAAAGCAATCGTTACCAGCAGATGAAGCTGGTTGCCACCAGTTCAATGAGCACTCCGATCATACAGATCATCGTTGCATTTGCATTGGCCGGTATTATTTATATGGCAACCCTGGAAGGTGTGAAAGACAAAATTGATGTGGGGGCCTTTATGGCATTCATGTCTGCGATGATGATGCTATTTGCCCCCATCAAACGCTTAACTAATGTGAATTCTGTAATACAACGGGGCATAGCAGCTGCTGAAAGTGTGTTCACTTTACTCGATAACGAGATAGAAATTGACCAGGGCAGTTATGAAGTTGATCGTGTATCAGGACGACTGGAATTTAAAGATATCGTTTTCAGTTATCGCGCTAACCCAGACAAGCCGGTATTGAAATCTATCAATCTTAAAATTGAACCAGGACAAACTGTAGCTTTTGTCGGTCGCTCAGGAAGTGGTAAGTCTACACTGGTGAATTTGTTACCTAGATTGTACGATGACTTTTCTGGTGAAATACTGCTTGATGGTAAAGATATACGGGATTACAGCCTGACCAGTTTGCGTGACCAAATGTCCTATGTCGGCCAGGACATTGTCATGTTTAATGACACGGTGGCTCATAATATCGCTTATGGTCGTTTACACGATACGGATGAACAGCAAATAATTACAGCAGCCAAATCGGCACATGCGCTTGAATTTATTCAACGTATGACGAAGGGCTTACATACTGAAGTCGGTGAGAAAGGCGTCATGCTCTCCGGTGGCCAACGACAGCGTATTGCGATTGCTCGGGCACTATTAAAAAATTCACCGGTTCTGATTATGGATGAGGCCACATCTGCTCTGGATACCGAGTCAGAACGTCACATCCAGGCGGCACTTGAAGAACTACTGAAGAATCGTACCACTCTGGTTATTGCGCATCGATTATCCACCATTGAAAATGCCGATCTAATTGTCGTTATGGATAATGGCGAGATCATTGAAACCGGGACACATCAGGAGTTACTGGCCAGAGATGGCAGCTATGCCGCTTTACACCGCATGCAATTTAGTGAAGTGGAAAATCGGCTTGAAGCGAATTGAGCATTACTGGTATAGCCAGAATCCAGTGGCCTGGCTGCTGTTACCTGTTACTGGACTTTTTTGTCTTCTTAGCCTGATTCGTAAATTCCTTTACCGTCTACATATTCTGCAAACCTATACCGCACCCGTGCCAGTAATAGTCGTGGGTAATATCAATATTGGTGGCACAGGGAAAACGCCACTGATTATCGAATTATGTCAGCAAATTAAAATGACAGGTATGAAGCCGGCAGTTATCAGCAGAGGTTATGGTGGCCAGGCCAAGAGCTGGCCTCAGCAGGTCACTCAAGAGAGCAGTGCCCAGCAGGTCGGAGATGAGCCTCGGTTAATTGCATTAAGAACGGGCTGCCCTGTAGTCGTAGGGCCAGATCGCCAAGCTGATGTCGAGCTGCTGCTCCAAAATTATGATTGTGATGTTATCCTCAGTGATGATGGTATGCAGCACTATAAACTGAACCGGGCTGCTGAAATTGCTGTTGTTGATGCTAGCAGAGGCTTTGGAAACGGCTTCTGTTTGCCTTCTGGTCCTTTGCGTGAACCACAAGGTCGATTGCAATCGGTTGATCTGGTCGTTCAAAATGGTGGTCAGCCGGATCAGGCATCATTTACCATAAAGGCCAGGCAAGTGAATGCACTCAATACCGAGACCCAATGCCTGTTGTTGGAAAACATGAAAGGACAACAGGTCCATGCGGTAGCCGGAATTGGTAATCCCGGTCGTTTTTTTCAGATGTTAGAGGCGTTTGGTATTCGCTGCATTTGCCATGCTTTTGATGATCATCATGCTTATCAGCTACAGGATTTCGATTTTGATGATGAGCTACCGATATTAATGACAGAAAAAGATGCGGTAAAATGTGCCAACTTTAAATTAAACAATGCGTGGTATGTTCCTATTGATATCCAGTTGTCAGCAACGGCTCAGGAACAATTCCATCAAATTCTCCAGCAGGTATGTCATGGATAAAAAAGTACTCGAAATTCTGGTTTGCCCCAAATGCAATGGCAAATTGACGTTTGATAAAAAAGCTCAGGAACTGATCTGCGAACAGGATGCTCTGGCATATCCAGTTCGAGATGGTATTCCGGTTATGCTCGAAGCTGAAGCACGTCAGTTGAATGAAACTTCAACTGAATCAGAAAACTAAGTATGTCTCTAAGCTTTAAAGTAGTTATTCCGGCGCGATATGCGTCAACTCGTTTTCCGGGTAAGCCCCTGATTGATATTGCCGGTAAACCGATGCTGCAGCATGTTTATGAAACGGCGCAACGCTCTGGCGCAGAACAGGTCATCATTGCCACAGATGACGATCGCATCCAGGAAGTCGCCGAGGCTTTTGGTGCCAGTGTCTGTATGACATCACCGACGCACCCATCGGGTACTGATCGCCTGGCTGAGGTTAGCTTAAAATATGACTGGGCGAGTGATGAGATTGTTGTTAACTTACAGGGTGATGAACCCTTAACACCGCCCGAAATACTCAAACAGGTGGCTCTTAATCTTGCTGATCATCCCCGTGCAGGTATGGCGACCTTATCGACAGCCATTCAACGAGTTGAAGATGTAGTCGACCCCAATATTGTCAAAGTGGTGACCGATGCAGAAGGCTATGCACTGTATTTCAGTCGCGCAGCGATTCCCTGGGACAGGGATTCAACTGAGCCACGGTTAGATGAGAGCCGAGTGTATCAGCGTCATTTGGGTATCTATGCCTATCGGGTCAGTTTCCTGCATGCCTATACCAACATGGAGACATGCCCAATAGAGTCGCTGGAAAAACTGGAACAATTACGCGCTTTATACAGTGGTATTGCGATTCATGTTGAAGAGGCGATAAAACTACCAGGACCGGGTATTGATACACCTGATGATTTAGAGGTCGTCACTCAGCTGATGACAAATGGTTGAGTAGTATGACTGTATCCAATCGTTATTATGCAAGTTGCCCAAAGGGTATAGAAGATCTGTTACTGTCTGAATTGCAGACACTACAGGTTGCTAAGCCTGAGCTTGCCCATTCAGGTGTCTATTTTGAGGGTGGCCTGGAAGCTGCCTATCGTGTGTGCCTATGGTCGCGGCTGGCGAGTCGTGTCTTTCTGCCCCTGAAGAATTTTGAAGTCTTATCTGAAAATGAGCTTTATCAACAGGTACAGATGATTAACTGGTCTGAGCACCTGACTGTTGATGGTACCCTGGCTGTAAACTGTAATCTCAGTGATTCGGCATTAACAAACAGTCACTATGCATCACTTAAGGTAAAAGATGCGATTGTTGACCAGTTTAATGATCTCTACGATAAACGTCCTTCCGTTGATCGTGATAGGCCTGATGTAAGAATTAATCTGCACATTCACAGAAACCAGGCTACCCTGAGCCTGGATCTTGCGGGTGATCCTTTGCATAAACGGGGCTACCGCATGTCAAATGTAGCTGCACCCCTTAAAGAGAATCTGGCCGCCGCTATCTTAATACGCTCAGGTTGGCCGAATGATTCACTGACACTGGTTGATTTAATGTGTGGCTCGGGGACATTTCTAACCGAAGCAGCACTCATGGCATTGAATATCGCACCTGGCTTGAGGCGTGATTATTTTGGTTTTCTGGGCTGGAAGGGTCACGATGATGGCTTGTGGCGAAACCTTGTGAGTCAAGCTAAAGCCAGTCAGCAAGATAAAAGTCATTTCAACTTACAAATCAAAGGTTACGATGCATCCATTTCATCGGTGAAAGCCGCCAAACAGAATGTTCACGCAGCTGGTCTGCAACAATATATACAAATAGAACAGCGGGATATAGAAAATTGTCAGGCTCCAGGGGATATGGTGCCGGGCCTGGTCATTGTAAATCCACCCTATGGCGAACGTTTAGGGGATATCAGAGAGCTGTCCTATTTGTACTCGGATCTAGGCGAATGTTGGCGTAAATACTTTGCTGGATGGACAACTGCCTTGTTTACAGGCAATTTGGATCTGGCGAAAAATATCGGGTTACGCTCACATAAAAATAATACTTTTTTCAATGGCGCAATCAAATGCAAACTCTTTCAGTATTCAATTCGTCAGGCACCTTCAGAAGAAGTAAAAGCTAAAATTGAACAAAGGGACGCGGAATCTATGGCAATGATTGCCAATCGTTTGAAAAAGAATTTCAAGCATCTCTCACGTTGGGCAAGGCGAAATAATATTGAATGCTACCGTGTGTATGATGCTGATTTGCCAGAATATGCAGCGGCGATTGATATATATGCTGATTGGGTACAGGTGCAGGAATATCAGGCGCCTTCAACAATTGATATTCGAAAAGCTCGTTTACGAATGGATCATCTTATAGCTGTAGTACCAGAAGTGCTTGGGGTTGATCGTAGTAAGCTTGTAGTTAAGACACGACGTCAGCAAAAAGGTTTGGCTCAATATGAAAAGCAGGCAACAGCTGGTAGCGAATTTCAAGTACATGAGGCCGGTCTTAAGTTTGTAGTAAATTTACAAGATTATCTTGATACAGGCTTATTTTTAGATCATCGAGACACACGGCTTTTAATTAGAGACATGTGTAAAGACAAACATTTTTTAAATCTGTTTGCTTATACCGGTAGTGTGTCAGTGTACGCGGCCGCAGGTGGCGCTGCATCCACCACGACTATCGATATGTCGAATACCTATCTGAATTGGGCGAAACAAAATTTTAAAATTAATAATTTCACACAAAGCCAGCATAATTTTATCAAAGCTGATTGCGTGCAGTGGTTACAAAAACAGGCGCAAAATCCAGAAAAGTATTTTGATGTCATTTTTCTTGATCCACCAACATTTTCAAACTCAAAGACAATGGAAGGTGTTTTTGATATCCAGAAAGATCATGTGATGTTGATAGAGTCAGTGATGAAATTACTGGCTCCAAATGGTGTTCTGGTATTTTCAAACAATTTCAGGAAATTCAAACTGGAGCCAACACTATTCGAACGATTTAATGTTGAAGATATTCGCAAACAGACGATACCTGAAGACTTTAAACGTAATCCTAAAATTCATGGTTGCTGGTTAATTCGACTGCAATAAAAAAAGCCGGGAAATCCCGGCTTTTTTTATTGCAGGGTTTCCACTGCAGAGGTAGAGGGGGATAAGAGTGTATTGATAAGCTGATCTTCGAGTTCAATGCGGGTAGCCAGGTCTTCGCCCAGGCGTGATAGAAATTCGGGCAACTTGTCCTTGTTTTCACTCAGCTTAATACCATCATCATACAGATCATTAAAATCGACGGCAGTTTTGGTTGTATGCTCTATGCGAGGATAAATGTTGTTTGCTAAATCAAGGATATCTTGTCGACGTTCTTCTCCTTCTGAAATACGTCGATAAAGTTCAAAATGTCCTGTGGCAATATAATCGATTAATACCTGACAGAATTCCTGTAACACCTCGGGTTCAATCTCATCGGGTGATAGATTCTGACTGGTGTCACAGCCGGCCAGATTGCAATAGAGTGATAGAACTTCATTGCGCTCTGATATTAGTTGCTTAATCTCTTTTCGTGTACGAGTACGTCGATCATGGTGTGGCTGTTTATCGGTTGAATCATTCATAAATATATATTCCACTACACTGTTTTATTATCATTTACTGTTTTTGTATTTAGTTATTATGCCGTTGATGTATTTGGCGTTAATCTGAAATTGCCTCATATACATTCATAAATCAAGCACAAATCACGCAAATTTAAATAATTATAAACCTTTTTGTGCTCATTGTAGATGTCATTTAAGGAGTATGAGCTTACGCAGTATAGAATGTAACCCATTGAAATGTAAGGCCAATAAAATCTACTAAAGCCTATAATTACAATCATATCTATTTACATTATTTAATTGTTGATTGTCAGGAATCATGAACATGAAAATATTAACGATGCCATCCGCTGATCAAGCACTTCCGGGGCGTGAACAGTCCTTGCAGGTGCCCAATAAGCACTTTGTGAATGGTCATAACTTGAAAGCACCATTTCCTGCCAACATGGAGAAGGCTGTGTTCGGAATGGGTTGTTTCTGGGGCGCAGAACGATGTTTCTGGAAGCTGGATGGCGTGTTCAGTACAGCAGTGGGGTATTCAGCCGGGTATACACCTAATCCAACCTACCAGGAAGTGTGTACAGGTATGACTGGACATAATGAGGTGGTGCTAATTGTTTATGATCCACAAATAGTGAGTTATCAGAATTTACTCCAAACGTTCTGGCAGTCACATAATCCCACCCAGGGCATGCGACAGGGTAATGACCAGGGAACCCAATATCGTTCAGGTATTTACACTTTTACAGACCATCAATATGTCCAGGCCATACAATCAAGACTAAGTTATCAACAGGCTTTACAACAGGCAGGCTTCCCTGAGATTACGACTGAAATATTGCCTGCATCAGAATTTTATTATGCAGAAGACTATCATCAGCAATATTTAGCCAAAAACCCCAATGGTTATTGTGGTCTTGGTGGCACCAATGTTTTATTTTCGGTTTAATGACGACCTTCATTAAAAAAACTATGATTAGTTAGTAGCTGTATTTTAATGAACTAATATATGTTTTTTCATGGGAGTATTTGTTAAGAATATAAAAATAAGATAGCTATAAAAGGAAATGTAAAAATAACACATTAAATTTAAGCAATCGACGCTCACAGCGATTGTGACCTGAATCTCGTTTTAGTTGATTTACTACATATCCTTCCCTGTACAGGAAGATTTCCCATGTATATTACTTAATATGGCTGCTATTAAGTATTTAATATCCGAATAAAGCCCTTTGATATTAATTTACTGAAACGTTGCTGGAAGTGAACTCATGAAGATATCTACCAATGTTGTCTGGAGTGATACATCAATTACTAAAGAACGTCGAAATTTGCTAAATAATCAGCATTCTTCAATTCTCTGGTTTACTGGATTATCAGGGTCTGGCAAATCAACCATTTCAGATGCCCTTGAAGAATATTTACACGACATGTCTATTCGCACTTACATATTAGATGGTGACAATATTAGGCATGGCTTAAATGGCGACCTGGGGTTTAGTGAAGTTGATCGTAAGGAAAATATTAGACGGATCGGAGAAGTGGGTAAGCTCTTCGTTGATGCCGGTGTTATGGTCCTAACTTCATTTATATCACCATTCAGAGAGGACCGGGATTTTGTCCGAAGCATTGTTGGTGAAAGAGAGTTTGTGGAGATCTATATTAAATGTCCACTTGAAGTATGTGAAGAACGTGATATCAAAGGGCTGTACGCCAAAGCTCGAAGAGGTGAAATTAAGGAATTTACCGGCATAGATTCTCCCTATGAAGAGCCAGTAGACCCTGAAATTATCATTGATGCCTCCAAATTAACTGTGGATGAGGCAGTGACTCAGATTACTCAGTATCTTGTACACAATGGCTATATCAATTTACGTCGTCGAAGTGATATGGCAAATTTGCTCTTGGCTAATTATGGTAAATAAGTCGCGTTGGTTACTGTTCTATCAGGGCAAGTTATCAGGTGTCTTTGGTTGACTCGCTGCTTATGATTTAGAGAACAAAGATGTCTAATAAGGCATGGATTTTATTATGAATTGCTGGGTTTTCTATATTTCTCTTCACAATCCGGCTTCAGGTTTTTAACTCGTTAATAGATTCTTAATTAAGTAAAAACCTGAAGGTGCCAGTTGTTGTTTGACAACAGGCAGTAGTTCTTTCATGCGGAGATGTAATTTTAAATGGCAATTGACTGCAACTATTCCACTAGCTGTCATCTTGTTATCGTTTGTATCTTCTGATATTCCAAGTTCGTATCGCCAGATATTTGAAAAACCTATCTGGCTAAATTCATGCAACATTTTGTTAATCAGAGAGCGATGAATAACTGGGTACCAGATTAAATAATGAGCCTTAGACATGATTTTAGCGCCTGTAACAAGTGTTTCTACAACTTGTGTATAGTCCTGATGTTTCTCATATGGTGGATCAATTAGAATGAGTAACTGCTGGTTTCGAATAGGCAGTAAATCTTGGAAAACCTGATATCCGTCAGAATGATGGACTTTTATTCGTTGGTCTTTTTGTAATACCTGTTTAAGTAAGGCATATTCATTAGAGTGTAATTCAAATAACTGTAGTTGATCCTGATCACGTAACAGGCTAGCTGCAATTAATGGAGAGCCAGGATATCTATTTTCCTTAAGAAAGGATTTAACAGTGTTGCGATATGGTTCAATAGCATCTGGGATTGAAGTAAAGTTCAATCTGTTAATGTCTCTTTTAAGTTTATTTGTATTGGTTTCTCCATATTCAAGTTCGTATGAACCAGAACCTGCATGAGTATCGATATATAGAATAGGCCTATTAGATTGTCGAAGACACTCAATGCTAATACTAAGTGCCAGATGTTTTAAAACATCAGCATAATTACCAGCATGTGCGGCATGTTGATAGCTAAGCATGTAAACTCAAACTCAATGCAAAGACAGATAATCTAGCATACGTAATGTTAAAATTAGAATGTAGTAGCTGCTTTATAATTACAACCAGCGAACTTTTCGGAATAGATATAACATTACAACTGCAATACCTGACATAATTGAAAGCAGTATGTAATAACCATGTTTACTTTTTAATTCTGGCATGTTCTCAAAGTTCATACCATATATACCCACAAGTAAAGTAAGTGGGACAAAGATTACTGTAACGATAGTTAAAACTTTCATAATTTGATTTAGTCTATGACCATTAAGGCTTATGTAGGCCTCTATCAGGTCAGTTATTACGCTCTGGTATAAAGTTGATAGACTATTGTAACGCTCGATAAGGGCATAAATATCATCAAAAATATCATGGTGATGTCGACCTTTTTTGTGTAGCTCCTGACGTAGAGTATCAAAGACATCTACATGGTAGGCAAGGATGCGATGCATTTTGCGCAGACCAGTATTGTAGCTAACCAGTTCTTTCATCAGGGTGTCGGTTGGGCTTTCGAATAATTCATCTTCGATCACATCCAGGCGTTGTTCAAGATCCAGCAATACTTTTCCGTAACGTTGCGCCACTCGTTTACACATGGCGGATACGACTGAAATAGGAGTTTCATTAGCGCAGCCATCAAGAACAAGTGATTGCCAAAGCCTGGTGAGATATGGTGATTCTTTAGTATGACGAGTTATCAGGAATCGATCACTAGCAAACATAGCAAGTTGTAGCGTGTTAAAATTCAGGGAATTTGATTCTGCATCTAACGGCTTGAGTAAAAGATAAATGTAATTTTCGAATGCTTCAAAACTGGGTGGGTGCCGATTTCGTTGTGCTTCATTTATGGCACCACTATCCAGTTCAAATTGTTCACTAAGAAAAGTATGTTCTTCATCGACAGGTTCTTCATACAGGTCTACCCAAATCCAGCTATTTGGTTGATCACTCCATTTCTGCAACATTTCCTCACCACCAACCTCAGTTGTAGTATCATGACACAACATAAATTGGATCATGTTTATTCTCCTTTATTCGTCGGGTTGTCGTCACGACAATATAGGTTTTCTAAACCACTGCGTAAATGTAAATCTCGTTGTGGGAATGGTATTTCTATGCCTTGCTGATGAAAACGGTCCCATACACCCAGTAAAACATCACTTAATACATTGGAACGCCCATTAGGTGGATCATCGATCCAGACCCTGAGTTCCAGGTCGACAGAGCTGTCTCCAAAACCTTTCAACAGGCATCTTGGTTCAGGATTCTTCTGAATGCGTGGTGTTGCCATTGCTGCTTCTACACAGAGCTTCATGGCAAGGCGAACATCTGATTTATAGGAAATACCTATAGGCAGTTTAAGTCGCACCAGATTATCACTGAACGACCAGTTCTCTACGCGTTCAGTGATCAAGACTTCATTGGGGATAAGATGTTCAATACCGTCGCGTGTTATTACCGAAACATAACGTGCACTTAAATGATTGATCCAGCCAAAAGTCTGACCAACAGAAATTACATCGCCAGGTTTGATTGAACGATCCATTAACAGAATAACTCCGCTGACCAGGTTGGAAAAAATTTTCTGCAAGCCAAAACCCAGACCTACGCCCAGTGCACCACCAAATACAGCAAGTGTCGTAAGGTCGATGCCGACAGCGGAAAACGTGATCAGGAAGGCTGCGGTAATAAGGCCTATGTGTAGCAGTTTGACACTGAGGACCCGCATAACCGGTGTGATGCTGTCTGAATTCTGAAGTCTACGGTCCAGAAACGTTGCGAGAACATTGGCTAACCAAAGAGAAAACCACAGTGCAAGACCCGCTTTTATAACCACAAGAGGTGACAGACGGACTGCACCTAAGGTAAGCGACATACTGTCGAGTAATTCCAGCGCAGGTTTTAACCAGCCAAGAATGTTAAGAATAGCCAGGGTCCAGGCCAGCGTTGCAATCATTCGTGAAGCTGCCCTGTTTTTTAACAGTTTGGATACAATGCGGATTAAAAACCATGCACTGAGCAGGCTGGCGACGGGGGTTAACAGGTTGTGTGGTTTGTCCAGGTAGATATAGACCTGGATGGCGATCCATTGCAAGATCAACCATACCAGTGTGTTAGCAAATTCATTCAGAGTAACAATCAGACGATTGAAACTTATATTATGGCTACTGATTGTACTCAGGCGGACAAGTACACCCTGTAGCTGTGGCGTTAAAAACCAGCGTGCCAGTCCAAAAATGACTATGATGACACCAACTTGAAACCAGAATTCTGGAGCTATGAAGGAGGCTTGCAGTTCACCTAGCTTTTCCATAATAGCTGTTTGTATTTGAGCGGAATCAGGCCAGGAAGACATAAATAATCCTTTGAAGGCTAAATATTTGATGCTTTAATTATGATTCACATAGATAAAATATGCTATCTCAATAAAAGGTCATCTTATGCACGGTGGTGATATTTTTGGCTCTGTTGAATTTCAGATGAGTCTACTGCTTTTTGTAGCACTCTCTGGCTATGTTCTGGCTTCTTTTATTTCACAACCCGCTGTCGTCGGAGAAATTCTGGTCGGTATTATTATTGGTCCTAGTGTGCTTGCCTGGGTTACCTACACCGATTTTGTTAGTTCACTGGCTAAACTTGGAGCTGTTATCTTACTATTTGTGGTAGGACTGGAGTTTAAGTTAAAAGACATCGGTAAAATTCGCTATGTGTGGATTGCTCTCTTAGGTGTCATCATTCCATGGATAGGTGGTTACCTGGTTGCGCGCTATTTTGGCATTTCCAGTGAGAAAGCATTGTTGATTGGTGTCACGCTTACGGCCACCAGCATAGCTATTACTGCAGATACTTTGCGGGAAATGGGTAAACTACAGACTGAGGTTGCCAAGACAATTATTGGTGCGGCAGTCATCGATGATATTTTGGCATTAACTGCACTGGCTTTTACCCAGCATTTCACCACTGGTAGTTTCGAGTGGGCTATAACCGGGTTTCTGTTGTTTAAGGCGATTGCTTTTATTTTTATTGCTCTAATGGCTGGTTTCTGGATAGCTCAAAACTTGATACAGAAACTGGACGGCTCTGCATTTGCCAGGAAATACCCGGAATTTATTTTTGTCGTCGCCATGCTGTTGGCTTTTGCTTATGCCATGATTGCTGAAGTCATCGGTTTGTCTGCGATTGTTGGCGCTTTTATTGCTGGCGTTTCACTGGAAGGTGTTAGCCTTAAACACAGTAAGCAGTTTAAGGAAGGAGCTGATTATCTAAGAATTCTATTTGGGGCTATTTTCTTTGTGTCCCTGGGTGTTCTGGTAGATATAGGGGCTTTTAATTTGGATATATTGTATTTTCTTCTGGCACTCAGCGTTGTAGCTATCCTGAGTAAATTGGTTGGATGTGGGTTGCCAGCTAAATTGACGGGTATGTCGACCAGGGATGCTATTATTGTAGGTGTAGGTATGTCACCCAGAGGTGAAGTTGCGATGATTGTAGCTTTGCTGGCCTTACAGCAAAATATTATTGAACAACCCAGTTTCGTTGTTATTATACTGATGAGCTTGATAACTACACTTGTTTCTCCAATATTACTACGTCAGCTCATGAGAACATCGATGCCTTCTAAAATTGAGTAATAAACCATGTCACAAATGAAATATGAATGGAAAAACCCTGAATGGCTGTTTAATAAAGTCACTGGTTACATATTTGGGGTTATCTTATTGTTTACCACTTTAGCTCTGATGATCGGTGCTTTTAGATTGTTTTATGGCTTGTATGAACTAATTAACAAATCGGGTGTTACAGGAAACTACCTGTATATATTTTCCGATGTTCTCACATTGGTGATACTGCTGGAATTGTCACGTTCACTGTTTCAATATTTCATGGATCATACTATCAGACTGCCAGTTATTCTTGATGCGGGTATCGTATTTGTATTGCGCGACATAATGATTGGTCTTTTTGAGCATAAGTTGAAAACCGATGATATTTATGCCTTCAGTGTATTACTTCTTGTATTGGGTATGATTCGTATAGGTTTTGGTTTTTATTATTCAACAAAATCAGAAGCCCTGAATAAAAAGTGAACTATTAGCATTGTCCACCGGTTCAAAAAAAGTAATTATTGCGGCACTTGTCGGTAATGCTTTAATCGCGCTAACAAAATTTTTCGCCGCATTTATAACCGGGAGTTCGGCAATGCTATCTGAAGGTGTCCATTCCATGGTGGATACTGGTAATCAGATTTTATTGTTATATGGGCTTAAGCGTGCTTCAAAACCCGCCGATGAAAACTTTCCGTTTGGTCATGGCAAAGAAATTTATTTCTGGAGTTTTGTTGTCGCCATTCTTATATTTGCCCTTGGCGGTGGTATTTCAATATATGAAGGTATACAGCATTTATTGCATCCGACACCACTACACAATCCGATGATTAATTACATCGTGCTCAGTTTGGCTATGGTATTTGAAGGCATGGCCTGGTACTTCGCATTACGTGAATTCAGTCGCGCAAAAGGTAAATGGGGTTATCTTGAAGCTGTTCAGCGCACGAAAGACCCCTCAGTCTTTGTTGTGTTGTTTGAGGATTCAGCGGCCATGCTAGGTTTACTTGTAGCATTTCTCGGTGTCGCACTGACACAATATACTGGCTTCCAGTATTTTGATGGTGCTGCTTCAATTATTATTGGTCTTATACTTCTTGGTACTGCGGTTTGGTTGGCATATGAAACCAAAGGCCTGCTCATTGGTGAAAGTGCAAACCGTCATGTTGTCCAGGGCATAAAATCCATATTACAAACCTGTCCGGTTATTGAACAGATAAATGAAGTTTTAACCATGCATATGGGCCCTGATTTTATTCTTGCTAATATTAGTGTTAATTTTAAAAACGACATAACAGCTGAAGAGGTTGAAACAAGCATTGCTGAACTTGACCAAGCAATTAAAAGCCAATATCCACTGGTTAAACGTATTTTTATAGAAGCAGAAAAAACCAGTCAAGCACTTATTAAATAAATAGAATATATTTAAAGTTGATATGCTAATACATAAGGCACTTGTTTTATTTTAGGCGTATTCTACTTAAATAATAGATATGATTTAATCGTACGATATTCAGATTTTAAGGAATGAAAAATGGAATCAATGCGTCATGATCTCAATTCATTATTTGAACAGCTGGGATTGGAAAATAGTAGTGAAGCCATAAGTAACTTCATAAGTAATCACAAACCATTATCTCACCATGTTCAACTTCATGAGGCCGAGTTTTGGAATAATAATCAAGCTGATTTTCTTAAACAGGCAATTGATGATGATGCAGACTGGGCAATTGTTGTTGATCAATTAGATGCATTGTTACGCAAAAAGTAATATATATGATGACATTGGCTTCTCAATCACAACATCTTTTAAAGTTTAATTAACAGCAATAACAAAGGCTGTCTGATGCAGGTAGTCTTGTTGTTTGTCGAGGCGGTGGGAATATTCGGCCCTTCCTGGGCCTCAACCTTACAGGGCCTTGGTCATGAAAAGCATGACCATGTTAAAAATTGCTACCGGCAATTTTTTCGAACCGTTCGGGCTTTCATTTTGCTGTCGCAGCCAATAAAAAAGGCTACCCAGTTTGGGTAGCCTTTGTTATTGGTGGAGACGGCGGGAATCGAACCCGCGTCCGCAAGTACTCTGCCTTTGGCTCTACATGCTTAGATTTCGTCTTTTAATTTAATTGCGAGGACTCCGACGGTTCAGGATTCCAGGCAACGAGCCCGTTTAGGGTTTTAATGTTCAGGCCTCAGGCCGACCTGCCCACGAGCTTGTATAAGTGACCCCTGAAATCTGAAGCCTACAAGCGAGCCTCAGCCAGAGGGCATTCAACTGGTTATTAAGCAGCTAATGCGTAGTTGTCGTCGTTGGCAACTATAAGTTTTGCAGCTGTATTAACGAGGTAATCTGCGCCTCGACATGCACCATAAGGTTTCGCCACCCACGTCGAAGCCATGTCGTCCCCGAATTTGGTGGTTAAGCCAAGTTACTATTGTAACGATGAATAGACAGCTTTGGTAGCAGAAGGTTCAGCATTGCTTTAAAATTGCGTTTTTTCGCAACCTGATTGCTTGTTTGAGCTGAACTGAGGCCAGAAATGCATTATTTTCGTGGATCACCCGCACTTTCCACCTTTCGAGTGGAAAAACTGTTAAACCAGATGCAGCAGGCCATTGATGGCATTTCTGCCATTCATACGGAATATGTGCATTTTGCTGATCTGACGGGTGACCTGAGTACTGATGAACAGCAAATTCTCGATAAATTGCTGACGTATGGCCCGGTTTTCAAGCCTGAAACCATGACGGGTGACCTGTTTCTGGTTACACCACGAAACGGAACAATATCGCCCTGGTCATCAAAAGCGACGGATATTGCTCACAATTGCGGCCTCGACAAAATTATCCGCCTGGAACGGGGTATTGCCTATTATATTGAATTGAGTTCTGGCACTCAGCTGACAGAGCAGCAGAATCAGGTGGTAATCGCTCTTATTCATGACCGCATGACCGAGATGGTGATGCGTCACTTTGATGAAGCGGCTTGTCTGTTTGAGCACACGCAACCAGCACCGGGCGGGCATGTTGATATACTCAACGGAGGACGTGAGGCGCTGGTTCAGGCCAATACGGACCTGGGACTGGCGTTGTCTGAAGATGAAATTGATTACCTGATGGAGTATTTCACGTCTGTAAAACGCAATCCAGGTGATGCAGAATTGATGATGTTTGCCCAGGCTAACTCAGAGCATTGCCGACACAAAATATTCAATGCCGACTGGATTATTGACGGACAGGAGCAGGATATCTCGCTGTTTGGCATGATTCGTAATACCTATAATCATTCGCCTGAGAATATTTTAAGTGCTTATCATGACAATTCCTCGGTGATTGAGGGTCATCAGGCAGGCCGCTTCTTCCCCAACGTGAATTCAGGTGAATACACTTATCATCATGAAGATATGCCCATTTTGATGAAAGTGGAAACCCATAACCATCCCACAGCGATTTCACCTTTCCCAGGGGCTGCAACCGGTTCTGGAGGGGAAATTCGAGACGAGGGTGCTACTGGTCGCGGTTCAAAGCCCAAGGCCGGCTTGTGCGGCTTCTCGGTCTCCAATTTACGCATACCCGGTTTTGAGCAACCCTGGGAAACTGATCATGGCAAACCGGATCGTATCGTGTCGGCACTGGATATTATGGTCGAGGGTCCACTTGGATCGGCTGCATTTAATAATGAATTCGGGCGTCCCAATATCAACGGTTATTTCCGTACCTTCGAAGAAAAAGTACCGGGTGTCGATGGCGATGAAGTCCGTGGTTACCATAAGCCCATCATGCTGGCCGGCGGTTTTGGCAATATGCGCAAACAGCATATTGATATGATTGATATGCCAGTGGGCACACCTATCGTACTGCTGGGTGGTCCAGCTATGCTAATTGGATTGGGTGGTGGTGCCGCTTCATCTATGGCCAGCGGCACCAGTGCTGAAAATCTCGATTTTGCCTCTGTGCAACGTGGCAATCCTGAAATGGAACGCCGTTGTCAGGAGGTTATTGATCGTTGTTGGGCTCAGGATGATAAAAATCCCATTATCTGGATTCATGATGTCGGTGCTGGCGGTATTTCCAATGCCTTGCCTGAATTGATCAATGATGGAGGCCGTGGTGCCGAGTTTGAACTGCGCGAAGTCCATATTGATGAACCCGGTATGACGCCAATGGAAATCTGGAGCAATGAATCTCAGGAACGCTATGTGCTGGCCATATCAGCGGAACAGCTCGACGATTTCAAGGCATTGTGTGAACGCGAACGTTGTCCGTATGCAGTACTGGGTAATACGACTGAGGCGATGGAGCTGAAAGTTCACGATAGACATTTTGATGATTACCCAGTGGATATGCCGCTGGATGTATTATTGGGCAAGCCACCTAAAATGCTCCGTGATGTCTCCCA
>JBFFSQ010000028.1:0-21384 GCA_041572275.1 Gammaproteobacteria bacterium
AGCTTGCATGAAACGGAAATACTTTGACTGTGGGGACAATTGACGAATAAAGTCCTGTTCTATTTTTGCATCTTCAGGGCGTATCGGCCGTATCAGAATATTCTTACCATCCGCCATTTGCCATTGTGTCACCAGGTGCCTCGGGTACGGATGGACAGCCATATGTGAATAAGGTTGTGCACCAGGGGTCTGATAGTCGATAACCATACGTGCATCGACCACCAACACACCCTGCTCATCTACTATCAGTGGATTAATATCCATTTCCCTGATTTGTGGAAGTTCGCAGACCATTTCTGATACACGCAACAATACATTTTCAAGTTCACGCATGTTAACTGCAGGCATATTCCTGAACGATGCAAGTAGTTTATGCACTTTTGATCCAGCAATGATTCTCTGCGCAATAAAGCGATTTATTGGCGGCAGTGAAATCACTCTGTCACGCATGATCTCAACCATGGTACCACCGGCGCCAAAACTAATGGCTGGGCCAAACACCGAATCACGTATCACACCAATCATAATTTCACGGCTATGTGCTCTCTGATACATGCTTTCGATAGTGACGCCTTTGATAGTTGCATCGGGGCGTTTCTGCTTTGCCATAGCGACTAATTCATTGAATATGTCACGCACCGCAGCTGCCGTTGTAATGTTCAGGCGCACGCCTGAGACATCTGACTTGTGGGTAATGTCCGCAGAATTTATCTTCATTACGACCGGAAAGCCCAGGGTTTCTGCCATCACCAACGCCTGATTAGCAGTCTCAGCTTCCATAATTGTAACAACTGGTATATCAAATGCCTTCAGCACTGCCATAGTTTCCATATCGGACAGCGCCTTACGTTTTTCAGCCAGTGCTTCTTCAATAATCAAACGGGCGCCATTAATATCTGGCTCACTGCTTTTATACAAGGGATCAGGCACCTGCATGAGCAACTGCTGATTACGCTGATAAGTGGCCATGTATGAAAAAGCTTCAACTGACGCCTCAGGGGTATCGAAATGGGCAATTTTTTTGTCCGCAAACAGTGCATGCGCTTTTTTCACCTGCTTGTCGCCCATCCAGCAAGTCAATACGGGCTTGTGACTTTTCTGTGCAATCTCTATAACGGCAAGCGCACTTTCATCAGATGCGGTCATTGCCTGGGGTGTCAGCATGACCAACACACCATCTACATTATCATCGGCCAAACAGGCTTCCACCGCATTTCGGTAACGTTCAGCATCTGCATCACCAAGGATATCTACCGGATTTCCATGCGACCAGTGATTCGGTAATTGTTGATTCAAGCTATCGATAGTCTGCTGATTCAATTGTGCCATGACCACTTCTTGCTCAACGATACGATCACTCGCCATCACACCCGGCCCACCACCATTGGTCACAATAGCCAGACGATTACCCTTTACTCGGTATCCACGACTAGCCAGTAATTCTGCCGCAGAAAATAACTGTTTAATGGTATAGGCACGCACTGCACCGGCACGCTGAATCGCCGCAAGAAAGACATCATCACTGCCTACCATCGCACCTGTGTGTGAAATAGCGACACGCGAACTCTCATCATAGCGACCTGATTTCACCACCACTACCGGCTTCATACGTGCAGCTATACGCAAGCCACTCATGAAACTTCGCGCATTACGTATGCCTTCAATGTATAAAAGAATGGAATGGGTATGAGGATCAAGCGCCAGATAACTGAGAATGTCGCCGAAATCAACATCCGCCGCATCACCCAGCGATAACATGGTAGAAAACCCAACACCGTGCCCCTGTGCCCAGTCAAGCATGGCTGTGCACAGGGCACCGGATTGTGAAACCAGTGCCAGCTGACCCGCACGCGCCATGTTATGACTGAAGGTCGCATTTAGTCCCAACCTGGGGCGCATGATACCCAGACAGTTGGGGCCAATAATTCGAATACCAAACTGCCGGGCCGATTCAATAATATCGTTTTGTAACTTTTTTCCAGCATCGCCTGCCTCAGCAAAACCTGCGGTTAATATGACCACCGCACGCACACCCACCTGGCCGCATTGATGAACAATTTCAGGCACTGTTGCTGCAGGCGTCGCCACCACGGCAAGGTCAATGTCTTTGTTAATATCGGCTATGGTTCTATAGACTTTGCGCCCCTGAACCTTACTGCGATGTAAATTAACTGGAAAGAGATCACCCTGAAATCCAGCCTTAACCAGATTTTTAAAAACAATAGTGCCGACTGCATTAGTGCGATTTGAGGCACCAAATACTGCAATTGATTTTGGTGAGAACACATGATCAAGATAGTGGTGACCCATCAGCGACTCCTGTGCCACATTCAAGCGATACAAGCTAAACTAATTGAACTGACCCTCGATAGCAACAGCAATAGCCATCATCAATGATGAGAAAATTGCTACAATTAAATGAAGTGTTCTCCCACTTAGCCGGAGACAGCGTTCACAGAATGCATTAATTTAATGTCAGCAGGCACACTATGACTGTCGCACTTATTACACATGCCGAATGCCAGCTTCATGATATGGGCCCAACTCATCCAGAAAGCCCGGCACGACTGCAGGCTATCCATGACCAGCTCATCACCTCAGGCCTGGACTGGATCATGCGTCATTATGAGGCCCCCAAAGCCAGTCGTGAACAATTACTCAGGGTGCATTCAGCTGACTATATACAAAGCGTATATGATGCTTCACCTGCTCAAGGCTATGCTCAAATAGGTGATGACGCCATCATGAACCCACACACACTTTCTGCTGCTTTACATGCAGCTGGTGCAGTGATACTGGGTGTTGACCTGGTTATGCGAAATGAAATTGATGACGTATTCTGTGCTGTTCGTCCACCTGGACATCATGCAGAACGCAGTCGAGCTATGGGCTTCTGTTTTTTTAACAATATTGCTGTCGCTGCAGCCCACGCACTTGAAAGATACCAGCTCGAACGCATCGCTATTATTGACTTCGATGTACACCACGGCAATGGAACAGAAGCCATTTTTAAGGACAATGAAAAGATCCTGCTTTGCTCAAGCTTTCAACATCCTTTTTATCCCCATACAGGTGCTGATACAGGTGGAGAGCATTTGATTAACCTGCCCCTTGCCGCGGGTAGTGATGGTCACGTTTTTCGCCAAGCCATTACACAACATTGGCTACCCGCCTTACACAACTTCAAGCCTCAACTGATTCTATGTTCCGCAGGATTTGATGCCCATATCGAGGATGAAATGGCCAACCTGAAACTAAACGAATCTGATTACGAATGGGTCACCAGTGAAATTAAAAGTATCGCCATACAATATGCAGAAGGACGTGTAGTATCCAGTCTGGAAGGAGGTTATGCCTTATCGGCCCTGGGCCGTAGTGTAGTCGCACATATTAAGGCACTGTTAAATTAAAGCCATATATAATTAACAGTGCAAAATTTTTAGATCCAGTTAAGGCCGAGGGCTGGGTTTTCTATTCTTTCTCGCTTTTTTCTTGGTTTTTTTAGCTTTTACTTCGTCTTTTTTTCGCCCTTTGCCTATGTTTTTAGTTTTGCTCTTCCTGTCTTTTTGTACAGGCGCGCCATCTTTTGCCAAGCGTGAAATTTTCAACTGCTGACCGGATACCCAGACCTTTTTCAGATCATTAAATACCTCCCTCGGCATACCGGAGGGCAAATCAACCAGGCTATAGTCGTCAAAAATATTGATGCGTCCTATGTACTGACTATCCATGCCTGCCTCATTGGCGATGGCTCCAACAATATTGCCCGGCTGCACCTTGTGATTATGACCCACTTCGATACGGTAACGCTCCATCCCTTCTTCCGGCTCTGACTCTCTTCTTGGTGCGCGCTCACGTTCCTGGCGCACCTGTTTTTTACGCGCTGGCTTTTCATCTTTGTCCCAGCTTTCTTTTGCCTTGCGTTGTGGTTTGTTCTGTAACAGAAAAGGACTATCACCCTGTAACAGTTGAGCAAGTGCTGCCGCAATCTCTGTTGCAGGCACATTATGCTCCTGTTCATATTGTTCGACCATTTGATGAAACAATCCCAAGTCTTCGGTCGCCAGAGTGTCGGTAATTCGTTGTTTAAATTTAGCTATCCGCTTGTCATTGATCAGCTCGGTTGACGGCAACTCCATAATATCAATCTTCTTCCGTGTCGCTTTTTCTATGGCACTTAACATACGTTTTTCACGGGGTGCGACAAACAGAATAGCATCACCTTCTCGCCCGGCACGTCCGGTGCGGCCAATTCGATGTACATAAGCTTCTGTGTCATGGGGGATATCATAGTTCACCACGTGACTGATACGTGGCACATCAAGACCACGAGCGGCCACATCGGTCGCTACCAAAATATCGAGCCGGCCATTTTTCAACTGCTCAATGGTACGCTCACGCTGACTCTGTTGAATATCACCATTGATGGCTGCGGCGGCATAACCACGGGCTTCCAGTTTTTCTGCCAGTTCAGCCGTGGAATTTTTTGTGCGCACGAAAATAATCATGGCATCAAAATCTTCGGCTTCGAGAATACGTGTTAAGGCATCCAGCTTGTGTACACCACTGACTGGCCAGAAACGCTGACGAATGGTCTCGGCTGTAGTCGTGGTCACCTTGATAGTTACCTGTTCCGGATCATTGAGGTATTTTGTGGCAATACGACGAATCTGTTGCGGCATGGTGGCTGAAAACAGGGCAATTTGACGATCTTCCGGTGTCTGCTCAAGTATCCACTCAACATCATCGATAAAGCCCATACGCAGCATTTCATCGGCCTCATCCAGTACCAGCGTCGTCAGATTGGCCAGTTTCAGAGTCCCTCGGCGCATATGATCCATCACCCGTCCAGGCGTGCCTACCACCACATGAACACCACGCTCCAGTGCGCGAATCTGTCCACGATAATCCTGGCCACCATATATCGGCAACACATGAAAACCTTTCATATGTGAGGCATATTTCTGAAACGCCTCAGCCACCTGAATGGCCAGTTCACGGGTCGGTGCCAGTACCAGCACCTGCGGATCTTTCTGCTTCAGATCGATATTCGATAACACGGGTAGAGCGAAAGCAGCCGTTTTACCAGTGCCGGTTTGCGCCTGCCCCAGTACATCTCTGCCTTCCAGCAACAGCGGAATCGTTTGAGCCTGAATGGGTGAAGGGGTTTCATAACCCACTTCATCCAGTACTTCTAAAATAGGTGTTTTCAGCGCTAATTGATTAAACGCGGTTACCGTGTCGGTGGTCATGTGTATTACCTGAAAAAATATAGAATGGAGAAACGTCTGGGGGAGACTCTGTCTGTTGAAAGTCCGAGTCAAAATCAGAAGGTGTGTCTAGTGTAACGGTTTGTCGGCTCGCTTGCATGCTTTATTTGCACCTATAAGTCGCGTCAGGGCGCATCTTCACCCGATAATGACACTCACACCACAGGAGTTAATTATAGCCCAGATGACACTGTTTTTGTGCTGTGGACATCCGCTTCGAAGACTACTAGCATTAGTGTTATTGATTGTCGTTACACAGATACGGAATGACCAATGTCGATATACCAGCAACTACGCAATCAATGGCCCTGGAACCCCACCTACCTGCAACTCTACAGGTTATTACCCTTGTTCATGAGTCTGCTACTGGTGTTGATCTTTTTCAATCAATTGCAGTTCTACGCCAGTCTGTTTTTATTACTTATCCCTATTGGTGTGTTACTACACACCATCTATTCGTCCATTGAACGTAGAGTTGACGTACTACGCCACTGCAAATCGGCACAAAATGGAGAAGTCGCTGACAGTATGATGATGTTCGGGCAACAACCGTCACCTGGCGTCGCCATATTACGCGACACGGTCCTGGTCCTGATTCCCATAGAAGGACGTCGCCGCAAGCTGCAACTGGCGGATATTGCATCAGTACAGGAAAGTCACAAATTGGCGGGCAAGTTTGTATGGGGCAAACACATCTTCCAGCTCACCACTCAACATGGCAAAACACTGACATTTGCCGTAGCCAAAACCATTGGCAATCGCTGGTCAAAGTTGCTTAACCATGATTGACAGCATCAGGGCATTCAGAAAGACCGTAGCTAATCAGGCAAACAATAAAGCCACCATAATCTATGAGCCTGGCTCAAACATTAGAATTTTTGCGGGCGGACTGTCACTGTCTTGATATCATGCTTTATGGCGTGTTTTACATAATCACCTGTATCAGGCCGCATTTTAATCTGCAGACTGTTGTCGTTCCTGACACTCTGATCATCAACTTTACTAACTAATTGATTGTGCTCTGCTTTTGTTGCCGACGCCATAAACATAACTGTCAATATTGCGATAAGGTAGGCGAAATGTTTCATATCCAATACTCCTGATCGAATCTTTTATACAGAGCACATATTAATTAACACGCTTAACAAATAATAAACGTTCCCTTTATTTTAATAAGGGTTGAATTCAAAACAGCAAACAGCGATCGATTTTAGTTTATTTGCGAATGCAGTTAATCGGGCATCACACTAAAAGGTATAGACATAGCCCGCATATAAGCGTTGATTTTTTTCATTGCTATCTGTCGTTACAGGATTTTTCACCTCTTTATCTTCATAACTCAATTCCATCTCAAACTGCCAGTGTTTACTCATTTTATTTTTAATACTGACCGATGGCCTGATTGCAGTGGAGGAACGACCATCATCATAATCGCGCGTATCATATCGAAGCCTGGGATTAATCCGCCAGGATCGATTCACTCGGAGCTTTGAACTAAAACTGACTAACAGCACATCTGATGTCGACAACTGACTGGATCGCATATTAACCATATTCGAGTCATTTGACGTAAATACATTGTTCGCCACTAAACCCACAGAGTAACTATATTCATTCCCTGTGTCCTGCAACGCTTCAACACCTGCTGACGCAATAGTGCCTGACATATTCGACACAGTAACATCTGCAGTCACTCGCAAAGCATCATCAACATAGTGTGCATAATTCGCAGTTATTGATTTATATACAGCCGTCCTATCCAGTGATAGCTGCTCTATTTCATCTTCTGTCAAGGTACTTAATAAATCTGACAATGACGACACCCCAACCTGCCCTTGTAAAGCATTTGTGGTCGTAAGAAATGGAGTCTTCCGATAATCAGCCATGACACTTAATGAAGAACCACTCTGATAACGTTGATTCAACGTTATCAGATAGAAGTTTACAGTTTCGTATTGTATTGAGTAATCCAGAAGCGTATAAAATGCTTGCTGCTTATTCTGGTATCCGGTATCGACTGCTATTTCCTGACGATCCTGAATATCATCTGCCTGTTGTTCAAGATAGAAAAGATTGGTCTTCCAGCTGCTGGCCTCAGGCATCAACTCAAGACCCATACTGTAAAAATGTTTGTCCTGCCTATCATCAACGGTTTCATTAAATTCTACCGGGTAGCCAAAGACCAATTTCGCCTTATAACCTGGTGAAACTCGATAACCCAAATCTGCACCATCATAACGATTGAAGATACTGATGGTTTTATGCTTTTGTCGACCGAACCGCATATCAAACACACCGTCTCGACTGCTCATATAAAAATACAATGAGGTCAGACGTTCTTTATTTGCCTCACTGTCTTCAGTGTCATAAACATGTGTTGCTGCCACATTGGCTTCCATAGGAGATTTCTTATTATTATTCCTGGCCGTGTAGTTGATATTTGTAGATAGCGATGAATTGGCCGTAATCGAACCTATATCATCGTTATCAACATCATCTCGATAATAAAACTGATACAAATTGCCATAGTGCTGCCACTTTTCTTCTGTCATTCGTAGCTGCTGAGTTCTTTTTACAAATGCGGTGGGCAATCGCTGTGCAAGCAGGGCATCCAGTCGCTGTTTAACCCTGACCGCCCCCTCGGTCGAGGGATACGCTTCCAGATACAACTGATACTCAGCCTTTGCATGCGCCAGTTGTCGATTACTTTCACGAGCAAGCCCAAGATTCTCCAGTGCCTGCTGCTGGTATTCATTCGTTGGCGCATTGATTATTTTTGTATATATACCAATGGCTTTTGTATAGCGCTTTTCCTGCATGGATTGATTTGCCAGTAGCATTAACGCTTTCACAGGGACAAGCTCACCGGCTATCTGTTTTGACGCTATTGCAAGCTGTGGGAACTGTTTTTTCAGCCATTGTTCAACAAATGGATATTCTTCTGTTTTTAACGTATCGATCCTGACATTCAAATAATCATACTCGATAGTTTCCATAACTGCCTGCGCATCTGAGTGCGTCTTAAAAAATCCCATTCTCAAATTATATTCAATTTTGGCACCCGCACGCTGTCTGATCACATACAGCTTGTATTGTTTTAAATCAGTCGCAGTCATTTTAGGCATCTGAATTTTCTGTGCTGATGTAGCCAGATTTATGACATAGTTATAATCTTCGACCTGATCAACTTTTGTCGCTGCAAAACCACTACTTACCATCATCATGATAGCTGACAGAATAATCAGTATTGTCTTGCAAGCTTCCATATCAATCTCAACGCCACCTATCTAAAAAGCAGCATCATTTACGCTATGGGGCGGCGAATGACACGCCCGATCACAATCTAAAAATAAATTTATATCATCCCCACTATGTTGGCTGGATGTTAAAAAATCATTGACATGACATGCAGCACAATCCGGCACATAGGCGGGATTCACCCAGGTTACAGTTGAAGAATTTGCATGGCAGTCATTGCATTGAGGATTACTGCCAGTATGGTCACCTGGATAACTGGCACCTAGATGCACATATGAAACAGGTATCCAGGCACTCGTGTTATGGCAATCATCACACTCTAAACTTGTCACAAAATGCCAGAGTGGCTTGCCAGTTGTATATACGCCATTGTGGCAGTTACTACAAAGTTCAGTCGTAAGACCATGATAAAACTGCAAGGGCACCCATGCAGTCGTGTTATGACAGTCATCACACGCATTGCCACTGGGAATATGACTGGTGTTTTTTGTGGTAGCCGTCACACCATCATGACAGGTCCGGCACTCTGCAGTGACATTCGAGTGATCGAACCGACTCACATACCAGGAGTAAGTAATGTGGCATTCATCGCAGCGCTGACTAGACTGGATATGATCGACAGGCTGGCCCGTTGCGATCTGATTATTATGACAAACAAAACATTGCTCAGTTATATCGGCATGATCAAACCTGACCGGCAACCAGGCTGACAGCATGTGGCAATCTTCACAGTAATTTTCTGTACGCAAGTGATGCGCAGGCTGACCCGTGGCATTAGTGCCATTATGACAATTGGCACAGGGCTCTTTGATATCCTGATGTTGCTTTCGTGCAGGCAACCATGCAATTGATCCATGACAGTCAGAACAATTGCTATTTGCCATATCATGACGCTCAGGCCGACCACGTGCAATCGCATTATTATGGCAGCTTACACAACTATCAATAATGTCCCTGTGATCATAACGCGCGTCCACCCAGCTTGAAGTGATATGACAGTTTTCACATTGTTTATTGCTTTTAATATGGTTGCCAGGTTGACCCGCTGCCTTTGAGCCGTCATGGCAGAACACACAGGGCTGTGTGAATGCACTATGATCAACATCATCTGTTCTATATGAACTGCTGGTATGACATGCATTACATGCCAGATCAGTCTGCTCGTGCTCGGCTGGCTTGTTGCCAGCGTCGATTAGCTTATTGCGTTGATGACATTTCTTACACGATATTGGCGTATTTTTAAAATTGCCAGCAATATGGCAAGTTACACAGGGAATATTCTCGTGACTGGATTTTAATTTGAAACCGGTCAGATCATGATTGAATGTATTCGCCGCAACAGCAACTGTTACCCATTGAGATAACAACAACATTACGAACATAATAAAAGTCTTATTTATTATTTTACAGGCAAACATTTTTTTGCCTCGTACCGCGAATTATTTCTCTTCTAAATTTTAATATGCATGAATGGAAACGACGACTTATTGATTCAGATCAACACATCAATCCAGCCTCAATGTCAGTACACAGTGTTCCCTGTATTCAAACAACACACTGTCATCATAATTTGACTTATCTAAATAATTTTAGATGCTATTACCGATAATTATAAAGCGGTTTTATATAAGCCCACTGTTATATAAACTTCTTCGTTCATCTAACATTGTTGAAAGCTATAACGTTTTATTTACTCGATACACCAGCAATACTTACTTTTGCTTATATAGTGATTGAAATTAATCCAAGGCACCCAGCAACAACACACGCCTTTATGCCGACAGGGAGAGTAACTGAAGATGAACTCAGGACTTTAGATGTGATTATCTATTACTTTAACAGGAACAGTTTAAGTCAGTGTATGATATTTACGGTTTCTATCAGCACGCTCTAAACGATCAATTTCTGCGACAGGAAACTGATTACTGGCCGCAGAAACAGATCATGACTCAAGCATCAGCCTAAACCGGGCATCCAAAACGATCTGATTTAACACCTTTGGCTGTACCGGGACATTGGTCCCGGTAATCCGGTGTGCCATCACCGTCGCTATGGCGTGGACAACCATTTTTAGCGACACCCGCCGATATTTCCAGCTTCGTGTTATCAGGGCAATAATCCTTATAATCAGGCACATCATCAGAGTCACTATCCAGCGCACACCCCCTGGCGTCCACCGGAACGCTCACGGGTGAAGTGGATATCTCTTCTGTTGAAAACAGTGCTGCATATTTGGATGTCGCCTTGGCTTTTCGCAGTGCCGGAGTATTCAAACACTGATCAACCTCATCTGCGATACCATCATAATCCTGATCATACTGCTGACTGGCCGCCACATAGGCTACGGCTGACAGTGACACAAAACAGGCTACATATAATCTGATATGATTTTTCATAATGACTATTACTCCGGCTGCGCATTAGCGTCCCAGGATCTCATCTACTTCTTCCTGACTAATCACCTGCGCCTGGTAATTCCCTTCGCCAATAATGCTTTCAATCTGACCCACAAAAGCACGTAAGTGATTTTTTGATCCATCGAGCAATGATCGATAAGCATTGATCAGGGCCGACTCATCTGTGTAATTCAAACCGCATTCACTAATGCCATTGTCTTTTTCAATAATTGCTGCCGGACACTCAACGATATCATGCATATCCAGCTCTTCGATGAAGGCACCAACATAAAGAGCATCCAACTCACTCTGTGAACCTGCATTAATTAGTAGCTGATACTTCTCGGCAAAATAATCACCGTATTCTTCACCGGTGTAGAAACCAATGCTCGACGGCAGGTCATTGGTCGTAGGATTAGGATCCTCGACACCATAATCTTCCAGTTTATCCCGGACCATATCGGTATGGGTCTGCTCGGAGCCTTCACCGATATTGACAAACACACGTGAATCCGGCCACATGCTTGATAATGTTATGTATACATCACGTGCCAGTTTTTCCTCTTCACGCATGAACACCAGATGAGTTTCTTCGGCTGAATCCAGTTCATCATGATCACTATCTGTTACCGTTGATGTTTCATCATTCGAATCTTCAACCACCTCAACGTCCTGATCAGCCTGAGGACCGCCTTTTGCATTAGAGGCCGCAGGGATCAAACCCAGTGAAATAACCAGGGCGGGGATAACAGCAAATTTAAAATATGTCACTTTATAGATACCTCAAAAAAATGAGCCATAAACATAACATATGCTAAAAACAATAGTTTTGACTTACTTAGAACAAATCGGTGGAACCTTTTTGCGCTACCATACGTTGCTATAGGATTTTATATTGATCCAGACATGCAGAAATTATTAATAACCATGCTCTATTTGTAATTAAAACAAATCCTAATCAGAAGGATTATTGTTATGTTTTATTTTTTACATGATTCGCACGTCAAACAGAATATGACGTTCAATAATCACCCAATTAAAAGAACAAGCTCATCAATTAAAATCCAGCTGAAACCATCCACAGCAATGAGAACAAATCGCATTTATTTTTAGTTTTGTGTCATATCAAGATAGATCAAGCGTTAAATAAGAATATGAGCATTTCTTTATGCAATTAACTATAATCAAGGCAATTCTTTTCATTGTCATGAGCTTAGCCCTAAACAGTTGATTTTAATTAACTTATCCATGCACTTTAAATGGTAGATTGAATTTGTAAGCTTAAGAAACATAAGAAACAGTCAAAACTATGCAGCAGCAGGAACACTTACAACAAGACTGGACCCCAACTGAATTGACAGAAGACCACTATGATCCGCTATTAAGCTGTCTGGTAACACTAACCAAACTTCACGGTCGACCAGTACCTGCAGAAAGCCTGATTGCCGGCCTACCATTAGAAAATAATCTACTCACACCCAGTTTATTCATTAAAGCCGCGAAAAAATTTGGACTTTCTGCCCGCATTGTTAAACGCCCGCTGGATAAAATTTCAAACTTATTACTCCCGGCCGTTCTACTGCTGAAAGACAATAATGCCTGCATTGCACTTGAGCTCGACAAGGAAAATGATATTGCACAAGTCATATTGCCAGAAACTGGTGATGGCGAAGACAAGTTAACGCATGCAACCTTACATAACCGATACATCGGCTACGTAATTTATGTGAAGCCGGTACATGACTACGAAGAAGCAAGCTCTGAAGTCACTGAGACAGAAGACAAAAGCTGGTTCTGGAGCAACATTGCGGACTCATGGCGCATTTATCGTGATGTCTTAATGGCCTCGTTTTTCATTAATTCTTTCGCCCTGGCCAGTCCGATTTTCATAATGAATGTTTACGATCGCGTAGTTCCCAACAATGCGTTTGAAACATTATGGGTCCTCGGACTCGGTGTCGCTATCATCTTTCTGTTTGATTTACTATTCCGTGGAATGAGGGGCTATTTTATCGATGTCGCCGGCAAAAAAGCAGACATCATTATCTCATCCAGAATCTATGAAAAAGTGCTCGGTCTGCGTATGGATAATCGCCCCAGCTCGATCGGCGCTTTTGCGAATAACCTGGGTGAATTTGAAAGCATTCGAAACTTCATCACCTCAGCCACAATTTCAACATTGATCGATTTACCCTTTGTTGTTTTATTCTTAATCGTCATTGCCTATATTGGTGGCCCGCTTGTTTATGTCCCGCTGGCAGGTATCCCTGTTATTCTGATTTATGGTCTACTCATACAACGACCGCTCAAAACATCAGTCGAACATGTGATGCGTACTTCGGCTCAAAAAAATGCCAACCTGATCGAAACGCTGATGGGTGCAGAAACCATCAAGACCACACGCGCTGAAGGCCAAATGCAGAAAAAATGGGAACAATCCATCGGCAATATTGCGCACTGGGGTATACGCTCAAGATTCCTATCGGCTTCGACAACGAATGTCGCGATATTTGTCCAGCAGATTGCCACTATTGCCGTGGTAACCTATGGCGTCTATCTGGCCTCAACCAATGAACTCAGCCTGGGCGGCCTGATTGCCGCCGTCATTCTCACCAGTCGCGCAATGGCACCCATGGCGCATGTTGCAAACATCACATCCCACTATCACGAAGCCCGTTCTGCACTAAAGACACTCAATGCAATTATGTCGCTACCCGTAGAACGTGAAGCCGCACGCAACTATGCTCATAAGGATACAGTGACTGGTGAAATTGAATTTGACAAGGTTAGCTTTGCTTATCCAGGCCAGAGCGGTCTTAATGCATTGAATGATGTCTCTTTTAAAATCAACCCTGGCGAACGTATCGGTATAATTGGAAAAACCGGCTCCGGAAAATCCACCATACAGAAACTCCTGCTTAATTTATATAAACCTGGCACTGGATTAATCAAACTGGACGGTATCGACATGCAGCAAATTGACCCGGTCTGCCTGCGTAAGCATATTGGTTATGTTCCACAGGATATAACGCTGTTCAACGACAGCCTTCGTGAAAACATCATACTGGGTGCGCCGTATATTGATGACGAACAAATCCTCAAGGTGGCTGAGCTGGCCGGTGTCACCGAATATACCAACAACCACCCGCTCGGCCTGGATATGCCATTAGGCGAACGTGGCGCGGCCTTATCCGGCGGTCAGAGACAAAGTGTCGTCATCGCACGTGCCTTACTGCGCAACCCATCAATCCTGGTAATGGATGAGCCCAGCAACTCAATGGACAACTCCACCGAAGCCAAACTACTGTCCCGGCTTGGCGACTATCTTGAAAACCAGACCCTGATATTAGTGACTCATAGGGCATCCATGTTACAACTGGTCGATCGCTTACTGGTGATCGAAAAAGGCCACATTATCGCTGACGGCCCCAAAGAGCTTGTCATCGGCGCTATGCAAGATGGCACATTGGGCCTTAAGCATTAACATACAGCCATATCCTTCACGTATTGGACTATTAGTGACAGAAAAATGAATACCGACATTGACCATAACATTGACCAGAACGACATGGACTTCGTCAAGAATGCGAGCAGCGCTATTCTGGAAAATTCACCACGGGGTGGCCGCATTCTGCTATGGTCGATTAGTATTTTTCTCCTCATCGCCTTTACCTGGGCCAGCTATGCTGAACTGGATGAAGTCACGCGAGGCATTGGCAAGGTCATACCTTCAAGTCAGCTGCAACTCATCCAGAACCTTGAAGGTGGTATCGTTTCAGCCATCCTGGTCAAAGAAGGCGAGACCGTCGAACCAGGCCAGGTACTGATCAAGATCGATGACACCTTGCCCGGAACCTCTTATCGCGAAAGTCGACTGCATTTTCTGGCCCTCAAGTCCAAAGCCTCCCGTTTACAGGCAGAGGCCGATGACAAACCCTGCGACTTCCCTCCGGATGTGTTGCGTGAAGCGCCAGGGCTGGTCGAACAGGAATTTAAATTACGCCAGACCCGCCAACAGGAACTGGATGCTAATCTTGCCGTCATTAATGAACAGATAGAACAAAGCAAGCATGAACTGGAAGAATTACGCATCAAAAACCGACACCTGACAAAAACCTACCAGCTTTTACTAAAAGAAATGACCATGACCCGGCCGCTGGTTAAAGAGGGTGCCATCTCTGAACTTGAGGTTCTACGCCTGGAGCAAAAAATCAATGAAACTAAAGGGGATATTGACGGCAATTTTTCTGCCATTTCCCGTGCTGAACACACCTTGGAAGAAGTTACACTAAAAGCCGAAGAAATCGAACTGGCATTTCGTAATACGGCACGAACCGAGCTCAATAAAATCAACCAGGAACTATCGCGCCTGGAAGAAACCAATATCGCCCTGCAAGACCGTTTCAAACGCACCCAGGTTCGCGCGCCCATGAAAGGCATCATTAAGCAAATCATGGTAACCACCATTGGCGAAGTACTTCAGCCTGGCCAGAGCATACTGGAAATTGTGCCGTTGGAAGATAACTTACAGGTTGAAGCCTTGATCAAACCGGCTGATATTGCATTCATTTCACCCGGCCAGAACGCCATCATTAAATTATCCGCCTATGACTTTGCCGTCTACGGTGGACTGGATGGAATAGTTGAGCACATCAGCGCCGACACCATTATCAATGACAAAGGCGAAAGCCATTACCTGGCACGTATCAGGACCGTACACAATCATCTCGGCAGCCATGACAAAGCTCTGGAAATCCTGCCGGGTATGACGGCACAGGTCGATATATTGACGGGTAAGAAAACTGTTCTAGAATATTTATTTAACCCTGTTCTTCGAGCCAAGGAAATTGCCCTGAGAGAACGTTAATGATTGTATTATGCAGCAACAACCAGAGTATTCTACAACGCTGGAGCAGCTTCCTGAATGATACCTATAGCCTGCAACATTCGCATTCATTAACAGACCTGGATACACAATTACACAACAGGCCTGATCTTGTTATCCTGCATGATAAATTTTTTATTGATAACAAGGCCAATCAGTTAAAAGACTTGATCAAATCCCATGAAGCCATAAAATTTTTAGTGCTATCCGACAAACCTGACGAACAAACTGCATTCGACTTGCTCCATTCAGGCGTCTATGGCTATTCCAACACTTACATCACCTCAAAGCTCTTAATCGATGCCGTCAAACGAATATTGAATGGCGATGTATGGATGGGGAAACGGCTGACCCGCTATTTATCCGAATGCTTACTGGAAGACATCAACGACGAAAGCACAGAAGAGACTGCCTTTGATGCCGAGGGCTTTATGTTGAAATTAACGCCCCGTGAAAAAGAGGTGGCACAACGCATCGCCCATGGCTGCAGCAACAAATGTGTTGCCAACAAGCTCAACATTACTGAACGCACAGTGAAAGCTCACCTGTCATCCATATTTCAAAAAACCGGCATTAAAGACCGTGTTCATCTTGCCTTAATTCTCAACAGTCACAAATACGATTAGGCGTTATTAATCGTTTAATTAATTATTAATAAAATTAATCACCGTTGCTTCTTGTACCAACGTACGATGTACTTTAGTTCAATGTACTTCAGTACACTATCAATCCTCATTTCATCGTTTCAATATAAATTTATAAAAAGATGATTCTTAAATAAAAAAGAGCATCACTAAAGGTATGTGAACGCATGAGCGCGAGGTGATAGCTATGTCTAAAAAGGTCCAGAAAAATCTCCATAAAATTAGCCTGAGCGCCTTACCTATTGGAATTGTCAGTGCTGCTATTGGTTATGTTGTCATCAAAGGGCAAGACGGCATTGAAAAATTACTTGAACAGGGCCAGAAACTATTTAGTGGTGATGAAGTAGTAACGGGTGATGGCGGCCATGCCGTTATCGATTTAATAGACGGCTCTAAAATAGAATTAGACGATCAATCCAGTATCGTACTGGACGACGACGTCATCGACGCGAAAACGCTAGAACAGATTAAACAAGCACTTCTCGATAGCCTGTCCTCGTCGGAAGGCAGTTCCCATGGACTGGATATGGCACAGGTTGATATCGATGAGCTCACCAATACCAAATCAGATAGCAATGATACAGACAGTCTTAATCAGTCCGATAATTACGATTCCTTATCGGACAACTCACCAGGACATGGAGATTCATTGCCTGGAAATGATACGGTGCCCGATGACCCGGGATCAGGTCCTGAGCCACCTGACATCCCCATCGGCATACTTCCGAGCTTATCGATAGCGGATGTCAGCGTACAGGAACCCGCACCAGCTACGAGCGCTGGTCAGGGTGGACAAGGTGGTCATGACTCAGGCAGCGACTCCCACGACTCCGGTAGTGACTCCCATGACTCGGGGCACGACTCCGGTAGTGACTCGCACGATTCAGGCCACGACTCCGGTAGCGACTCCCACGACTCAGGCCACGACTCAGGCCACGACTCCGGTAGTGACTCGGGTCATGGCGGTGGTCATGAAACCAGTCCTACCTACGCCGTCTTTACCGTCACCTTAAGTCATGCCGCACTCAGCGATGTTACCGTTGATTTCACCACGGCAAATGGCACCGCTGTGACCGGCGGCCAGGGCGTCGATGAAGGAGACTATGGCCACACCAGTGGCACTCTCACCATTCAACAAGGTGAAACCACGGGCACCATTGAAGTCGAAATTCTGGGTGACCGTGGCGCTGAAAGCGACAATGAATATTTCTATGTCAATCTGAGTAATGCCCATGGCGCCACCATTGCTGATGGCCAGGCCATTGCCACCATCACCGACAGCGGCCATGGCTATGGCAGTACCGGCGAAGGCGACACCCTGATAGGAACCAGTGGCGACGATGTACTCACTGGGGGTGGTGGCCGCGACACCATTTATGGTGAAGCAGGCAATGACACCATTTCTGGACGAGGTGGTCCGGACACCCTGTTTGGTGGTGAAGGTGATGACAACCTGCAAGGTCTGGGTGGTCCAGACACCATGTCCGGTGGCCCCGGCGATGACCTGATGGACGGTCATGGTAGCCCCGATGTAATGGATGGCGGCTCCGGTAATGATCGCATGTTTGGCGGTGGTGGACCCGATGCTCTCACCGGCGGTGAAGGCAATGACAGTTTAGATGGCGGCGGTGGGCCCGACGTGATGGATGGCGGCTCTGGCAATGACAGCCTGATTGGTGGTGGTGGACCCGATACACTCTTCGGTGGTGAAGGCAGTGACACTTTAGATGGCGGTGGTGGGCCCGATGTTCTCGATGGTGGACCTGGTTATGACATTTTAGTCGGCGGTGGTGCTGGCGATGTATTCCAGTTTGCCAGCCTGGAAGGTAACGACACCATTACTGACTTCAAACCTCAACAGGGTGATGCCATTGATATTTCGGCACTTCTTGATGGTTATGATGAAACTGATCCGATCAGCAATTATGTCCAGCTACAAGAAACGTCTGAGCCTGACACCTATGAATTATTAATCAACCCATCGGGTTCAAGCTTTGATGATTTCCAGGTACTGGTTACGCTGGAAAACATGCAGCACTCAACCACCGTTGATGACTTGGTGGATAACGGAAATTTGATTGTAACAACCTTGACTTAATAATAAAGAATGTCGGCAGGGAAGCCTGAAAACGAGGAGAACAAAATGAAAACCAAGGCCCTCATACATACAAGTTGTCTTGCAACTGCCTTTTTTGCCATTGTCGCAGCAGACTCACTGACTGCTGCACCATTAAAGGATGTTGTGCAAAAGACCTTACAATCTAATCCCGACGTTGTGGCGAGCATGCAGGCCCGTAACGCCAGTGAACAAAACCTGAAGCTGTCCAAGTCCGACTACTATCCGGAAATATATATTGCTGCAGGTATAGGCGATGAAAACACAGACAGTCCATTCACTCGCACAGCCGGCAATCCTGACGGTATCGATCTAACCAGAAAAGAAACTTCACTGGTTGTTAAGCAGTTACTGTACGATGGCCTGGCCACGCCACAAACCGTGGCAGCAAGTGAAGCCCAGCTTCTATCTTCCGACATGCGTGTACAGTCGGTGATTGAAGATATCACACTGAGGACGGCTCAGGTTTACATGGCTGCACTACGTGAAAGTCGGTTACTGGATCTGGCAAGAGAAAATCTGCAGATACATCAACAAATCTATGCTCGCGTAAAAAAACGTTCCGATCGTGGCGTGGGCCGAAAGGCCGACCTCAACCAGGTTGAAGGCCGTCTTGCCCTGGCCGAATCACAGGTCATAGCTTCAGAAGCCAACTACTATAACGCACGTGTCAGATACATTCGTGTGGTTGGTGAAATGCCAGATGATGATATGGTGATGCCAGAATCATATGCCAGCGAACTCCCCATCAACCTCGAACAGGCCATTGATGCCACCCTGAAAAATAACCCTTCACTACAATCGGCAACTGCTGATGTCAGAGTGGCAAATGCACAACGCAAGGTCGCCAGAAGTGGCTACCAGCCACAACTGGATCTGGTCTTCGAGCAGACCTGGGATGAAAACCTGGACGGTATTGAGGGTGATAACGAGGCATACAGTCTCATGCTGAAACTAAAATACAACCTGTTCAATGGTGGCGGTGATACAGCGAGAAGTCGGCAGGCTGCATTTAGAGTGAATGAGTCGAAAGCCCTGCAGGATAAAACGCGGCGTGAAGCCATAGAAGATCTGAATATTGCCTGGACCAACTATAAAGCAGTCCGCAATCAACTGATTTTTCTAAAACAGCATGTCGATGCCAGTAGCAAAACACAGGAAGCCTATGATCAGCAATTTAATCTGGGCCGACGTACCTTACTGGACCTACTGGATGCCAGGCATGAGTTATTCCAGGCCAACCGTGCATACACCAGCGCTCAATATGACTCACTGTATCAACAATATCGCGTGCTGGCGGTAATGGGCATGCTGGCAAAACAATTTAAGTAACCACGAGGATAAACCGACTAAACTGATCAGATGCAAATAACCAAATGATAACAAGGCCATACAAATGAGAAACATGGACTACAAATTATATTCAGGCCTGATAACCACAGGAATGTGGTTGTTCTTGTCAACTTGCGCCTACGCACAACCCGGCAACGTTATCGAACAATCATTTGCATCTGAACCGCTGGAAGAGGTAGCCGAAAAAGACATTAAAGTCGGTGACTTTATTTTTCACCCAAACATTGGCTTTACTCAATACTATGATGACAATATTTATGCGACTCAGACTGGCGAAAATGATGACACTATTTCAGTACTTAATGCCGAACTAAAACTTTCATCTGACTGGAAACAACATTCACTTGGATTCAAACTTGGCGCTGACGCCAACAAATACAGTTCCTTTGATTCAGAAAACACGGTTGATAACTGGCTAAATATTAACGGTCACTATGACACCAGTGACAACTCACGCCTGAAAGTCACAGCCGCCTACATCAACGACCATGAAGATCGTGCAGCTCCTGAATCTGTATCCAGCCTGGCACTCACCAAGTTTTCTGAAAACCAGGTGAATTTCAGCTTTGACCATACCTTCACTGACCTCTCATACAAGCTCGCGGCCAGCTCGCTCAATATTGATTTTCACGACAGCGGCATCATCAATAATGACACCCGTGACAGGAACGACAATTCTTTTGGTTTCCGGCTGAATGTTTCTATCAACAAAGGTCACTATATTTTCATTCAAAGTATTTTAGAAAATCGCGACTACGAACAGGCTGTTGATCTGAATCTTTTTAATCGCGACTCTGACATACAAAACCATATCATTGGCTATCAGTTCAAAACCAGCAATCGATTATATGGTGAGCTATTTATCGGACAGCTTTCCCAGAAATTTGATGACATTCAGTTTAAACAAGTAAGCGAACCCGATTATGGTGCGCGCATCAACTGGCACACCTCCAGTTTCAGCAAGCTTGTATTTATTACAGACCGAACCATTGAAGAAACCACATTGAACAACTCATCCGGATTTCTATATGACAAATTTTTAATTAAATTCAGTCATGGACTTAATCAGTTCTGGTCATATTCGCTGGTTGCCTCACTGGCAAATGCTGATTATCAGCTAATTAGCCGTGAGGATGATTACACCAGCTATGCAGTTGGCGCTAATTACCAACTGGAGAAAGGTTTATCTTTTGGCATGGATTACGTTTTGATGGAACGTGATTCTACCGAAGACACTGACGACTATCGCAGAAACCAGCTGTACTTTCGCGTTTCTGCACAACTTTAACCCAACCAAGGAGGTTACATCGACAACAAGACGCCTGATATTTACTAGCTATCAAGACTCTTAGAGGAGTTAGTACGATGAAAACTAAAACTACAGTCAACTGGAAAAAACGCTTCCTCATTCCCGGGGCTATCACCGCTTTCGCCTTGGTAGCTGCACCAGTCGTTATGTATG
>JBFFSQ010000029.1:0-20591 GCA_041572275.1 Gammaproteobacteria bacterium
CATTTAAATTCGAAGTCATTCATGTACTGGAATTAATCGATCAGCTACGCCGCCAGGGCCGTATTGAACTCGAAGGCCTGGATATGGACAAGCTGACATTCCATGACCCCTGCCAGATCGTGCGTCGTGGCGGCATCATGCAAGAACCGCGAGATTTACTGAACAGTGTTGCCAATGATTTTGTCGAGATGCCCTGTCACGAGAAATGGAGCTGGTGTTGTGGTGGTGGTGGCGGCGTCAGCGCCAACCCGGATGCAGATGCGCTCAGGCTTAAGACCTTCACCTTGAAAAAACAACAGCTGGAACAAACGGGGGCCAAAAAAATGGTCACCTGCTGTTCAAACTGCCGCAATATGCTCGAAGATGGCATTGAAGAATATGAGATGGATGTAGAAGTGTTGGGCCTGACCGAGCTGATTGCCGATCACCTGAAAAAACAATAACCAGGAAAACACATCATGGCTGAACGTATTGTTGTTGATCCAATAACCCGCATCGAAGGCCATCTGCGAATTGAAGCCCAGATGGATGGCGATAACATCGCCGAAGCCTATTCGTCCGGCACTATGGTGCGTGGTATTGAACTGATATTGCGCGGACGAGACCCACGGGATGCCTGGGCGTTTGCACAGCGGATATGTGGTGTGTGTACTCTAGTACATGGCATCGCCTCGGTACGCGCCGTTGAAAACGCACTCAACTACAGCATCCCGGCCAATGCACAACTGATTCGTAACCTGATGATCGCCGCTCAATTTGTCCATGATCATGTTATGCATTTTTATCATTTACATGCACTGGACTGGGACGATGTGGTCTCCGCGCTCAAAGCCGATCCTCAAGCCACTTCACAACTGGCTCAATCTATCAGTCGTTATGCGAAGTCTTCACCTGGTTATTTTGCTGACATGCAAAAGAAAATTAAAACCTTTGTTGAATCCGGTCAGCTCGGTATTTTTAATAATGGCTACTGGGGACACCCGGCTTACAAATTACCGCCCGAAGCCAATTTAATGGCCGTCGCCCATTATCTCGAAGCTTTGTCATGGCAACGCAATGTTGTCAAACTGCATACGATTTTCGGCGGTAAAAATCCACATCCAAATTTCCTGGTAGGCGGCGTACCTTCGGCCATCAGTATTGAACCCGGTCATCGCGGCAAAGGCAAAGGCCCACGCTGGCGGGGCGGGGTTGCTGCCACGGCATTGAATGACAAAGGCCTGGCCATAATCAAAAATGTCATCGATGAAATGCGTCACTTTGTTGATCAGGTCTACGTTCCCGACACCCTGGCGATTGCCGGTTTTTATAAAGACTGGGCCGGTATGGGAGAAGGCGTTGGAAACTTTTTATGTTACGGCGACTTCCCTGAAGATGGCACTGATGACATCAGTCAATTGTTAGTCCCACGTGGCGTCATACTAAATCGTGACCTTTCTACGATTCATGAACTCGATCTCAATGCGGAGGATCAAATTCAGGAATACGTCGCCCACTCCTGGTATGACTACAAAGATGGCAAAAATAAAGGCCTTCATCCTTACCAGGGTGAAACCGAACTCAATTACACCGGACCCAAACCTCCGTATCAACATCTCGATGTCGATCAATCCTACTCCTGGCTGAAGTCACCTCGCTGGAGAGGTAAACCCATGGAAGTCGGTCCCTTAGCACGCATGTTAATGATGTATGGCAGCGGCAATGCACAAGCGAAAGAACTGGTTGATTCCACCTTAAGAACACTGGATGCACCCATCTCCGCATTGTTCTCTACCTTAGGACGTACAGCAGCCAGAACACTCGAAACCAAAATTTTTGCTGACAAGATGCAGGTCTGGTATGACCATCTGGTCGCCAACATTCGTGCCGGTGATGTACGCACGTTCAACGAAGAAAAATGGGAACCCTCGAGCTGGCCATCCATTGCCAAAGGCGTTGGCTATACTGAAGCACCGCGTGGAGCACTGGCACACTGGGTGGTGATCGAAGATGGCAAGATCGATAACTACCAGGCGGTGGTGCCGAGCACCTGGAATGCCGGACCTCGCGACGCAATGGGCCAGAGTGGGCCCTATGAAGCAGCCCTCAAAGGCCACCAATTACATGACCCCAAACAGCCCCTGGAAATTTTACGCACGATACACAGCTTTGATCCCTGTATCGCCTGCGCTGTTCACCTGACCGATGCAGATGGTGATGACTTAATTCAAGTTAAAGTTCAATAAATGAATCATTGAACCAATGAACCATTTTAAACCATAAACAGGACGACATAATGATCAACAGAATTATACAAGCCCTCTCACTATTACTCATTGGATTAATCGCATCACCGACGTTTGCACACACCGGTGTTCATAACAGTGCCTATCACCCACTCAGTGGCGTGGATCATTTTCTTGTGGCGTTAATTGTGGGCTTACTGGTGACGGTTAGCGGCTATTACATTTTTAAAAAATGACACAAACATTCACGCACAGCCGTACTGTCACGATGTTGCGCCAAACATCAACTAACCACAACCTGATTACGCCCCTTTTCCTTGGCCTGGTAAAGAGCATCATCAGCCATGCGGAAAAACGCATCCAGAGTCGGTGGTGGATTACCAGTGCATTGATGTATTTTCAAACCGATAGAAATAGTCACGAAGGGTGATGCTGCACTATAAGCATGTTCAATCTGTAAGGCTTCAACGGCCTGGCGTACACGTTCTGCAAGGTCAACTGCATCTTCACGAGCAGTAACACTTACTAAGCCACCAAACTCTTCACCACCGAGACGGAAAGCATAATCTCCCGCGCGACGCAGTGTATTGTTCAGGGCGCTTGCAACAGCTTGTAACGCAACATCTCCTTGCTGATGTCCATAGTTGTCGTTATACGGTTTGAAATAGTCAACATCGATTATCATCAGCGCAATGATTTTATGTTCACGTTCAGCCAGGGCAAGCTCATGGGGAAGTACCCGATTAAAGTGGCGCCGATTATATAGCGACGTTAACTCATCAGTTATTGATAGTTCCTCAACCCGTTTCTGGTCGCTAATATCCTGACGAATAGCGGTATAACCAATGATATTTCCCTGTTCGTCAAAGTTAGGAGATATAAACGCCCGTACCCAATAATGCTCACCGTTCTTTTTCTTATTCTTGAGTTCGCCCACCCAGGGCTTACCCTGGGTAATGGTGCCCCATAATTCATCATAAACTGAGGCGGGCATATCTTCATGACGAACGATACGATGATTATTACCGAGTAGCTCTTTCTCGTTATAGCCCGAGATTTCACAAAATGCATCACTGACATAAGTGATGATGCCACCCTTGTCGGTCGATGAAGTAATGACATACTTATCAACAATACCCACATAACTTTTCAGTTGCTGATTGGCCTGCTGTAGCGTCTGAGAAAGCTCCTCAACTCGTTTCTGGTCGGTGATATCCTGACGAATGGCGGTATAACCAGTGAGGTGACCCTGTGCATCAACATTCGGTGAGATAAATGCCCGTACCCAATAATGCTCACCGTTCTTTTTCTTATTCTTGAGTTCGCCCACCCAGGGCTTACCCTGGGTAATGGTGCCCCATAATTCGTCATAAATTGAGGCGGGCATATCTTCATGACGAACGATACGGTGGTTGTTCCCAATCAGCTCCTGCTCACTATAGCCCGAGATTTCACAAAAGGCTTCACTGACAGAAATAATGGTACCGCCCTTGTCCGTCGATGAGGTAATGACATGCTTATTAACAATATCAACATAAGCTTTCAGTTGCTGCTGAGCACCTCTGAGCACTGTTATATCCTGGTGAACACCTGCCATATGCGAGGGCTGCCCCGACGCATTACGATCGACAACCTGCCCACGTGCCCGTATCCATTTATACTCACCATTCGCACTCTTCAGTCGAAATTCATTGTCATAGAAATCCACCTCACCACTCAGGTGTTGTTCAACCTTCTTCTGGGTTGGTTCAATATCATCTGGATGCAACAACCCGGCCCAAAAATCGAAATCAATATTCAAGTTATCGGCTGGATACCCTAGCATAGTTAACCAGCGCTCATTGACTCTGATCTTATTTGACCCCAGATCCCAGTCCCAGGTTGCCAAATCACCACCCCGCAGACCCAGTGCCAGGTGTTGGTGGGTACTATGAAGAGCCGTCTCAACTTCAACGCGACGACTGATTTCGATGGTTAGACGCCGATTCCAGTATAGAATCACAATCATGATCAGCAGTACCGCTACAAACGCTTGCCAGAACAATTGATAGTCAAAGCCATGTTCAAAACGGAGTTTAATCCAGCGCTGATAGATCTGGTCGTGTTCATCGTCGGTGATAGAATCAAGTGCCTTCTGAATAATCGGCGTCAATTCAGGCCAATCATTTCTGACCGCCATCGACAGCTCATACTTATAGGGCGTCTGACCAGATATCTTGATATTCGTCAGTCCCTCATGACGAAGGACATAACTTACTGAAGCAATATTACCAATATAGGCATGCACTTTACCCAGAGAAAGCGCCTCGAGAGCTTCAGATACAGTATCGGCCAGGTAGAGTTCGAGTTCCGGATGACTTTTCACCATCAAGTCATGGGTCGCATAACCTTTAACCACGGCAACAGTTTGTTTTTTTAGCCCCTTGAGGCCATCGACATAAGCGACCTGATCACTGGTGACAATAACCATGGGGAACGACAGGTATGGACGGGTAAAATTAACGTATTCGCGACGCTGTGGTGTAGGCACCACACAGGAATACATATCCAGTTCACGTTGTTTGACTGCCTCGACCACATCGGCCCAGACCTTTTCCTTTTCGACTTCGAAGTGTATACCCAGTTTTTCACTAACCAGGGCGATATAATCAGCCGCCATACCTACATAATTATTCTCAGCATCGACATATTCAAATGGAGGCCAGCCGACATCGACTGCCAGGTGAATCTTTGGATGCGCTTTAAGCCAGTTAACCTCATCCTCACTGAGCTGGACAGGCGTAGCTGCACTGACACTATGCGTCAACATCATCAAAAGCGCCATACAAAGGACAAGCATAGAAATGTTTTTGTTCTTCTTTTCTAGCATCAAACAGCCATCATTAGGAAATTCGCAATTATTATCTAATAATTAGTTTATAGCACATGCTGTCAGATAACTGGTACAGCAATATTCTAAAGTTATTTAATCACATACCGCACACAAAAACCTGCCTGGCCGATATGACAATAAAAATATGTAAATTAACCTCGCTGCATAGGCTCCACTTCATAGACACAGGTACGTTATGCTTATATGAAAAACTTACGAAGTCAGTAGAAATGACAGCCCATTTCTAGCTGCGAAGGTTATAAGAGCAAACACAACAACCAAAGTTACAGAGTATCGATATGAACGATTTTTGTAGTTCAATACTAGAAATAATGGGTACAACTCTGGTGAGAAAAAAACAATAAGCTGTGCAGTGGGTACACCCATAGAATGGAATTAGCTATATAGATCTAAAAACTTAATAACAATAAAGAGAGTAATGGCTGCTTATTTACTACCTTATTTAAATAATAAACAAACCTCAGATAGCAGCCTCGTGCAATCAGCCAATCATATACTTTTTGTTTCGAGCGTACTTTCCTGGAATAGTACTGATGCTCTAGAAACATTGTCATACATTTTTATCTGATGTCTATGTGGCTGCCAGTTAATAAGAAAAGTTGCAATTGCATTCCATAATGAAACCCACGCTGCAACATTCAAACCTTCTGCAAACACTTTTACAATAACGGTTTGTTCCAAAACAAATCTTTCATTGATCCATACTGACATAAAAAGAATAACAACCCCGATAACAAACAATATAAAAGATGTCCGAGTCATTCTAGCCATCTTGCGACTCTCTAATTCCTTTAGATATATGAAATAATTCTGGATACTCTTCCTGACACGCGACATCATATCTTCATCAGGCCTAACAGGCAGAGTGAATTGAATAACAAAATCATCACCTCCAATTTCACTCACAGAGTCGATAAGATATTCAGTAAGATTCTGATCCAGCTCTTTTTTAACGTATGGCGTATGCTTGTCAAAATTATTGTATAGATCCTCTACCCTGTCAGTCGCTATTGAGATTATTAGCTTTTCATCAGCAGTACGTTCATAACGATCGAGTATCTCTCTTCTCATTGCAATGCTCCCGCATTAAAAAACGTAAGTTAAATCATCTGCCCACAATCTGTCCATCCACATATAACTCTAATCACTTAATCTGATCGTAACAAACCAAATTGTTGATCATAATACGCTCATTTTTACTGAAACCTCATATCTGACCTTATTTAGAATTTCAAAAAAGCCATATTACCGGCTCACATATAACATATCATGACAAAATTGCTTGCTCTTAACCGCATTCGATGCGGTCAATTCCTACAATTGGTTCAAATTTTCAACAAACCAATCAAATTAATTGCATTAAATATTATGACATCGAAAGATGTACAAACACACCAGCAATTCCCCTCTATGCTATTGATTTTAATGGAATAATACGGTAACCCATTAAATGAAAGCCTTAATTCTTATATACATTATATATAGGTCATCCGGCATCTATAAGACATGACTTCAACCATGACTTCGAGCAAATAAATTGATTGCTAAAGGTTATTGCCAGATGTATAAACCGTTTTTCATAAATAACCAAAACAATGCATAGAAGACTATTTTCTATGATCTGTTTTATTAATGTTTACGTTCAATTATTTTAATAGAAGGCGAACAAATACGATGTATCCTGAACACTTTGGAAATAACCCTTTATTCCCTAATAAAGATGACTTTGAAGTGATTAAAAAGAATGATTCGTCAGGCATGGGCGTCATCACGTACCGTGACTTTAATGCGGGTGATTTTATTGCACAAATGAGCGGTCATATCATCAGCGACATTCGTCAGCATAGTTTACAAATCGATGAAACCACGCATTTATATGACACCTATTTTTCTGGGTACTTTCTACATTCATGTGAACCAAACATAACACTGGACATGAAAAATCTAACTGTACATGCCTTACGACCTATTAAGGCCTATGAGTTCCTGTACATGGATTACGCTGAAACAGAAGAAAAGCTGTTTAAACAATTCCCCTGCAGCTGCGGCTCAGCAAAATGTCGTGGCTGGATTACAGGCTACAATGAAACTATTAATGAGAACGACCCACTGTTTATTAATTTCACTCAGCTACGAAAAATTGCTGTATGACAACTACTGAAAATATAGACTGGTGGCAACGTAGCGACCTTAATATACAGGAACGTCATTTAATATTTGCTAATCGACGTGTAAGCGAACTAGCTTCCCAGTTTGATTCACCGGCTTTTTTTTACAATGCCCATAGAATCACAGAAAAGCTTACTGGTTTACACGCTGCTTTAACTGACGCTGGGTTTATTAATCGGTTTAGAATTCATTTTGCAATGAAAGCTAACCGTTTTGCGCCACTGCTAACGCACCTTAAACACACAGGTTTATGTGGAATTGATGCATGCTCGCCAGCAGAAATTGAGCATGCCATCAGTTGTGGCTTCGATCCTGCTGAGATTTCATTTACGGCAACCAGTCTTTCACAGACTGATATTCTCCAATTAAGTCGGTATAAAGACGTATTTATCAACTGTGATTCATTGCACACAATTCGTCATATAGGAGAACTGTGCCCAGGCCGCGATATAGGCATACGCATTAACCCGGAGGTTGGTCTTGGTTATGGTGACAATGAAAAACTGCGTTACAGCGGACAGGCCAGCACGAAGTTTGGTATTTACCGTGAACAATTCGACGATGCACTCAAACTTGCCAAACAATATAATTTAACGATTAAAAAAATTCACTTTCACACGGGTTGCGGTTACCTCAATCAACAGCTGGAATCATGGGATGACATTATCAATGAATGCCTATGGTTTATAGACCAGGTTGACACTCTCATTAGTGTTAACGTAGGCGGTGGACTTGGCGTACCACACACTTACCTTGATACTGCACTGGACTTGTCAAAGTGGGCCTCCATTTTAAAAAGACATTTCTTTAAAAGGCCACTATCAATAGAAATTGAACCTGGAGATTACCTGGTTAAAGATGCTGGCATACTGCTTCTCACTGTCAATTCAGTCGAAAAAAAGAAAAACACCCAATTCGTTGGCGTTAATGCAGGCTTTAATATTGCATTAGAACCTGCAGTATACGGTTTACCATTCTTGCCAGTTCCAGTTCTAAAAAATGAAGGACCTGACGAGACTGTTACGCTGGTTGGTAATATCAATGAAGCACTGGATGTCTGGTACCATAATATCAGCTTGCCTCCTTTACATGAAAATGATCATATCGCTCTAATCAATGCAGGCGCATATTCTTCATCAATGGCATCTAATCATTGTATGCGTGGCAGCTTCAAGGAATTTCTTCTTTTATAGATTTTAATATCTGGTTTCGGGATGATTATGGTATGTTCAATCATCATCTCGAAAGCCAATATCGCTATTACGGTCAATATTACTTGACCAAAATCAAACCAATTTACTGAGTCTCATTGCTGATTGCCATATTAAATTACTGACCACCAGCAGCAGTCTTAATACTAAAGACTTCTTTTATAAAACGACGCTATTAAGTTGTACGTCTACTTATGAGTCATCTGCCAAAATCTTAAGCAGCCTTATAAATGCCTCAACTGAATCCCAGGAGGCCGACTCCTCCATAGTATGATAACCACTGGTTGGTATCTGTATTGTCGTGCCATCAACTAGCCCATTTGAAGCAGCTATTATCCTGCCCATTTCTGTGCTACCTAATGACCGTGGTTTTTCACCCACAGCTAGCAGTCGTGCATTTTCTTCTTCAACATAACGGTCTTTATACAAAAAACTAAGATTATGCTCTCGACACAAATCCTCTACGAGCTTGGTAGCCTCTTTATTAAATCCAGCATTAGCATCCTTTTCCCTTAACACCATCAACTGTTGATCGGCCGATTCAATGTTTGGAAAAGGGCTGGTATCAACTACAAAGAGTCGATTAGTAGCACCTCCAAACCTGCGAAACCACTCAAGCAAATAACGCCAACTTTTTCCAGCTTCTTCTTCAGCAGTAAAAAAAGCTGTACCCTGAAATCCCAGACTGAACAAATGCACAATCACCGCAGCGGTCAACACATTATCTAATTGCCCCTCAAGTCGCCCATTACTGATTTTAAGCTTATCTTTAAAGGCTACGGGCGTTCCAGCTACAACATCATCTAATCCATCAATTTCAAAAATAAGATTATTTCTGAATTCACAAACATAGGTGTTTTTGATTACACCACTGCCTCGATAAACACCCGACCACGGCTCATATGCAAACACTGGTACAGACTGAAATCTCTCTGTTATTTTCGTCATCAATTCTTCAGAAACAGAATTATTTAACAGATCGGTTCTATTGCCTGAAATAAATGCAGCATACTGGAACTCATTAGGGCCAGTACACATTAAACCATGCCGATCAATATGAGCAGAAAACATCGTGCTAAAGGGTTTACTCCCCTGAGCCACTAACAATCCCTCATACCATGTCACATTCGCGCCACGCTCTTCCAGCTCACGCTGCAACACCCTAAAAAATGAATGCTCCGCACCAACCACACTTGGTTGTCGCATAATAGCTTTCAACAGGTCAATAAATTCATTACTTAACATGAGCCAACCAATTCAATAGCCTTTTTTTGACAAGCATATAATCTCATCATCAACCATTTAAACACAGCAACCAGACTACAATACTTTTGCCTTTGACAGCAGCATTCTGCATCATAAAAGCACAAATTGTAATAGCCTTCTACATAATGTTTTATACTCGCTAAGCCTACAACACACAATGCAAAATACATCCTGAACATGCTTCGTGAGACACAGATTTTAACGGTTGTATTTATCTACTTTATGCATGACTCGACAGTAATAGGCTTTGATAGAAAATGGCGTCACTAAGGTTGTTAAAGCGATCACAATCACCATGGCGGCATGTACTTCATTATTAAAGATACCGCCAATATAGCCCAGCTCAGCAAATATCAGTCCCACTTCACCACGCGGCACCATTGCCATACCTATAATAATCCGCATTGGCCAGCTTTGCTTGATCAGTAAAGTACCAACAAATTTACCCATCACGGCTATAACAAAAAATATTGATGAAAAAGTCCATATAAATGGTGAAGACCAATCAATATCACGCAGATTAAGAGATAAACCAACCATGACAAAAAAGATGGGTGTAAACAATTGAATAATAGGTAGCATACGAATCTCAATCCGTTTGGCAAAGATTGGATCCATATTCAACGCAATACCAAACGGCAAAAAGAATCGTCTGGATAACGCTAAACCAGCTGCAAAGCCACCGAGCAATTCTGGAGCACCCACAGCATGGGCAAGCCAGGCAAAGAACAGTACTAACGAGACAATTGTCGTTGGGATCAAACCGGGTACATAATTAATTTCATCGGCTTTCTTGATCACCACCGATATTAATTTTGCCGCAACAGGAGCAAGAAGGAAAAATACCGATACAAAAATTAATACTCGACTGGCATTAATAAAATTGATGCCTCCTCCTGTTGAGAACTCATATAACAATGCCAACAGAACGACGCCTAGTACATCATCCAGTACGGCAGCACCCAGCACAATTTGCCCTTCTGTCTCCTTGTGGCGGTTCAGATCTGCTAGCACCCTGATAGTGATACCAATGCTGGTTGCAGTGAGAGTTCCGCCAATGAACAACGACACTATTAGTGACAGATCAAAAAAGTAATATGCAACAACAAAGCCTAGAATTAAAGGTGCAAAGAAACCAAAAAGAGCGACCACCGTTGATTGGCGTCCAGCATTGACCAGACGCCTTACATCGGTCTCCAGCCCAACAGAGAACAATAGCAAGATGATGCCGATCTCAGCCAGCAAGCGAATGACTTCATTAGGCTCAAGATAGCCCAGAAGACTGGGGCCAAGAATAATGCCAGCAGCCAATTCACCAATGACGGCTGGTGCTCCCAGGCGTACAGCTACTTCAGCTAATAAACGTGCTGACAGAAGAATAATTAATAGATGCAGGAAAAAAGTATGTGTTTCCATAAAAACACGACTATTTCTGTATTAACAACATAAGTGTAATACAACTGACTACAAAGGATGATTAATTCTTCAGTTTGTTTGTTCTACCTGTGCACAATCCATCGCCAATATTTACTATGAACGGAACAGGTCGAACCAAGACCACACACAACAAACATTAACACGAATTGTTCTCAGTCGCAGCCGATTTCATTACTCGAAAAATAGGTTTATAGACTAAACACAGAGTGTGAATATAATTAGTAAAATGCCATGTCGAATGACTGTTACAAAGTACAAACAGTCGCTAAGTTCGCATGAATTAAAATGGAGACGAAATATAAGACCTCGTCTTTATTATGATTAAAGCTTCCCGGAGCAGGCTCAGACATCCTTCAAATCTGCTCCTGGTTGCTTACACTTTATTGATGAATCCTGTCACGATCCTGAACCGGATCATCCAGTTGATCGCGCACCCGGTCACGATCCTTAATCGCATCATCTACGTCCTGAATATAATCTCGATCACGGATACGATCTCGATCCTGATCAGCGTCTTCCTGCAACTGATCCTTGATTTGTAGTCTATCTCTAGTCTGATCCTGTGCCAGTACGGGACCTGAAACAATAAAACCCCCACCTGCTAGCAACAGTGCCAAAAACTGAGTAAATAATCGGCGTTTCATGTTACACCTCCTAATGATGATTATCATTTACAAGGTCTTTACAATTATTAAACGATTGACACATGTAACAGGTTCCATCCTTATATTGATGTATATCATAATCAATTAAGTTCTTATAAAAAATGTTTCGACATAATCAAGAGAAGTAACAAGCTATATGGACAAAAGAATTCTGATCCCTTTATTCCGCAATCCCAGTCGGCAGTATTGCCCCAAGCTCACCAATGATGCTGACGCTCCCAGCACCCACAGCGACTTTAGCAAGCAGTAGCGCTGACAAAAGAATAACGGATAGATGCAGGAGAAAAGTATGTCCTATAAAAAACGACGATTTCTGTATTCTCAGTCTAAGTGGGACAATACACCTGAACACAAAGATCGAGCAATTCTTCCACTTCTCTACATCACCTTGAATCGAATAAACCAGAGACAAAAATAAGCGCCCTAACGAAACACTAAATTCATTTTAGCGGATTGTAAGATCTGATTACAGAACAAGAACACAACAGCCGCACATCTATATCTGCGACTACTGCTGATTCATTAATGACGAACAAAGATGAAATTAACCATCTCTAATATTTTTTGAATTTTCCAATATTTAATATCTGTATATAATTTAAATATTTTTGGTGATTTAAATAACAAATTTAACTGATACTTATGTTTTTTACGAAGCTGATTCTGTATCAAAACATGATTAAAATTTACCCCATATTTATCTAAATTATTTATTTGCTTCTTCAAAACAGCAGAATAATCTTCTCTATACCTCATTAAAAACTTATACGTATTTAAAAAATAAATTCTAAAATATCTAGCTAGAATAATTTCTTTATACTTTTCAAAAAATCCTCGTTGTATCATGTTGCTAATATATAACTCGCCCGCATTTATTTTATCATCAATTGTAATCTTTTGGTTTGCCACCACTGAACTAGCATGTCTAACATAATAATATAGATTACGATTAACTTTAGATATTTTATTTGCATATAGGAAATGTATTCCAGAAACAGCATTATCCTCATAAAACATATTTTCCGGAAAAAACAATTCATTATCTATAATTAGTTTTTTTGAATATAACTTTGACCATATAGAACCAGGATATATCAAATATTCCTCGGCAGAATTCACATCTTTTGTACTTATTACATTTTTAATAAAATCTCCATTTTGATTTACTTCTGTATAATTACAATCAACAACATCAGCACCATCTTCTACAGCTTTATCATAAAGCAGTTTATACATATCTTTATCTATATAGTCATCTGCATCAACAAAACCTACAAATTCCCCTTTAGCAACTCTTAATCCACTGTTTCTTGCACCACCTTGCCTTTTATTTGAGTCATGGGTAATTAAAACAATTTTATTTTCAAATCTGTTTTTATATTCATCTAGTAACTTAATAGTTTCTTCATCTGTAGAAGCATCATCTACTAAAATTATCTCTACATCTTCTAACGTTTGACTAACTAAAGACTCAATGCATTTTTTAAATAATTTTTCTTTTATGTTATATACAGGAACAATAATACTAACTTTAATCATCTTTTAAACCCTTATTAAAACTCATATCTTTTTTCCCGCTATTATCCCTGGAATATAGTTTAGACACTTAGAACACAAGCTCATCCAGGCCTAACATCTCATATCTTAAATTCTGTATAAAACACTTTTTTAACTGATAAGCACAAAAAGAATTTTACAAAATCTTCTATTACGCTTTATATTTGTTGGACAACACTTCAACAACCCATGACCTTAATGTGAGGTTAACTGATTCACACGAATCATGTTTCGAATAGCTTATTATGGCCAAGTGGAACTAATAATTCTTACTCTTACCAATATCAGTTTGGCCAAATGAGAATAACGGCCCTCAATATCCATCAAATATTTCTACAATTATCATCCTCAACAAAAAAAACCATGATTGATATTCATATGACCTTTAAAATTATATTTTTTATCACATATTACGTATATATATCGCTTTGTGTGGAGACATTATTTAGTGTCATGATCAAGTCAAAGCAATAGGCAAAAACTGACACAATATAGAGCTGCTTTTAAGCGGGCACACGAGAATACTAGCAAGTTCATATTGATATACATTGACACAGCTACCTCTACGATTCGTATGACTTCAGGTCTTTCTGAGTCTACATGTGAAGCACTATTGATCCGATCCTCTATTCTAGATTGATGATTACTCAAGTCTAATTGTCATCAATCTTTTATGGCTACTCTTTCATCGCTGCTATCTAGAAGCGGTGCTGCATCAAGGTCGGTAGCATTCATCATGTCAGCTACGCGCTGCAGCGATGAGAGAATCAACGTTTGTTCCCAGTCTTCCAGTTTATTGAATGCACGGATAAAGGACTCCTGCATTAAAGTAGGGGCATTCTCCACTGACTTGCCACCTTCTTCTGTTAGGGTGACCATCACCTTGCGCTTGTCTGTTGTACTGCGTTCACGTCTTAATAACCCCTTATACTCCAACCTATCGAGGATTGAAGTGACCGTTGCCTGACTTAGACTCACTTCCCTGGCGATGACACCTGAGGTTATCTCACCATGAATGGCAATCAGCTGCATTACTAATAGTTGTGGGCCAGTTAGCCCAGACTCACGCTCAAGTTTCTTAGAGTGCAAATCAATTGCGCGGATAATTCGGCGCAGCGAAACTAGTACCTGATCATATATTTCCATCAAAGAAACCCTATTATTTTCGCTGTTAACCAGCATCACAATCATATCTAGAGCATTAAAATGCCATTTTTTTGCTGTTGCAACCACATTTGTCTCTAAATTGTTATTGTGCTAAAGTTTCGTGCACTAAGCAAAATTAAGCAACTAGAGACCAATGCCTGCCACACAAGACGAGATCCAAATACGGAAACCCCAGGCCAATGACGGCTACAAAATCCACCAGTTAATTGCCAATAGTCCTCCCCTCGATCTAAATTCGGTCTACAGCTACTACCTGATGAGCAACCATTTCAGCGACAGTTGTGTCGTTGCTGAGTCACGTGACAAGGTCGTCGGCTTTCTCTCTGCCTATCAGATACCACAATGCCCGCAGACCCTGTTCGTCTGGCAAGTGGTGGTCAATCAGGCGTTACGTGGACAGCGGATTGCCTGGCGCATGCTCGAGACGCTTTTGCAGCGCTATCAACACGGTGAGCTAAAGCAGGTAGAAGCAACGGTCAATCCTAGCAATTCTGCATCACGTGGACTATTCGAACATCTGGCCATTGCACAGGGCACCACGATGCAAGAGGAGATCTTCCTTGAAGCCACTGCCTTCGGTCCCGGTGACAACCACGAAAGCGAGATCCTGTTACGGGTACCGCTCAACACACAGAATATACAAATTTTGGAGTATAAATAGTGCGCATTTTTGAAGAGATGGAATCCGAGGTTCGCGGCTACGTTCGTGCATTCCCGGCCGTATTTGACACCGCCAGGGGAGCGTTCCTCTATGATGAGCAAGGCAATGAGTACATCGACTTCTTTGCCGGTGCCGGAACCCTTAACTACGGCCACAACAACCCGTTAATTAGCGAAGCGCTGATCGAGTACCTGCAGCGTGACGGTATCGTCCATGCCCTCGATAAAGCGACCGTGGCGAAGAAAAACTTTTTGCAGAAGTTTCGTGACACCATTCTGGCACCACGCAATCTGGACTACAAGGTGCAGTTTACCGGCCCTACCGGTACCAATTCGGTAGAGACCGCCTTGAAGCTGGCACGCATGGTCAAACGCCGCTCTAATATTATTGCCTTTACTAACGGCTACCACGGCCTGACCATGGGAGCATTGGCAGTGACCGGTAACGACTTCTACCGTGATGAATCTTACGGTGCTCGCAATAATGCTGACTCGGTACCCTTTGATGGTTACCTCGGCAGCGACGTGAACACTATTGATTATTTGCGCAAATTCCTGGAGGACGGTTCCAGCGGTGTCGACTTGCCTGCGGCAATTATCGTCGAGACGGTACAGGGAGAAGGGGGTATTAACGTGGCCTCTGCCCAGTGGCTACGTGACCTGGAACAGCTATGTCGTGACCTCGACATCCTGCTTATCATTGATGACATACAAATGGGCAACGGACGTACCGGGACCTTCTTTAGCTTCGAGGAGGCTGGCATCAAACCCGACATGATCACCTTCTCCAAGTCAATTGGCGGTGGTTTACCAATGGCAATCCTGTTGATGCGCCCGGAGCTGGACCAATGGCAACCGGGTGAACACACTGGAACCTTCCGTGGTAACAACCTCGCCTTTGTTGCAGCCACTCAGGCCCTAAGTTATTGGGATAACGATGATTTCTCCGAATCGATCAAATATAAGGGCGCAATCATGGAGGAAGAGCTCGCTAAGATCGTAGAGAAGTACAAGGGACAAATCGATATCGAACTCCGCGGACGAGGCATGGTGTGGGGCCTTGATATTGATCGACCCGGCTTTGCCAGTGAAATATCCACCGAGGCCTTTACCAATAACCTGGTGATCGAACTGGCTGGCGTCGATGACAACGTAGTGAAGTTTCTTCCTTCACTGGTTATTGAAGAGGAGACTTTACGTAAAGGCATCACCATCATCGACAAAGCAATCGGTGACCTGCTGGTACAAAAAGAAGCGGCCAAAAAGGGAGATACTGCTGCATGATTGTACGCACGCTCGAAGAAATTATAGGGACAGAACGTGAGGTGCATGCTGAGAATGGCAACTGGGTGAGTCGCCGTTTTGTTCTCAATGACGATGCGGCCGGTTTCTCCTTTCACGAAACCATCATCAAGGCAGGTACCGAGACCCACATCTGGTACAAGCACCATATCGAGGCTGTCTATTGTGTCGCCGGTGATGGCGAGATCGAGGATCTGAAAACCGGTGAGGTGCACCCCATCAAGGACGGCACCCTCTACCTGCTAAATGACAATGACGAACACCTGTTGCGTGGCGGTAGTGATGACATGCGTCTTATATGCGCCTTTAATCCACCGGTTACCGGTAGCGAGATGCATGACGAAGATGGCGCCTATTCTCCACACCCCAAAACAGCTGAATGGGCCGTGGTACGTAACAGTAAATAGCTCGCCTGCAACAATCCAGTATTAACACTTATAGCAATGAATAACAGCAGAAAGAGTATCAGTGAACGGATGCATATTCTTGAAACGGGTAGCGAAGTTGATAGCCGCCGTAGCGAGCAATTGAACGATAAAACGACCCGCTTTGACACCCTGACAAACCTCAGTGTCGATAGCACTTTGCCGGGATGCGCACTGAATGATCTGACCCAGCTGCGCCTGCAACTTGAGCGTATGAATAATGACTATGGCCTGTGCAGGAACCGCGATGTAAAAGTAGCCGCTAATCGCATCACTACCGCCCCTTCTATAGAGCTATCGTTTATCTGTGCTCAACACCAGGAGAACAAACAATGAACCATACCGTCGAAAAGATTGGTGGAACCTCAATGAGCAACTATCAGGCTGTACGCGACAACATTTTTGTCGGTAGTCGCAACAGTGATAATTACTATCATCGTATCTTTGTTGTTTCCGCTTATGCCGGCATCACCAACCTGTTGCTAGAACATAAAAAAACTGATCAGCCTGGTATCTATGCGCTGTTCACCGATGCTGAAGATGAAGAGGCATGGCGCAGTGCAATTATTTCTTTACGTGAACAGCTGCATGCGCTCAACAAACAACTATTGGCAGAAAATGATCTGCTGGAGGCCGCCAACACCTTTATCGATCACCGCCTGGACGAGGCAGAGCAGGTACTCGATAACCTGCGTAATCTTTGTGAGCATGGTCATTTCGAACTCAATGATCACCTGCTGACGGTAAGAGAAATGCTTGCCAGTATCGGCGAGGCACACAGTGCCTGGAATACTGTACAACAACTGCAACGCGACGGAATTAATGCCCGTTTTGTCGATCTCTCCGGCTGGAAGGCAAGCACCACGATGCCACTGGATCAGGTGATAATACAGACCTTTGCCGATATAGACCTCTCAAATGAGCTACCTATTGTTACAGGTTACGCTCATTGCGAAGAAGGCTTGATGGCCACATTTGATCGTGGCTATAGCGAGATGACCTTCAGCCGAATTGCTGTGATCACCAAATCAAGCGAGGCAATTATCCATAAAGAGTACCACCTCAGCAGTGCTGATCCGGGTATTGTCGGTGAGGGACAGATCGTACCCATTGGCCGTACCAACTACGATGTAGCCGATCAGTTAGCCAACCTGGGAATGGAGGCCATCCACCCCCGCGCTGCCAAGGGGCTGCGACAAAATGCAATCCCGCTACGAGTGAAGAACACCTTTGAGCCCGAGCACAGCGGAACCCTGATTACCGGTGACTATGTCAGTGCCACCCCCTGCGTTGAGATCATCGCCGGCAGACGCCACCTGTATGCGATCGAACTTTTCGATCAGGATATGGTGGGTAAACTGGATGAATATGAGAAGACACTGTTAAATCTCTTCCAACGTTTCCGTGCCACTGTGGTTACCAAGGATATTAATGCCAACACAGTGACCCACTATCTTGGTTGTAATCTGAAAACAGTCAAACGCATCATCAAAACGATAAAAGAGCAGTTGCCTGACAGTGAAGTTGAGCACCGTAAGGTTTCCATGGTCTCAGCCATCGGTAGTGATATGCAAGTCCCCGGAATACTCGCCAAAGCCGTCTCGGCACTCGCAGACAATGGCATCAGTATTCTGGCCATGCACCAGTCGATGCGACAGGTGGATATGCAATTCATCATTGACGAAGCTGACTACAATAATGCCGTAACCAGTCTGCACAAGCGACTGGTCGAACCATATAACTACGGTGATGCAATATGTGCCGCTTGATATCCCTACTACTGACTTTCCTTGCGCTGCCTGTAATGGCTGCAGAGAATCTTGATAAAGAGGCTACACAAGCCGTTAATGAACTGCAGGCACCGCTCTATAACCCCTTCGTCGAGCGCTACATTCTTGATGAAATCAAATCACTACGTACTGAGCTGCAAGCGCAGCGAGCCGAGTTCACTGAAAAGTACTCCCGTGCCCAGCTTGATAACGCCGATCGGGCCATTGGCTACACCACCAGTACTATTAATAACATCTTCTATATGATTGCCGCCGCCGCCTCGATCTTTGCACTGGTCGGCTGGAGTTCAATGCGAGACATACGCAACAAGCTTAACGTGGTGATGGATAAAAAGGTAGCAACGATATCCGATGAGTACGAGAAGCGCCTCTATAACCTGGAGTTGAAACTAAAAGACCGCACCGAGCGCATTATTTCCGCTCAGGAAGAAATATCTCGTACCAACTCCATTCACTCCCTGTGGATGCGAGCCGGCCTGGAAGCAACACCGCAGGCCAGGATTGATGTCTATGATCAGATCCTCGAACTGAATAGCGAGGACATCGAGGCTCTCACCTACAAGGCCGATGCAGTTCTGGAACTTGATGAACCAGAGTGGGCGCTCAACCTCTGCGACAAGGCACTGGTACTCAATCCGGAGTATGCCTATGCCCACTATCAACACGCCTGTGCCAACGCCACGCTAGAACAGCTGGATGCTGCATTGGAAGATTTAAAGCATGCAGTTGAACTCTCTTCGACCTATCTGGATGAGGCACAAAGTGACAAGAGCCTTGCCAATCTGCGTAACTCCGGTCACCTCGATGAACTGCTTGAAAATACATATACCCCAAAAAATAGTATTTAGAGCCCCCGAATGGATACCTCGTACCTGAGCATCAAGCGAGATAGAGAATGGTATCGACATAACGTCTCTGTGGTGCGAGAGGACATTCCCTATCAGGCGCCCATTCCGGTGCCTGGTAATACACCAGTGAGTCTTGGCATTCTTAAGATTCGAGAAAATGTCATCTCTGTTTTTTCCGATCGTTCTCTACTTGCACCATCACCGGAATACGCAATTACATAAAGCAAGGTAATAGTTTTCGATACCGACCAGGATAACGATGGCGTTGTGGTTGATGAAACCGCAGAGATCATCCGTGCTGATGCTAAACACGTTACTTATTGCCTTGAGGGATAAAAACAAAAAATGATCGAGGACACAGCTAATCATGAAGAACAACTTCTGATATTGATCGATTTTACTCATTGTAATGCGTTCACAAACGATATTTAACGAACAATCACAATAGGATTGATCACATGATTGAAACCAGCTTCCTCCTCTCATTACTCCTGTTTCTGACTATTGGACTCGCCTCGGTAGCAAGAAGCAAGAAAAGCACCGAGGACTACCTGGTTGCAGGCAAAACAACCCCGGCATGGCTCACCGGTCTCTCAGCTGTAGCAACCAACAATAGTGGTTTCATGTTTATCGGCATGATCGGGATGACCTATGCTACAGGTCTTTCCTCTATCTGGTTAATGGTGGGGTGGATAGCAGGAGACCTGATGGTCTCACTGCTTACCCTCAGACCGCTGCATGCCGCATCCCGCTCAACCAGGGTTCACTCCTATGGCGGGCTGCTGGCACATTGGCACGGGCATGATAACCATGTACTACGCCGGCTGATTGGTTTGCTCACCGTTTTGTTTCTTACGCTTTATGCGGCGGCACAGTTGAAAGCCGGCAGCAAGGCCACCAGCGTACTTCTGGAGTGGGAGCCAAGTTCGGGTGTACTGATCAGCGCAACCATCGTACTGCTCTACAGCGCCGCAGG
>JBFFSQ010000030.1:0-20574 GCA_041572275.1 Gammaproteobacteria bacterium
CGATGACGGCGCCAGTTTTAGTGGTCTTATGGAAGGCCAGAAACTTGAAATCAGTGGCTATTTTGATGGCAACCAGATTGTCGCCAGCCGTATTGAAAAACAAAATGACCTGGATACTGAATTTGAACTCAAGGGAACAGTTACCGCTTATGATGGCAATAACGTCACACTTCGACTACAGAATGACGCAGTGGCTGGGCCATACTCCATCGTTGGATCGGCAATACTCGATATTCCGACTGATCCTGTGGGTGAGTTTGTTGAGATCAAACTCGTCGATCAAAGTGGCAGCCTGTTAGTGACCAAAATCGAATTAGATGACCACGATCTACTCGATGATAATGACACTGAAGTCAGTATCCGAGGCATACTGACTGATGATGGCAATGGCGGATTCCTGATCAATGGCGTTGCATTTGAAGTCTCTGACTCTACTGAATTCAAGCCTGCCAGTCTGGAAAACAATCTGATGGCGGATATGGAAGTGAAAGCAGAAGGCCATATGCAGAACAGTATTTTGATTGCCGAAGAAATCGAAACCGAACACGGTGACATTGAAATCCACGCCCAGATAATTGATGTAGCAGCCAGCGATAATAAAAATGGCATAATCACCTTGAACCTCAACGGATCACAAAATCTGTCTGTCACAACTGATAACAGCACTCAGTTTATTGACGACAGCTCTTCTGATTCTCTTGGAGATGACAGCTTTAATCTAGGCGAATTGATTCTAAACACCGATTTTGTTGAAATCGATGCTTACTTAAACGATGCTGGTCAACTGATGGCCACACAAATTAAGCGTAAAGATTCCGGTGAATACACTCGCCTGGAAGCCCCTGTAGAAAACTTCAGCAGTGGCGCTTCTGTAACTCTGTTAGGCATCACCTACACAGTAAATAGCAGTACCAGTTACGAAATCAATGACCTACCCAGTGACACCAGCAGCTTCTTTAGCGCTCTGGCCATAGGTAACAGAACAATAAAAGTCAAAGATGTACAACCTGACGGCATCGCCGAGGAGCTAGATTTAGAGGATTGAAACTGAATATCCAGCCCAAAGATAAACGGCACCCTAAGGGTGCCGTTTTTAATTTAAAGACAGCTAAATGCTACATTCTTTAAACTGTCTGGTAATAAATATTCTGTGGATGGTTGGCCTGGGCAAAGAAAAACCAGCGCTCAGCAATCAACCCAGCATACTGAATCAAAAAGGCCGCAACCAGAACTTCTGTATCACCACTCAGCCCAGAAGACAACAAAATAACCGGCAGCGGGAATACCAGCATCATGAAAATCCATTTAACTGATTTCAGGAACATTGCGGTTTTACCGTGAAAATATTCACGAGTATTAAATGAACCACCCATGGCACCCTGTGATTTTTGCTCGATCTTGTTATGACGAATACCAATTGCCGTCTGTACATTAGACTTAAACTTGATACGTGAATTACGAATGAGCGAAGCCGAACGCGTAATGAATGCAGCGACAGTCAGGATAATGGCCCACACACCATAGAACTTCAGCATCTCTGGTGCGTTGTACATGCTGGTATAAGCCGTTGCCAGAGTAAAGCCTGAAGCAGTACCCAACAGGAAATAGTTAATGACAGTTAATGGGCTCGACCACTCCTGAAGAAATTTAATACAGGCATAAATCATCGCGGTACACAGAAATAGCGCAAATGCAGCAACCACACCTATAGCACCCACTAGCAAACTATAGGTCAACTCGTTGATATCAGTGCTATACAGAACACCGTCTAGACCCAGCAAATGCATGGCGCCATAAATAAAAGTCACAATCATCATGGTTGGCAGCGCAATCACTTCACGCGACAACCACGATGTGCGCCACATGCTGGCTGCACGCCAGGCACGCTCAGGGCGACCTAAATGAAAAACAGATGACACCAAACCTGCGATCAACAACAGCAGTACAATGATAGCGCCAATCCCAAAAAAATGAGTGTCCGCCATACTGGGTAGCAGGTTCAACTCGGTGTATGCCTGACCTGAAAACAGCGCCAGGAAAAAGCCCTGACCAGTGCCGATCAGAGTGGTTAAAAATATGACAGAGAATGCGGGATGCATCGTTCTCTCCTAAATTAGCAAAAAATAACTTACGCGTTATTTATCAAAACTGTTTTTGTGATTTGCCATTCCCTTGACCAATCAGGGGAATGGCATAACCAGACCATTAAATGAACGAGCTGTCGTCCAGGGTGATACCCTCAATCGGTGCGTGATGTTCTTTCTGCTCTTTGGTGAGCGGATTATCGACACGAACCAGTTCGTCTTCGTGAATCTTAACGCGAGTCTTACGACGCGGTAGATAATGATTCGATGGCTTGGTACCCCATTCTGGCATCAGCTGGTAACCACCTTCTTCACGAATCAGCTGTGAAACGTGAGAATCAGGATCAGATACATCACCAAACAGACGTGCATTGGTTGGGCATGACATCACACAGGCTGGCTTACGCTCGGCTTCTGGCAGTGACTCATCGTAAATACGATCCACACACAAAGTACACTTCTTCATGACTTTCTGATGCTCATCGATTTCTCGAGCACCGTATGGGCAAGCCCAGGTACAGTATTTACAGCCAATACACTTGTCGTAATCGACCAGCACAATACCGTCTTCTTCACGCTTGTAGCTGGCACCGGTTGGGCACACAGGCACACAAGGCGGCTCTTCACAATGCAGACAGGATTTCGGGAAGTGAACGGTTTCCGTATTTGGGAATGTACCTACTTCATAGGTCTGTACACGGTTAAAGAAAGTACCGGTTGGATCCTTGTCATAAGGATTATCGTCCGACATAAAACCCGCTGGTCCTGAAGTGTTCCACTCTTTACAGCTGGTGACGCAGGCACTACAACCCACACATACATTCAGGTCAATAATCAGAGCTAGCTGAGTCATTATTTAGCCCCCCCATTTTTTTTCTGGGTGAACATACCGGCAAAAAAGCCCTGCCATTTACGGCGTTTTTCCATGCCCGGTAAGGTGTTCATCATGTCAAATTGTGGCAAGGTGTGATCAGCATCGTCTTCGGCTTTATATACGCGTACACGCACGTCATACCAGCCGGCCTGACCAGTAATCGGATCAGAGTTAGAGATGTGCTCACCACACTCATTGGTTGGCAGTTCTTCTGAAATCAGGTGATTCAGCAGGAAGCCTTTTTCAGACTCATTCGCTTTTTCACCCAGGTTCCAGGCACCTTTAGCCTTACCAATCGCATTCCAGGTCCATACCGTGCCTGGCTCAACCGCTTCAGAGAAACGCGCCATGCAACGAACTTTGCCATGCATTGACTCAACATAAATCCAATCGCCATCACCAAAGCCATGCTTCTCACCCAGTGATGGATGAACATGCAGATAGTTATGTGCATGAATCTGACGCAACCAGGCATTCTGCGAATCCCAGGAATGATACATCGCCATTGGGCGCTGGGTGATCGCATTCAACGGATACTTATGTTTATCCGTCAACTGTGACTCTAATGGCTCAGAGTAAAATGGCAGCGGATTAAAGTGTTCAATAATACGCTTACGTAAATGCTCGGGCGGCTGCTTGCCCGGACGTTTACCCTCGGCTGCGAGACGGAATTTCTGCAACACTTCAGAATAAATGTGAATATTGATCGGCTCGTCATAACGGGTTAGACGATGATCCTGTGCCCAGGTCAGATAACCCTGGTTCCAGTTACGCATATACTGGTACGACTTGGGCAAATGATACTGATAGACACAATTATTCTTTTCGTACATTTCCCACTGATTCGGGTTCGGTTCACCTTTCATGAACTTCTCACCACCCTTACCACGCCAGCCGGCGAGGAAACCGATACCCGAACCTGGCTCGGTTTCAAAGTTGGTAATAAATTCAGGGTAATCACGGTATTTACGTGCACCGTCTGCCGTGGTGAATGCAGGCAGTTTCAGACGACTACCCATTTCAATCAGTACTTCCTGGAACGGCTTACAGTCACCTTTAGGCGGCACCACTGGGATACGCACCGAGTCTACCGGACCATCGAATTCTGAAATTGGACGATCCAGCATAGACATAACGTCATGGCGTTCCAGATAAGTCGTATCAGGCAACACCAGATCTGCATATGCAACCATTTCTGACTGAAAGGCATCGGCTACAATCAGGAATGGAATCTTGTATTCACCATTCTCATCCTTATCGTTCAGCATGTTGCGAACTTCGGACGTATTCATCGCCGAGTTCCAGGCCATATTGGCCATGAAAATCATCAATGTATCGATGGGATAGGGGTCACCACGCCAGGCATTAGTGATGGCATTGTGCATTAGGCCATGAGCTGATAGCGGGAATTCCCAGGAGAAGCCTTTGTCGATACGAACAGGCTCACCTTTTTCATCAACGAACAGGTCATTAGGATCCGCAGGCCAGCCTAGCGGCATGCCACCTAAAGGTGTATCAGGTTTTACGCCATCGGGGCCGTTGGGTGTCTTGGGACAGGGTGGAATCGGACGTGGAAATGGCGCCTTATGACGGAAACCACCAGGACGATCAATGGTACCCAGAATTGACATCAAAATTGCCATCGCACGAATCGTCTGGAAACCATTCGAATGAGCCGCAGTACCTCGCATGGAGTGGAATGCAACTGGATTACCCACGACTGACTGGTGCTCACGACCCCAGGTATCAGTCCAGGCAATCGGCAGTTCGATCTTTTCATCACGTGCAGTGATACCCATTTCGTGTGCAAGACGACGGATGGTTTCGGCCGGGATACCGGTTACGGAAGCCGCCCACTCAGGGGTGTATTCCTCTACCTGTTCTTTCAACAACTGGAAGGCAGGCTTAACAGGTGTGCCGTCTTCCAGCTCGTACTCACCCAACAGGAACGGATCAGCACCCTCAGTATGGGTACGTACTGGACGGTTAGTGTGACGATCCCACCACAACTGGTTCTGATGATCAAAACAACCTTCTTCTGGATCGGTGATATCCATACGCGCGAACATACCGAAGACATCAGAATCTTTATCGAGATTAACCAGCTGACCAGCATTGGAGTAATCCTGCAGGAACTCACGGTCATAGAGACCGGTTTTGATCAGCTCGTGAATTATGGCCAGGATCAATGCACCGTCAGTACCCGGCTTGATAGGCACCCACTCATCAGCAATGGCGGAATAACCAGTACGCACAGGGTTGATCGAGATGAAACGTCCACCATTGCGCTTAAACTCAGACAGAGCAATCTTCATGGGATTGGAATGATGATCTTCCGCCGTACCAATCATAATAAACAGCTTGGAACGCTCCAGATCTGGACCGCCAAATTCCCAGAAGGAGCCACCGATGGTGTAAATCATGCCGGCAGCCATATTCACTGAACAGAAACCACCGTGGGCAGCATAATTCGGTGTACCGTACTGCTTGGCGAACAGACCGGTGAGCGCCTGCATCTGGTCACGGCCAGTAAACAGCGCAAACTTCTTCGGATCGGTAGAACGCAGATGTGCCATACGCTCTTCCATCAGGTCAAAAGCCTTGTCCCAGGAAATTTCTTCAAATTCAGCATCACCACGCATACTGCCAGGTTTACGCAGCAGCGGCTTGGTCAGGCGTGCAGGTGAATACTGCTTCATGATGCCAGAAGCACCCTTGGCACAAATTACGCCTTTGTTTAGGGGATGTTCAGGGTTACCCTGAATGTAACGCACTTCATTGTCACGAAGGGTCACGCGGATGCCGCAACGGCATGCACACATATAACATGTGGTGTTTTTGACTTCGATCCGACCTTCCGGCTGCGTAATCGCATCGTGTAATACTTTGTTCGTCATTAGTAAAGACCCTGCCTATCTACTGGGGGACCGGCGATTATAGGGACACCCCACACTGGTGACTAATCATGATTGTTAAGCTAATCATAAATTTCTTAAATACTAAAATATCTTACAAATCAAAAATTTACGCAAAACTGACAGACAATGCCCCGCCTCCATGCCAGGCATTATTCATAAGTGACTGTTTACTAAGGATTTTTGACCTAGGTCAATTTAAAGAAAAAATTAAAGCACATATTTCAACCCCCGCCTATACCTATGCGGTTATTAATTGATTTAATCAGGTTATTTTTTCAATCTTTTCCGTATAATCTCCGCTATGACTCAGCTTATTGATCAGTTTGGCCGCAGTATTGAATATGTCAGGGTATCGGTAACCGACCGATGTGACCTGCGTTGTAGCTATTGCATGCCCAAACACTTCCGTGACTTCCATGAACCAGAAGAATGGCTGAGCTTTGATGAAATTGAGCGGGTCATTGCTGCATTTACCCGGCTGGGCACACGCCGAGTTCGCCTTACCGGCGGTGAACCGCTGGTACGCAAAGACTTACCAACACTGGCAGCACAACTATCTGCCTTGCCCGGACTGGACGATCTATCACTGAGCACCAATTGTACCCGTATGAGCAAACATGCCAGTGAACTGAAAGCCGCAGGCATCAGCCGTATCAATGTCAGCCTGGACAGTCTCGATACCAAAAAATTTAAACAACTCACCGGGGGCAAACTGGAAAAAGTCCTCGATGGCCTGATGGCAGCCAAACAAGCAGGACTCGACCCCATCAAAGTAAATATGGTCCTGATGAAGGACATCAATGAAGATGAAGTTGAATCCATGGTTAATTTCTGCATTGAACATGGCTTCACACTACGCTTTATTGAAACCATGCCGGTCGGCGACATGGGCCGTAAAGCCACTGATCACTTTATCAACCTGCAGGAAATCAAGGACAGACTGGCCAAGACATTTGACCTGATTCCCGGTGTGGTACCCGGTGGTGGCCCTGCCCGCTATATGAACGTCGCCGACACCAATATCAATATTGGTTTTATTACACCGTTATCACAGCATTTCTGTGAAACCTGTAACCGCGTCCGTATGTCAGTAGACGGCACCATCTTCACCTGTCTCGGCCAGGAGCATAATTTTGAATTGCGCCCGCTATTGCGGGCCGGAGTCAGTGATATAGAACTGGAACAGTCCATTCGTCATGCAATCAACCTGAAACCCCTGAAACATGAATTCAACGAAAATCCGGAAAAGGTGCTTCGCTTCATGTCCTATACCGGCGGATAAGATCAACTCAGTTTAAAACAGGTGACTGGCCCCCAGGCTCACCTGAGTATCCTGATCAGCCACGCCATAACCTACATCGATCCTGACATCCACATTCACAAAAGCGGGTATTTTCCAGCGAATCCCCATACCCACCCCTACCTTCAACGGCTCATGAGCAATGTCCTCAGCCTGCTCATAGGTACTACCGATATCAATAAAATATAGATAGCGTAAGGTCGGGTAAATCCCTGATGGCATCAAATATTCAGTGTTCAACAACAATAGGGTATTGCCCTGATAACGATCACGTTCATAACCGCGCAGCCCATTTCTATAATCCAGTGTGTAGGCATAATCACCCAGCACCAAGTCCGTGGCATGAGCCAGTAGACCGCGCACATTCAGATTATCAAGGGGTCGTGATTTGAAACGATAATAGCTTTGATAAAACAATCGATGACGGATGAATTCAGAACTGCTGCCCAGACTGTGGTGAGAAATATCTAACTGGTAACCATAATGCTTACCACCGCGGTTATACAGATACTCATGTACATTTTGGAAACCAAACTCGGCCGAGATAATCACCGCATCCGCTTCGTCTACAATCAGCTGGCTAACCAACTCTTCGTATTCGCGGCTTTTCATAGCCACACTGGTCTGGACATAACGACCCTGCTTACGACGGTCGGGTTGCCACCACCTGTGCAGTCTCAAATCAAACGTCCGTTCCAGCTGGTTCTGTAATACGCCACTGGTATTGGCTTCGACATTATTCTGATCGGTGAAAGTCGTTTTCAAGCTAAACTGGGAACCCAGTGCATAGGGATAGGTATAACTGAAACGCTGCTTATATTCAGTCACGCCTTCTTCCTCTCCTACTCGCTCAGTCTCCAGACGCAAACGATGATTCAGTCCCCTGAGATTATCCCAGCGCAACTGCACACCATAACGCCACTCATTATCCCGGACACGCAAGCGCGGGATCAGTAGCCAGTAATATTTTTCTTCAACCACAATCACCAGCTCTGCCCACGCAAGACCGGTGTCAGCAGCCAGGTAATCTTCTTGCAGATAATAGGACACATTCCGGAACAGACCCAGGTCCATAATCGCCTGCGCCGAGGCCTCTATTTTTTTCAGGTCCACTTCATCGCCAACAGCAATATACATTTCACGCAACATCACCGAGGGCTGCGTTATTTCATTGCCAACGAAGCGAATAGTATCGATAAGGGTCGCCGCCTGCCCCCCTCTACAGAACAGGACCAGGACAACGCCAATAATAATCAGCCTGATAAGCGTCCTCCCCACTGATGAACAATTAAGCCGAATAACACAAAACTGCTACCAATTACCACCATAACACCCAGACTTTCTGAATTAAAAGCATACCCTACCCATAATGCAGTCACCGGGGTAATCAGCGTAATCAAAGCCACCGTTGATGTCTGCAGACGCGCCAGCAAAAAGTAATAACTCACAAAACCGACCACGGAGCCCATCACCCCTAAATAAACAATCGAGCCCAGGGCACGCAGTGGCATATGGGCAGGCAACTCCCCCACAAACACACTATAGACAATCAAAAACAATGGCAACGAGAATACCAGTCCACCCGTAGTAACAATCAATGCTGGCAACTGGGCATCCAGACGCTTAATTATTACCGAGCTAGCCGAATGCAACAATACAGATAAAAGTACCGCAGCTATGCCCCAGGCGGCATAGTCACCCAGCTTGATCTGATCAGAAAAGATAAGCAGAAGACCAATAACACCACACAGTGCACCGATTATTTTCATTCCGGTCAAACTTTGTTCGTTCAGTAAACGAGCAGCCAGCAGGGCTGTCACCATAGGTGTCAGGCCAAAAATAACTGAAATTAAGCCGGAAGAAATATACTGGGCACCCCAGTAAACAGGCAGCATGGCACCAAATATAGCCAGCCCTGCGGCCATATATACCGCCAGTGCCTGACGATGTAAGGGCAGTTTTTTAAACATAATAAATGTCAGCAGCAACGCCAGAGTCGCACCAATCATCATTCGCAGACTGATCCCGAACAGGAAGCCGACGTCCTCACCACTCCATTTAATTGCCAAAGGCGTTGTCGACCAGATCAAAACCACACCCAGATATGCAACACTGATAGCAAATATATTTTTCCTGTCCACGACTTCAGCTTCCTCAAGAAAATCCCAGTTCAATATCAGCAAGTAGCTAACACTTTTGCCCTCCTGCCTACGTCAACTGCTCCGCATCCCTCAGACATCATGCCAGATGTCATAACGGCCAAAAAAAAGGCCACAGTTCTAACGAATCTGTGGCCTTTAAATATCTCGATTAAAATCAGTTTAATTCATACATCGATGCCACAGGCTATCTGTTGAGTGCCAGCGTAGGCGCACAACCATTACAATAGTTTTCTGTGGTGCTCGAATTTTCATAAAATCAAGATTGTGTTAATCAAAAACTTTTGTCAAGATGTAAATCAACAATAATTCTGCAAAGACGGGCAAAACAACAATGACAATCAAAAATATCTGTGTACTGGGCGGTAGTGGCTTTGTCGGTACCCATATCATCAGCCAACTGTGTTCACAGGGCAAACAGGTCACTGTACTGACACGTCGCAAGGATTATGGCAAACATTTAACTGTACTCAACAATGTTAAACTCATCGAAACTGACATTCACGAACAGAGTAATCTCGAAACGCATTTTAAAAATATAGATGCCGTCATCAACCTGGTCGGCATACTCAATGAACGTGGTCATAATGGCGATGGATTCAGGCAGGCCCATGTCGAGCTGCCTAGAAAAATCATCAATGCCTGCCATCAGAACAAAGTCAAACGTATCCTGCACATGAGCGCCCTCAATGCTGACGCCAATGCTGCACCCAGCAATTACCTGCGCACCAAAGGTGAAGGCGAAAACCATATGCATTCATTTGCCGGCAACATCCCTGTAACCAGCTTCCGCCCTTCAGTTATTTTTGGTAAAGATGATAGTTTCTTTAATCGCTTTGCCAGCTTACTCAAACTCACACCTGGCATTTTCCCGATTGCCTGTGGCTATGCACGCTTTGCACCTGTGTATGTGGGTGATGTTGCCCGCTGTTTCGTCAATGCTCTGGAAGACAAATCCAGCTATGGCCAGCGTTATAACCTATGCGGCCCTAAAGAATACACACTTAAAGAACTGGTCGAATACACTGCAAAAACCATTGACCTGAAGTGCAAGGTCATCGCCTTGCCTGATATATTTGCACAAATCCAGGCCCATATCCTGGAATGGGTACCAGGCAAACCCTTCTCTGTTGACAACTTCCAGTCACTTCAGGTCGACAGCGTCTGCGAACAGGGCAGCGACCTGGCGACAACTACAGCCATTGAAACGATTGTACCCTTCTATCTTGGCCCCCGGCAGCACCGCATACAACAGGACAAACAACGCATGAGTGCCCATCGCTAACATATGCCGCTGTTCAAAAACTCAGAGTTCATACAGTCAATAATCCGTATCAGCATCGGACTATTGACTTATCTATACATATCGTCCGGCATCAGCACAGACTATTTCAATGCTTCTTATGAAACCCTGAGAAACTTTGCTGTCATCTTCTTTTCTTTCAGTTTTATTATTCTAGTTAGTCTATTCTGGGTACCCGCATCGACTACACGACGCTATCTCTGCCTGGCTTTTGACATTAGCTGCGCCACTTTTTCATCGCATTTATCCGGAGGTGTGAATAGTGTCTATGTCCTGGTCTATTTATGGATTTATATTGGTTACGGCACTCGCTATGGTAAACCATTTCTCGTTGCTGCAGGTGTCATAACCTTCATCGGCTACAATACGCTGATCATTGCAGAAAACGCCTGGAGCACGCTAACACTTGATGCCATTGCTTTTCTGCTGCTGATCATTGCCTTACCCATCTATTTGTATGCTATGCATAGACGCTTACAATCAGAAGTCGATGAAGCACGTCATGCAAACAGGGCAAAGACTGAATTCCTCTCAAACATGACCCACCAAATTCGTACGCCCATTGGTGGAGTGGTGGGCATGATCGACCTGCTCAATAAAACCAATCTCGATGATCAACAACAGCAGTATCTGCATGCTCTCAGCCAATCCAGCAACGCTCTGCAGGAAATCATCGAAGACATCGTTGATTTCTCTCAAATCGAACAGGGCAATATATTATTCAGCCACACCAGTTTCCAACCTGGTAATCTCATCGATAGTCTGGTCAATAGCCTGGCCCCGCTGGCGCATGAGAAAAATCTTGAAATCAACTGTTTCATTGAGGATAGCTTTCCTCAATATGTTTTCAGTGACGCCCAGCGTCTTCGTCAATTGCTATCCAACCTGTTGCGCCATGTTATCGACAATGCCGTCACAGATAACATCTACATCCACGCATGGGGCGGTGACTTGTTACCGGATGGTAACATTCATGCAAACATTGAAATGAGTTTTACCCAGGCAGCCGACACCGAACATATCTACATTAATGATATACCCGAATATGACCAGGCACTGGCTTTACGAATCGGCTCTCAGCTCACACGACTGATGGGTGGCAATCTCGATCTCCAATACCCTTCAGATTCCCGTCCAACGCTTAGCTTACACTTCAACTGGAAACCCGATACCCTACAATTTTCAACGCCAATTCCTAACTATAACCATAAAACAGTGCTCATCTATGAAAGCGATGAAAACAACCGCGCTATTCTGGAAAATTACTGTAATCGTCTAGGCCTGGAAACCTATTCTGCTCATGGCCATAATAATCTCATCGCCCATATACTCTGGGGCAAGGAAAAGAACAAACATTTCGATCTCATCATCATCTGTGAAACACTCAAGACAGGTGGCATCCAAAGCCTGCTTAATCGAATTCGCACAGAAGCGAAGTCGACGGCCCCAATACTATATGCCACCTATATAAAAAATATATCACTCACAGAGCCTGACGCCAGTCGTGACATGCAGGCAACCATCACCAAACCCATCGCCTTTGAACAGCTGACGCGGACGATTGACCAATTACTATCTACGCGCACTGCATTGGTGTTGCCCCAGCACAATACAGTTCCTTTACACATTCTTATTGCTGAAGACAGTGAAGTCAATGCCAGTATCCTCTATGACCACCTTACTGACATGGGCCATAATGTCGACATTGCTACTGATGGCAATACTGCCCTCTACGCCATGCATAAGCACCACTATAATCTGGTATTTATGGATCTGTATATGCCTAACCTCGACGGCATTGAGGCAACCCAGCAATGGCGCAGCATTGAATCAGATCATCTGGCCCCTTTACCGATCATTGCGATTACAGCCAAAGCAACTGCCGACATTAAACAACGCTGCCTGGATGCAGGCATGAACGACTTCCTCGCCAAACCTGTTTCAGCCAAACAACTGGCCGATGTCATCCATCAATACACCAATACACCTGTATCCAATGACATTCACACATAAGCTATCCAAAAATTGATTGATTTAAAAACAGCAACCAACTTCGTATACTTAAGCTAACTATTATTATCTATTTAGCCATCATGCAAATTTACCTGGTAGGCGGAGCGGTTCGCGATCGATTATTAAACTACCCTGTCAAAGAAAAGGACTGGGTCGTTGTCGGTGCAACGCCAAAAGAAATGCTGGACCTGAATTATCAACAGGTCGGCAAGGACTTCCCAGTTTTTCTTCATCCAGAGACAAAAGAAGAATACGCACTGGCACGTACTGAGCGCAAAACATCACCAGGCTATACAGGCTTTTCCGTCCATGCCGCACCGTCTGTCAGTCTTGAAGATGATCTGCTACGCCGCGACCTCACGATCAACGCCATGGCTGAGGATAGTCAGGGCCAGATCATCGACCCTTTCAATGGCCAGGCCGATCTGAATGCCAGACTGCTGCGTCATGTATCACCAGCCTTCGCTGAAGACCCGGTCCGCATACTCCGAGTTGCCCGCTTCGCAGCACGCTACTTTCACCTGGGCTTTAGTGTCGCGGATGAAACCATGTCTCTCATGCAGGCCATGGTTAATGCCGGTGAAGTTGATGCGTTAGTAGCAGAGCGCGTCTGGCAGGAAATGGCAAAAGCATTGGGTGAACAACACCCGGAGCAATTTATTACTGTTCTTAAAAACTGTGGCGCCCTTGAACGCATAATGCCAGAGATCAATTGTTTGTTTGGCATCCCACAACCAAAAAAATACCATCCCGAAATTGATACAGGCATTCATTCTTTGATGGTGTTACAACAAGCTGCCAAGTTAACCAAGAGTCGAAAAACTCGCTTTGCTGCACTCTGTCACGACCTCGGCAAATGCCTCTCACCCAGACACCAACTACCCAGCCACCACGGCCATGAGGAACAGGGAGTTAAAATCATCCAGCAACTCTGTAAGCGTCTCCGCATTCCCAATGACTATCGTGATCTTGCCATCATCACCTCGCGCTTCCATTTACATGTTCACCGCGTATTTGAACTTCGAGCCGAAACGCTCTTAAAAACACTGGAGGGACTGGATGCACTGCGCAAACCTGAACGCTTCGAAGCATTCCTCATTGCCTGTATAGCGGATGCCCGAGGCAGAAAAAACCGGGAAAACATTGACTACCCACAAGCGGATTACCTGCGTGAAGCAGCACAGGCCATCAGTACGATCAATATAGAGGAACTAAAACAACAGAATCTGAAAGGCAAAGACATGGCTGCTGCCATCAGCAACTTGCGTATTCAGGCCATCCAGAATATTCCCCACACAGGCAGAAGCTAAGGCCTTTTTAAAAGCAGGCGTTTTTCCATCCGAAACAATAATCTCGAAAATGGACTATAAGATAACAACCAGGCACACATAACACCGCACATATTTGCCAGCATATCCGCAAATTCAAAATAGCGAACACCTCCTGCACCTTGAATATACTCAATAGCTACACCCATGCCAACAAACAACAGCGCTAAAATAATTTTTACACGGGTACTCTGATATATCTGTACAAACCACCCCATTAATAAAAAATAAGCCAGGACATGGGCATACTTATCAAAGTATGCAATATTGACTTCAACTGTATCAAAACTAATGGACTCATAAACAACAAAGCCCATCAACAAAAAGCCAACTGATAACCACAGCGGTTTTAATTGCAATTGTATGTAATCCTGTTTCATTATTCAGGCAAACACCATGTATAAAAATAGAGCCAGCACTATTCGATAAATCACAAATGGCATCATGCCAATACGTTCAAGCAGCTTCAAGAAGAAATGAATACACAAATAGGCACTTACTCCAGAAATCAATGCTGCCACAAACAACGGCTGCATATCCCCAATATTTGCTTGCTCTAAATACTCAAGTGTTTCCAGCCCTCCGGCCAGAACAATCACCGGGATGGATAACAAAAATGAAAAACGTGCCGCCGCCTGTCGCCCCATACCCATCATCAAAGCGGCTGTCATGGTGACACCGGAACGTGACGTTCCTGGAATCAAGGCAAAGGCCTGTGCCACACCTATAACCAGGACATCCTTCCAGCCGATGCTATATTCACTGCGTTGACCACGGCCTCGGCTATCAGCCCACCACAAAAAAGCGGCAAATATCAGTGTCGTACTCGCAATCACCACAGCCGTACGCAAATGATCTGCAATCAAATCCTTAAAAATCAAGCCTGCCAGCCCTACTGGCACTGTACCCCATAAGACAGCCCAGGCCAATCTGGCATCATCGCTCATTCCCTTACCGGCCACTGACATCAGCCAGTCTCGACTCATCTTCAGCAATTCATTCCTAAAATATAATATTACTGCTGTTAACGTGCCAACATGTACTGCAACATCAAATACCAACCCCTGGTCTGGCCAGTCCGTCAAAATTGGTACTAGTATCAAATGCGCCGAACTGGATATAGGTAAAAACTCAGTTAAGCCCTGCACAACAGCCAGCACAATAATTTGTAGAAAGTCCATATTGATCTCTTAATCTAAATTCTTGTTTATCTATCCATTTTCACAGACGTTCTGAATAATCTCGGAAACCAAAACCTGGCACAATACCAGGCAGATTTTTATCCAATGCCATGACCTTAAATCGCTCACCCATTTCTGTTGGTAAGGTTAATGATTTCATTTGCTGCACCAAGGCTATGCGCCCCCTGTCTGTCTCGGGCATCTGCTGTTCAAGCAACTGACCAATCCCTGAGTCCAGTAAAAAATTGGACTGCGAAGTAAAACCGGCGATATCAAAACCCACAGCAACGGCAGCCTCAGCCACAGCGGTAAAATCCACAAAGGCCGTCATATCCTGCAGGCCAGGATACCAAAGTGCATCGTCATGGGTTCGATGCCGGTAATAGCACATGAACGTTCCCATATCTCTTTCCGGCAAATAATACTCAGCACGAGGATAGCCATAATCAATCAGATAGACAGCACCCTGCAATAAAGCATCTGCCAGTGACTGTAACCAGGGCTCAATATTCAGGTTAATTTCAGAACGATAGACCTGTGCCAGCTGATAACCAATATCTTCTTCAATATGATCAACTGCCTGTTGTAAATCAGTATCTGCCTCACCTGGTCTCAAGACCAGGCCTTCATCAGTTACTGCCACGCCCAGTGGCAGCGCCTTACCATCCATAGTCACAAACCGTCGTACTGGCATAGCATCCAGCACCTCATTAGCCAGCACCACCGCTTTAAGTGGCTGCCTGGGCAGTGTATCCAACCACTCAATCCGGCCCATCAGCTCTGGCACTTTCTGATTCAAGGTTTGCTGCTGACGCTGTTTGAGCTCGGCACTAAGCTCAATAATGAAATAACGTTCTGGTAACTGCTGTTTGTGATCAAGTTCAGCCAATAGCCCAGCGGCCAACACACCTGAGCCCGCGCCAAATTCAACAATATTGCCACCGCCCATATCACCAAGGACAGCAGCCACCGGATTGGCCAGCGTCTGGGCAAACAGGGGTGACAATTCCGGCGCAGTGATAAAATCACCAGCCTCTCCAAACTTCTGCAAGCCCGCACTATAGTAACCCAGACCGGGCGCATACAGCGCAAGTGACATATAATCGGCAAAATCAATCCAGCCACCCGCCGCCTGTATTTCCCTTTGGATAACATCGACTAGCACCTGGCTATGCTGTCGGGCATCCAGGTCCGGTTCAGGTAAATCCAGTATCTGCATTGGTGTACAATTCGTAAAAAAACAGCAGGCATCATACCATGCAATCAAAAACAGTCCTTATAACTGGCGCCGCCAAACGCATCGGTGCCGAAATTTCTCGCATGCTGCATGCCGATGGCATGAATATCATCATTCATTACCGCTCATCGAAAGACGAGGCTCAGGGCCTGTGTAATGAGCTCAACGCGCTACGTGCGGATTCGGCCATCATTCTGCAGGCTGACCTGCATCAAACCCCAGAACTGACCACACTGGTACAACAGGCTTCTGACTACTGGGGACGACTGGATGTACTGGTCAATAATGCCTCAACTTTTTACCCTACACCGGTGGGAGAAATTACTGAAGCACACTGGGATGATCTGATGGGGAGCAATTTAAAAGCCCCATTATTTCTGTCGCAGGCAGCCATGCCTCACCTGCGCAACAGCCAGGGCAGTATCATCAATATCGTGGATATCCACGCGTTTCGACCCATGAAAGAGCATCCTGTGTACTGTGCTGCCAAAGCAGGGCTGGCCATGCTTACACAGTCACTGGCTCGAGAACTGGGACCGGATGTTCGAGTTAACGGTGTCGCACCTGGCGCCATCATCTGGCCTAGTAGTGAAATGGATAAACTGACCCAGGACGCCATACTCGATCGTACAGCACTGAAACGACAGGGTGAGCCACGAGACATTGCCGCCACCGTACGCTTCCTGATTCGGGATGCCGACTATATTACTGGCCAGGTAATCCCGGTCTGCGGCGGTCGCAGTTTAAATATCTGATTGCAAGTTTATGGTTTATCGTTCGTAGTTTGTAGTCACTCTGAAAACAGGATCCTTAGGCTTCGCGACCGCTCCGCTCAGGATGACACTATAAACGACTAACCATGAACCATTAACTTAGTCATCAAAGTCAAACACGATGGGTTTCAGTTGCTCCTGGCTTTTATCAAATGCAAACCAGAGCTGGGCATAGGTTTTAGCCACCTGAGGATGCTTCAGGTCTGGCGCCACTTCCGCCAGTGGCCAGAGCACGAAAGCACGTTTGAGGATTTCATCCCGGGGAATCTGTAATCCCGGCTCATCAATGACACAGTCATCATAGAGCAACAAATCCAGGTCGAGCGTCCGCGATGAAAACCGGGGCCCGGTGCGATCTCGACCATGGCTGTCTTCGATCTGTCGTAAATCATTCGCCACCTGATATACATCATCCTCCGTCTGCAAGGCAATCACCATATTGTAGAAACTGCTGCCTTCAAAACCTACCGCATCACTTTCAAAAACCGATGACAGCACCAGCTCGCCATAACGTGCCCGCAACGCCTGTATACCCGCGCGGGTATTGGCCTCACGATCGATATTACTGCCCAGACTGATATACACCCATGCCACTATTTTTCTCGCTCAATAATCACGCCCACATCCTGTGAACCAGTGACTGCGCCAGGCTTACTCAGGCGCAGCTTCATCCAGGGCACATCAAACTCATTCAAGACGATGGCGGAAATCCGTTCTGCCAGAGTCTCCACCAGCTGAAATTCACTGTCACCGACATACTGGATCAGACGCTTGGCCACAGACTTATAATCCAACGTGTCTTCGATATTATCAGTTTCTCCGGCCCGACGAATATCGGTACCCATCTCCAGGTCCAGGCTCACGGTCTGGCGGATTTCACGCTCCCAATCGTAAATGCCGATCACGGTCTCAATGCGTAAGTCGCGTATATACACTATATCCATTAAATTATTGCCATCTTAATAGGGAAAAAGCAGCGCTACTATACCTGTAAAGCGGCCACCAGCCAAAACCCTCAACAATTAGTCGGCAATGGCTTGTCTCAGGCACATTAATCCGGTATCATCACGCCCCTTTCGGATTTTCGGTGTTTGTTGGCAAAATATCAGCCAACAACCCATATAAAAGAGTATTGACTGGAGTCTTCCATGGCCAGAGTATGTCAAGTCACAGGCAAAAAGCCTATGACAGGTAACAATGTATCGCATGCGCACAACAAAACGCGTCGTCGTTTTCTGCCTAACCTGCACAACCACCGTTTCTGGGTGGAAAGTGAAAAGCGCTTCGTAAGATTGCGCCTTTCTACTGCAGGCATGCGTCTGATTGATAAAAAAGGTATCGACACTGTGTTAGCTGAAATGCGTGCACGTGGCGAGAAAGTTTAAGGAGAATCACCGTGCGTGACAAAATCAAACTGGTGTCTTCCGCAGGTACAGGTCATTTCTATACCACAGACAAAAACAAGAAAAACATGCCTGAAAAAATGGAGATCAAGAAATTTGATCCCGTTGTACGCAAGTATGTAATCTATAAAGAAGCGAAAATTAAATAATCGCTTCTGGTCTGGATAAAAAAACCCGCTTTTGCGGGTTTTTTTTTGCCTGGCACTAAAGTCAGTACAATCGGTACATTCACACTTTTTATGACCCATCTAACAGCAGCTGCCAATGGACTGGTCTAAACTCTTCTAACAACATCGCAATTAAATATCACGCACAAACACTGGAATGACGATGTCCGAAATTTATGTTGGCCGACAACCCATATACAACCGTGAACTGGAAATTCATGCCTATGAATTGATGTCACGCGTCGGCAGATCGGACAGAACTGATGAGTTATCAGTGGATGATGAACGAGCAAGCTCCCAGGTAATTTTAAATGCTTTTCTGGATATTGGTATTGATACGGTGGTAGATGGGCATATCGCCTTTATCAGGCTTGCCGAGCGCTTCCTCAACAGAGAGGAAGAACTCCCTTTTCCACCTGATGCCGTCATTCTGAAAATTCCCAATTACATGGAAATCAACGAGCAGATACTGACTGGTGTTCATACACTCAAGGACAAAGGCTACAAACTGGCAATCGACAATTACTTACAGATCGAGCATCTGCGACCCCTCGCCTCGTTAGCTGACATTATTGACCTCAACATTGAACAACTAAGCGCAGAACAACTCAAGACACATATCAGGACACTACGTAACCAGCATCCCGTACTACTGGCCGACCATGTTAAGACTTACGACGAATACGAACTGTGTCGTGATCTTGGCTTTGATTTTATTCAGGGCTATTTTCTCAGTCGTCCGAAAATTGTAGCCGGCCAGAGCCTGGCACCCAACCAGACCAGCATAATGAATCTGCTGTCAATCCTGCACAATCCGGAAACTGATACCGACACGATTGATACCGTCATCAGCCAGGACGTCTCCTTGAGTTACAAGATCCTCAGGCTCATCAATTCTGCATTCTTTAAGCGCGCCACAGACATCGAATCGATTCACCATGCCATTGTCATGCTTGGACGCAAACAACTGTGCACCTGGGCCTCAATGATGGCTCTGACCGAGCTCAGTGACAAACCACGCGAACAGATACGCATTGCTATGGTCCGCGCCCGATCCTGTGAACAACTGGCGGAAATTGCGGGGCTGGAGGCGCCTGACAGCTTCTTTACCATCGGCATGTTTTCTGCCCTTGATCTGTTAATGGATCAGCGTCTAGAAGATCTGATTTCCCCTCTACCTCTAAGCGACAACATTATTGCCGCCCTACTTAATCGAGAAGGCATTACTGGCGAGGCTCTGAACTGCACCCTGGCCCAGGAAACCAGTGACTGGGCCAATATCCGGTTTGCCAATTTGCCTGCCGAAACCCTGTCCGAGATCTACCTCGAAGCCATTTGCTGGGCGGATGACGTCTTGAAAACCATATAGGAACTTTAATGCAGGATATTTTTGTTGGTCGCCAGCCCATCTACAACCGTGACTTAGGTGTCTATGCCTATGAACTCCTGTTTCGTACTGACCAGATCAACAATGCCGTCTCTGACCTGAACGAAGACCAGGCAACCTCCCAGGTTATCCTCAACAGTTTCATCGACATGGGCCTGGAAAACATTGTTGGCCAGAGCAAGGCCTGCATCAATCTCACCGACAGTTTCCTGATGAATACCGATGCATTGCCTATCAAGCCGGAAAATATCATTCTGGACATACAACAAAACATCACCATCAATTCAGACACACTAGCTGCGATCAATCAGCTAAAAGCCACTGGCTTTACCCTGGCCCTGGACGACATTAGCCATCGCCCGGATTTTTTACCGCTACTCAAGCAGGCTGATATTCTGCGACTGGACGTAAAGAAACTATCACCGAAACACATCAAATTACGTCAGA
>JBFFSQ010000031.1:0-20571 GCA_041572275.1 Gammaproteobacteria bacterium
ACAGGCCACCACCGGCCAATAACGGCACAATTGATAGCATCTTGGCACTGGTACCCAGTTCCAGAATCGGGAACAGGTCGGTGAGGTAATCACGTAATACGTTACCGGTTACCGAGATGGTGTCTTTGCCATCTTTCACACGTTCCAGGGTAGATTGAGTTGCTGCAGCCGGAGACATACTGCTGATCTCCAAACCACTGGTATCGTTATCCTTGATATAGGTTTCGACTTTCTGAATCAGGTTCGCATCATGGGCACGTTCCTCATCCAGCCAGAAAATCGCGGGTTGACCGGTCAGGCGTGCACGGGTCACCGCCAGTTTCACCCAGTCCTGGATCGGCAGGTCTTTGGTCTGACACATGCGCCAGATATCACCCTTCTCAACCCTGTGCTCAAGTACGATATTACCCTGGCCATCGATCACCCGTACCGTACCCGGTGCTGGAATCTCAAAAGTTTTATCATGCGAACCATACTCTTCGGCTTTCTGCGCCATCAGGCCGACATTACTCACATTACCCATAGTGGTGGGATCAAAAGCGCCATGCTCCTTACAGAACTCAATCGTGGCCTGGTAAACACCGGCATAATTGCGATCGGGAATCATCGCCTTGGTATCTTTCAACTGGCCATCAGGGCCCCACATTTTGCCGGATGAACGAATCGCCGCAGGCATCGAGGCATCAATAATCACATCACTGGGAACATGCAGGTTAGTAATGCCCTTATCGGAATTCACCATCGCCAGTTCAGGACGGGACTGATACACCGCCTGGATGTCAGCCTCAATCGCCTGGCGCTTGGCTGGTGGTAAATCGGCAATCTTGGCGTACACATCACCCAGACCATTACGAGTATCCACACCCAGATTTTTAAAAGTCTTGGTATATTTCTCGAATACGTCTTTGTAATACACACTCACTGCATGACCGAAGATAATCGGGTCCGATACCTTCATCATAGTGGCTTTCATATGCAGCGACAGCAGCACATCTTCGTCTTTGGCATCCTGTGTTGCCTGCTCAAAGAATTCACGCAATTTGCTCACGCTCATTACCGAGGCATCTACCACCTCTCCGGCCAGCACAGGTACTTTCTCTTTTAATACCTTGGTTTCACCTTCATCAATACTAAGTTCGATCTTCAGGTCACCCGCAGACTCAATGATTGCTGACTTCTCACTGGAGTAAAAGTCACCATCATCCATCGAAGCGACATGTGATTTAGAATCCGCCGACCACTCACCCATGGAATGGGGGTGTTTTTTAGCATATTCCTTCACCGGACCCGCCACGCGACGGTCTGAATTACCTTCACGCAATACCGGGTTCACTGCACTGCCCAGCACCTTGGCATAACGCGCCTTAATCGCCTGCTCCGCCTCATTCGCTGGCTCCTCAGGATAATCCGGAATGTCATAACCCTGGGCCTGCAATTCCTTAATTGCCGCGGTGAGCTGAGGAATAGATGCACTGATATTTGGCAGCTTGATAATGTTTGCATCCGGGGTCTTGGCCAGTTCACCCAGCTCAGTCAGTGCATCACCTACTTTTTGCTCAGCGCTCAGATTATCCGGAAAATTGGCCAGAATACGGGCCGCTAGCGAGATATCACGTGTCTCTACATCAATGCCAGCCGCTTTGGTAAAGGCCTGCACAATAGGCAGAAATGAATAAGTCGCTAAAGCCGGTGCTTCATCTGTCTCGGTGTAGATAATCTTGGAACTTGGCATTATTTGTATCTCTAAGTGTGTCGATGGCGGGTTTTCTAACCACAATAGCCGCCTATTATATTTCATATCGGGGATGGGTTCACGCCCCCTTTCGGCTTTGTCATCCCGAACTGAGCACGGTGAAGAAGACGCCTTCTAAAATACAGGGGGCTGGATATCATCTTAGCAGGAATACGGTGGATGTCTGTCTCTGGACAGCTGTAAAACTTTCAGCACTTCCTGGGTTGTCTGTGCTGCACAGACCTGCTCTGCAAGTCGTTCACATTCAACCCTGGTAACATTTGAAACCACATTTGCTAGATAAGGAAGAAACGGCGCATCAACTGAAAATATACGATAGCCCAAACCCAATAACACCGGCAATACACCCTGGATCTGTGACAGTACACCACACAGCTGAATTTGATTTAAATGTTCACCAGCCTCTTGTGCCACCTGTCTGAAAAGCCGATACAACACCGGCGCATAGGGATCAAGGTAATCACGCAAGGCTGATTGATCACGATCCGCTGCAAACACGCTCTGCATTAAATCATTACAGCCAATGGCAACAAAATCAGTGTGCTTCAATAACTCAGCAATATCCAGCACCATTGCCGGTGTTTCTGCCATGGCGCCAACAGGTACTTCGTCAGGCAGAATGTGTCGAATCAAGGCCAACCAGTGATCATACTCTTCCACACGCACCAGAAAAGGCAACAGTAGCCGCACGGGAAATTCATTCGACAAACCAGCTAGCGCTACAAGTTGTGCATGAATTACATCTTGTACGGGGTCGATAGTGAAAAGACGTACACCCTGCAAGCCGAGGGCCTGGCCCATACTGTCTGACCGAGGCAACCAGGGTGGGGTTTTATCGGCAGCCACATCCAGCAAACGAAAGGTCACCGCCAAAGGTGAGGCGGCTGCACATATTTCACCAAAGGCACGTGAGTAAAACGCTTCATCGGGTAAACAATCGTTAGCCGGTAACAAAAACTCCGAACGTACCAAACCAATGGCTTTTGCACCCAGGGCTTTTGCTTGAGCAGCGACTGAAGCTTGACGCACACTGACACACAAATTCACCGGTTCGCCATCAGCCATCAATACCGCTTGCCCGGCTTCCAGCTGCTGCGTAAATTTAACAGCTGTTGGCACAGCATCTACATCGCTTGAAATCAGGCCGCTACTGCCATCAATAATAAGTGGCATATCCTGTTCCAACAGCTCAGCCTGTTGCGCTGTAATCAACACCGTTGGCACACCCATCCCAAGCAAGCCAATCATGGTATGAGAAAAAGGCACGGATTCGACTACGATGAAACCAGCGGGTAAGGCACTGAAGGTGGAAACTTCATATTGTGATATCAACAGAATACGATCTGTAATATCGCCGTCTCTACCCTTATGCAAGCTGGCAACAGCAACACCAGGAAAATAAGGCAGGCCGGTAATGTGAACATCATGCATGGTCATTTTAAGCCATCTCAATCAGTCAGATTATCAATAAGCTTAACAGCTTTTATCAGTGATCGGCAGGCTTAAAAATCAATGCAAAATAGAGGCTGATATCATTGTTGTCCCAGTTACGCGTCATTCTCGCGAATGCGGGAATCCAGGAATTATGACTGATACCCCAATCAACAACTTACTGAATATCTGCCTTCGCAGGGATGACGCAATTCTTGTTTTATATTTACATGTTTATATACAGATCAATTTTATCTAACCTTTGAAACAAGCACGTCAAATACACTTGTGTAATTATTGAAGTGAGACAACAGTAGATTGATGTCTATTGAGTCTAATAATTGAATGGTAGCTGTCATTCCAAAAAGAAATTATTGGGGCTGAACCAAACTATCTAAGACACACTTATTCATGGCGCAAAGCATCAATGGGATCCAGGCGTGCTGCTTTACGTGCAGGGAAATACCCAAAGATCACACCCACTGCAGTGGAAAAAGCAAATGCGATAACAATGATGACAGGATCAAACACAAAAGGTACACCCACCAGTGGTGCCACAATAGCGGAACCTGATAATCCTGCGATTATGCCGGTGATACCACCAAAGGCAGCAAGCACGATAGCTTCAACCAGAAACTGTCTGAGTACGTCATGCTCCAGTGCACCAATCGCCAGCCGAATACCGATTTCGCGGGTGCGTTCAGTGACTGACACCAACATAATATTCATAATACCAATGCCACCGACTAACAAGCTCACACCGGCAACAGCACCGAGTAATGCAGTGAGAACCTGAGTTGTGCTGGTAACGCGGGCGACAATTTCCTGCATATCATGTACATGAAAGTCATCTTCTGCTGTTTCTGCAATATGTCGACGTTGACGCAACAAGGCGACAAGATCATTTTTAACTTTCTGAATCTGCTCGCGACTTTGTGCAGAAACGTAAATGGTACTGATATCGCGGTTACCGGAAATTCGACGCTGAAAGGCTTTAATTGGAATAACAATGACATCATCCTGATCCCGACCGAAGGTTGACTGTCCTTTGGATGTAAGTGTACCAATGATTGAGCAAGAAATTTTACCCAAACGAATACTTATCCCTAAAGGGTTTTCACTGCCAAATAATTCTTTAACGATGGTGTTGCCGATGATGCAAACAAGTTTACCTGTACGCAACTCACTTTCAGTGAATTCACGACCACTCGCAATCGGCCATTCTCTTACTTTAAAAAAATCATTGTTTGTGCCGGAAATTGATGTACTCCAGTTCTCATTGCCATAGACAGCCAATATTGATTGAGCAGAAATAGGTGCAACAGCAGTGATTCCGGATATTTCTCGATTGATGGCCAACACATCTTCATTTTCAAAAGGATCTGCAGCACCGCGCACACCACCGGCACCACGAAATCGTTCACCCGGCTGAACATGAATCTGGTTACTGCCAAGACTGGCAATATCTGCAGTCACCTGTGCGGTTGCACCACGACCGAGTGTGACCATAATGATCACAGCGGCAACACCAATCACAATACCCAGGATGGTCAATGCTGAGCGTAAAATATTACGTCGTATTTCTCGCATCGCCAGTAATAAAGTGCGCCACATCATGGGTCATAACTCTGCGTATTATTATGGCGATCACTATCAACCCGACCATCAACAAACTGGATCATGCGTTGTGCGTAACTGGCCATTTCTGATTCATGCGTCACCATCACCACGGTAATATTTTGTTGTTCATTAAAACGCTTGAGTAACTGCATAATGTCATGACTATGTGCAGAATCTAAATTCCCGGTGGGCTCATCCGCCAGCAATACAGCAGGCTCACTGACGATAGCACGGGCAATTGCAACCCGTTGTTGTTGACCACCTGATAGCTCGCCAGGGGTATGATTTTCCCAGCCATTAAGGCCTACAGCTTGCAGAGCCAACATCGCCTGTTCTCGTCTTTTAGCAGGCGCAATGCCTTGATACATTAATGGCAGCTCAACATTTTCCACAGCCGAAGTTCGATTCAATAAGTTGTAGCCCTGAAACACAAAACCAAGATAATGACGCCTCAGCAACGCACGTTGATCACGCGACATCGTGCCGACATCCACGCCTTTAAACAAATAATGGCCCGAAGTCGGTGTATCCAGGCAACCCAAAATATTCATACAGGTTGATTTCCCAGAACCACTGGAACCCATAATAGCGACAAACTCACCATCACCTATCTTTAGTTCGACACCACGCAAAGCATGTACAGCAGCTGTACCTTCTCCATAAACTCGGGTAACGCTACGCAATTCTATTAATGGTGAATTTTCTACATCAATGTGTTGCCCTGTTTCGATCATTACGGAACTCTAACTGCATCAACCAATAATGGCATACCAACCTGTATATCACCCTGCAGAATTTCAGTCATGCGGCCATCGGTCACACCAATGGTAACAACATGTGATACTGGTTGACCCTTGTCTAATGTCCACACCCTCTGCTGAGTTTTTTCTGTGAGCACAACTTTTCGTTGATTAGTTGTCCGACCACGAGGACCTGGCAAAAGTGAGCGCAACATACTACGATCGTTGTCAACGGTTTGAGGCGGTGTAAAGCGTAATGCGGCATTAGGTACCAGTAACGCATTATTCACATGCTTAATAACAATATCGGCAGTTGCCGTCATGCCCGGACGTAGCAATAACTCAGAATTATCCACCGAGAGCAGTGCTTCGTAGGTAACGACATCCTGTACTACCTTAGGTGAAAAATACACTTTGAGTATATGCGCAGAAAAACGTTTTGAGGGATAGGCATCGACACTAAAGCTTGCCTGTTGTCCTGCTTTCACCTGACCAACATCGGCTTCATCAATATCAACATGCAGTTCCATTTTTGTCAGATCTTCAGCCAGCGTAAACAATACTGGCGCCTGAAATGAAGCTGCAACCGTTTGGCCAGGCTCAACGCTACGTTTCAGCACAATACCATTGATCGGTGAATGAACGACGGCTTTATCAAGTGCGGTCTGATCTACATCCAGCTGGGCTTTGGATTGGGTAACTTGCGCTACAGCACTCGCCCGACCTGCCTGAGCACGTTTATAGGATGCGTTAGCTGCATCATACTCTTCTTGTGGACACATATTACGTGTCACTAATTTTTGACAGCGAAGAAATTTCTGATAGGTTTCAGTGACCGTAGCATCCATTTCGCTCACTCGTGCTTTTGCCAGATCAAGGGATGCTTGTGACTGTCTGAATCTGGCTTCCAGCTGCTCAGTATCGAGCCGCGCCAGCACCTGATTGACTGTTACCTGATCATTGAAATCCACCTCAACAGATTCAATGGTACCCGATACCTCAGTGCTCACTTCTACCTGATTAACTGGTTCAAGTTTTCCAGTTGCCGTAACGGTAATTGTAAGGTCACCCTGGGTGATATTAACGGTATTGTACTGAAAAGCTGTATCTGTATCCGAGGTTAGCGCAAACCAGCCAATACCAAGCAAAACCACGACTGCGAAAATCAACCAAAGTTTAAACTGCTTATGAGTCATTGTCTTTTGGTCGAGACCCAAAGCCTGTTCAACATCACTGGAGATTTGCTTGCTATTGTCTGTCATTGCACGATTACCTGCTTTGTTCAGTTACGATAACTGAAGCCAAAATTGGTTTGATGCCGCGCCCTGTATTTATGTCACTTTTTCATGCCGATTTCATATATAAATTAACTCGGATGATATAGAAATGAAAGCAAAACAACGCTATGAATAAAAGCGTCAAAACTAGCTATTTGAACATCATTTGATGTCCGCTTACTATGACCTGATTGTTCCACCATAATCCCATGATCGAGAACAATCCACGATTATTCACAAAAATAAAAACGCCTCGTACTCTCTTGATCGGTAGCCTGCAGCTTGTTCAGCCGTTGCTAATACAGCAATCAGGAAATATTTCTTTAAGTATTTGATATATCTTACATTTACAGCTAACAACATGAACAGCATGCGGCCACTAAACCCATGACCCTGTTATAATGCGCCATTGACTGATATCAACGACATCAGCCAACCTTCGGAGGTAATATTTAAATGTGTTTCTGTTCATTCTGAACCTTTGAATTCACAAAGGCTGTTATTCATCGAATGCATACGTCAAGGAGACGGCGATGAAAAATGTCGAAAATCTATTTAATACCACCATCACTGAAATCGAACGCATGCTGAACACCAAAACTGTTGTCGGTGACCCTATTACAGTTGAAGGCAATACCCTGATTCCATTGATCAGTGTAGGCTTTGGTTTTGGCGCAGGCGGCGGTGAAGGCACAGACCCGAGCAAAGGTGCCGGAACCGGTGGTGGCACAGGTGGCGGCGGCGGTGTTAAACCCGTTGCACTCATTATCATCAACAAAGACGGCGTGCGCGTCGAACCGATTAAAAGTGGCGCTTCATCAGCGATGGAAAAAATCGCAGAAACCATCGCCAAAGCAACCACGAGCAAAGCGGAGAGCGAATCAGCAGGCTAAGACGTGAACTCTGTATTGCTGACCATCGTCATCTTGCTTGCACTGTTAATCGCCCTGCTGGCTATACCCCTTTCGCTGAGTTTTTCCATCACCCGGCACCAGCAGTTGCAGGGCTATGCCCGTTTTCACTGGTTATTTGGCCTGGTGAGATTTCAGACACAGTTCCCAGACGAGACCAAACAGGTACGGTATCAAAAACGTAAGCCCACAGCTAAGCACAAAGCCTCCAAAAAAAAGAACAATGGGCGCAGTGTTATTGCTTTATTTAAGCATTCAGCATTTCGCCGACATATGATGAAATTTTTAAAAACAGTAGTACGTGCAACCCATGCCCAAAACCTTTACCTTAAATTACGCATTGGACTGGGTGATCCGGCCGATACCGGTATGCTCTGGGCGGTAATGGGACCTTTTTCCGGCATGATGAAAAACCTGAAAGGCACAACAATCGAGATTGAACCTGAGTTTATTGATGCGGTAATGGAAGTTGAAAGCCACGGCAACTTTCGATTTATTCCACTTCAGTTTATTGCCGTTGTAATAGTATTTATATTATCACCCGTCACCATACGAGCATGGCGTTCAACGCGACAGGTTAAACCGTAGTGGAGTATGTCACAACAGATACACCCGTTCGCATTGATGATGTAACATTGATTCCCGTTGTGCGCATTCATCTCGATGGCGAGGATAATAAAACTGACCAATACTTCTTGGGAAATAAAGAGCCGTTGGCTATTATCGTGTGCAATTCAAAAGGTATGCATGCATTGGATGTCAATTCTGACGAAATGTCGATTTCCGATTTATTACAGCAAGTACCAGACCTTGAGGCTAAACTAAAACAGGCCTGTGACAAAGATCAATAATCATCATTTGTTACTACCCCTTTTAATTTTAAAACGAGTTCAATATGCATATTGACGAACAACGACGCTTCAAGCGATTACGCACCATTATTTTCTGTATTCTGATTGTTGCGTATATGTCGGTGTTTTTTCATCGTATGGCACCCGCTGTCGTATCGGCAGAACTCATGGCCAGTTTTCTTACCTCAGCGACCACACTGGGTTCGCTGGCCGCCATGTATTATTACATTTATGCGCTCATGCAAATTCCTGCCGGCGTACTGGCCGATACACTCGGTAATCGTATTTCAGTGACCACTGGTAACTTTATTGCCGGTATTGGCTCTATCGTCTTCGCCACAGCAGAAACCATTGAGCTGGCCTCATTCGGACGGTTCATGGTCGGGCTCGGTGTATCTGTGATTTTTGTTGGCTTAATGAAAAACAATACAGTCTGGTTCAGAGATCGTGTATATGGACTGGTCTCCGGTTTCACTATTTTAATGGGTAATCTCGGCTCAATACTGGCTGCCAAACCCTTATCTGCATTACTGAATATCTGGACATGGCGGGAAGTCTTCATCGCCATTGGCATACTATCACTCGCACTTGCCTTACTCACATTCGTGTTTGTCCGTAACCGGCCTGAAGATGCCGGCTTTCCTTCCGTACGTGAAATGGACGGTATGACATCCCATGCAGAACGCCATCAACACTGGACCAAAGACTTGATCAAAGTATTCAGGAACATCACGGTATGGCCGGGTTTCTGGATTAATTTCGGCATGGCCGGCAGTTTATTCGCCTTTGCCGGCCTCTGGGGAATCCCCTTACTCAGAGACAGTTTTAATCTCAGTCGTGACGAAGCCTCACTATATACCACCATCACATTAATCAGCCTGGCTGTAGGTACTTTCCTGTCCGGCTGGATTTCAGACCACATCGGATTACGCAAACCGGTCATTTTAATCAGTGCCGGTATCTATACGCTGGCCTGGCTAGCCTTGATTTATATCCCGTGGCAACCGGGCACACTGGCCCTGTTTTTGTTTATGCTGATTGGTCTTACCAGTGGTGGCTTTGTGTTGACCTATCCCTGCGCCAAAGAAGTCACCCAACCAGCACTCTCAGGTATGGCCATTAGCCTGGTCAATACCGGCCTGTTTCTCGGCGCTGCCCTCATGCAGCCGTTATTTGGTTGGGTGCTTGATCTTGGCTGGGATGGGCAAACCCTTAATGGCATTAATATGTATAGCTGGCAAAATTATCAGCACGCTATGTTACTGATGTTAACGTTTGCCATCATTGCTTTTGTCGGCGCATTACGGATTACAGAAACAAAATGCATAAATCTTACTACGGGGAATTAACCCGTAATTTAAGATATCAGCACAAAAGCAAACGTTAATAATTTTCATTCATCGCCAAAGCCCCTTTGTAATTTTGTGACTCTCTTCACAAAACCACTCACATCACGAAGAACCATCTAGATTTAAATGCCATCTGATTGCTTTCGAGTAACAAACGGGCGATTATTCCCAAAAACATTCTAAATCGACCAGTTATTTTTCAGCGAAATATGCGCAGCAAACTCAGGTTAAAGACAATAACAGGCCTGTTACATAATAAAGCCATATTCAGGGAGCAAGTACATCTATGTTTAGTCATATTCGGCAGATTTCACCCATTTCTGTAAACGTTCTATTAATCACGTTACTCAGTGCATGTGGTGGCGGTGGTGGTTCTAGCACCCCGCCCCCGCCCACTACATATAACGTAAATGTCACGGTAACTGGCGTTTCAGGCAGCGGCTTAATATTACAGAATAATTCAGGTGATAACCTGACCATATCAGCTGATGGTACTTTTAGCTTTTCAACACCCCTGGCAGATGCCAGCAACTATGCAGTTACGATACAAACTCAACCCAGCACCCCAAATCAAACATGTAGTGTGACAAATGGCAGTGGTGTTATTTCAAACAGTGATGTAAGCAATATCAGTGTTAGCTGTATTACGAATACGTACACTATTAGCGGGACAGTTTCCGGTCTTGCGGGAGCAAATGCTGTTATACAAAATAATGCAGGTGATGATCTAAGTTTAACGGTCGATGGTTCGTTCAGCTTTACCACGGCACTTGACGATTTAAGCAGTTATGCTGTGACCGTTAACAGTCATCCCACAGGCCAACTCTGCACCGTAAGCAATGGCAGCGGCACACTCACTGGTAGCAACATCAATAATGTCAGCATCAGTTGTGCCACAGCATATACCGTAGGTGGCACAGTATCTGGCCTGACAAGCCAGGGGCTAGTCTTGCAAAATAATGCTACTGACAATTTATCAATTGCGGCTGATGGTGCGTTTGTTTTCAATACCCCATTACTGGATTCAAGCACATATTCTGTAACCGTATTCGCATCACCATTGGGTCCAAAACAGACATGTTCAGTTACTAATGGATCAGGTAGCATAACTACAACCAATGTCAGTAATGTCAACATCAGCTGCGCCAATGCTACTAAATACCAGGCCGGCACCTTCTACAGCACACACTTTGGCAATGATCGCACCATCGGCATTGCCTCCGGCGATATTGATGGCGATGGTGACTTAGATGTCATTACTGCACATAGTAACGAACCCAATGGATGGCCTAATGCAATCTGGCTAAATGATGGCACCGGAAGCGGTAATATTTACGGTGTGTCTCCCGTACAAACCTTTGGAAATTCAGATAGCCGTGCTGTTGAGTTAGCCGACATCGATGGCGACTCGGATTTAGATATTCTTGTGGGTAACAATGGTGCAAACACTGTTTGGATTAACCAGGGTGGCGCACAAGCAGGTACACCGGGTAATTTTGTAGATTCAGGCCAGGCACTGGGTACTGCCAATACTGCATCAATTGCTATCGGAGATTTAGACAATGATGGCGACATTGATATGGTCTCCGGTAATTCAATAAATGATCATGAAATCTGGCTAAACGATGGCTCAGGTAATTTTGGTGCAACGCCTGCTTATACCTTCAGTGAATCATCCAGTATTCTTCAAAAAGTCGTACTCGCCGACATGGATGGGGATGCGGACCTGGATATCGTCGAAGCCAATGAAGACATCAATGGTTTAGTGATCTGGATTAACCAGGGTGGCGCCCAGGCCGGCACTATCGCCACCTTTGTCAACTCTGGACAGGCCTTTGGTCTGGACACGACTCGTGCAGTTGCGGCTGGCGATATTGATAATGATGGTGACATGGATGTCGTCACCGGTCATTGGAATGAAACACACCTCTGGATAAACAATGGCACTGGAACTCTATCCGACTCAGGTCAATTATTCGATGATACCGATATCGGTGTATTGAGATTACACGACCTGGATGCAGATGGGGACCTGGACCTTTTCGCCGGAAGCGACTGGTCACAACCACATAAAATATGGACTAACCAGGGTGGCAACTTCACCGATTCTGGTCAGTTTTTTCAATCAGGTTCCAACACTCACGATGTCGACATTGCTGACATTGATGGTGATGGCGACCCAGACATCGTAGAAGGCTACTATTACGGTAACCTCATGTGGCTCAACGATGGCGCGGGCGTAATGGCCGACCCACTCCAACATTTCGAAAACCCAACCGGTAACTGGACACGCAATATTGAATTAGCCGATATCGATCTCGATGGCGATCTCGACGTAGTTGAAGCAAATGTTCCATCAGGCTATGGCGTTGCATCTAATACCGTTTGGCTGAATGACGGTACCGGTGACCTCGGTGACACACCAAGTCAGACACTAGGCTATGATGAAACAGAAGGCCTGGCCATGGGTGATTTAAATGGTGACAACTATCCTGACATCATCGAAATCAATATGCGTGATACTAATGTTGTACGCCTCAATAATGGTGACGGCACGTTTTCACAACATCAAACTTTTGGTACCAGTACAGCCTGGAGTCAGTCTGTCAACGTAGCCGATATCGATGGCGATGGTGACCTGGATGCGATAGAAGGATTTGCAGGTGGCAGCAACAAAATCTGGCTGAATGATGGCACTGGCACCCTGACCGATTCAGGCCAGGGTCTAACTGCTGACTGGACTTACAGTATCGCAGTAGGCGATATCGATGGTGATGGCGATATCGATATTATCTTCGGTGAATCTGCCAAATATGATGGGCTCTGGATCAACCAGGGCGGCGCACAAGGCGGCACCGAAGGAATCTTCCTTGAATCCGCCCAGATGTTAGGCTCGACCTATATCACAGAATCCGTTGCTATGGGTGACCTGGATAATGATGGTGATCTCGATCTGGTCTTTGGCTACTCCGATGGCTTTTATTCAACACCCGGCGATGCGATATGGTACAACCAGGGCGGACTTCAAGGTGGCACCGAAGGTGTCTTTGTCGACTCTGGCATTTACTCTCCATTAGGCGGCGTCAATACCAAATCCATCGCATTAGGTGATGTGGATGACGATGGTGATCTGGATATAGTGAAAGGCAGCCAATCAAGAGACAACACCGTGTGGTTCAACCAGGGTGGTGATCAAGCGGGCACTTTAGGCACTTTCCTCGACTCCGGCCAGTCATTAGGTGGCGGTAACTGGACATATGATATTGAATTAGGTGACATGGACGGTGATGGAGATTTAGATATTGTCGATGGCATCGCGCAACATCCTAATTTAGTTTATAAAAACATGACCTACTGGCCATAACGCCTTCCCTGACCTGGGCCAGAGCGTTTAGGCTCTGGCCCCATCATATTCAATTTCCTGACCTTCCCTCACTAACCTTTAGTAGCTCTCCGCACTTTATTCTCTAATATCATAAACACTTGTGATATAAACCATACATCTCACCATAAAAAATATGGAGATAGTTGAATGGATATTTCTAAGAAACGTATCATCATGATTCATGGCCTGGCATCCAAACCACCGAAAGATAATGTTCATCGGTTATGGAGTAAATGCCTGATTGAGAATATACGCATCGACAACAAAGAGCTGGCCGAACAACTCGAAAACAATCCTCAGGTGTTTGTATCCGCCTACTGGGCGAATGCCACACCGCATCATATAGAAGATGACAAAACGTATATTACGAAACTAAGTAAGCAGGTTGACAAGGTCATCGATGAACGACGCAAGATAAAAGACAAATTTCATGTCGGCCGACTAGAACAAGTCGGCGCGTTCTTTAAAGATCGTGGCCAGGACGTGGTTAAACTGTTAGCAGGCGCATTAACAGTAAAAGATGAGGTCATGAAAGCCTTCTTAAGGGAGACACAATTATACGATGAAGACCAGTATGTTGCCGATAAAATGCGTAAACCTTTAGAAACGGCATTAGCAACAGCCTGGGATGAAGGTTGTGATATCGCATTGTTATCACACAGTATGGGCACGTTTATATCTTATGATGTATTGTGGCGTTACTCCCATCGCAGCCTGCCCGAATATAAAAAATACAACAAGAATAAAGTGCAGATGTTAGTCACCATGGGCTCACCACTGGGAGATCCAACTGTGCGCGACCTGCTCTTCAGCCGTTTTCATAAAGACAAAGGCAAACGTGAATACCCAACCAATATTGAGCGCTGGCATAACTATGCCTGCCTGGGTGATGTCGTCTCACACTACAACGACTTTGATAATATCTTTTTTAAAAACATGCGTGACTTAGGCATTCTACCGAAAACCCCCAAACACCGAGCAATCGACTACACCAACTTACACAATCCTTTTGAAGTGGTTACACATGCAGGCAATAAAGACAGTGAAAAGCGCAATCCGCATAAGTCCTATGGCTACCTGGTTCAGCCACGACTGGGTACCTGGATCGCTGATTTCCTGGAAGGACAGTTAAAATAACGCAAGATCATTACTCACTAAATGAAACTCAGTGGCACTGAAACCATAACTTCATAAAACCAGGGAGTGTTCACTCCCTGGCCGCGTGTGTAAATTTCAGTAATCAGACACAGCCGGTTGGCTTGGGTAATCCACCATATTTTGTAATGGGTTTCATCGGACCACCCATCCACTGTTTAAACAGCTCTTTCTGATCAATACCCACGTATTTGGCAAATTTTCGAATGGGTGGAACTACCGAATATTCATCGTAGTATTCTCTTGCTTTCAGAATCTGCTCCCATTTGGAATCATCCAGCTCCACCTCATCGGCTTCAGCCATGGCACGTCCAATCTCCGGTGTCCAGTCATTCATATCAACCAGATAACCGTCACCATCTCTTTCTACATTTAGCATTGAAATCACCTCTCAATGTATTTAATAGTATCAGCAATATATTTCTATTGGGTCCAAACCACTGTATTTCAAGAGCCTAGAGTTATTAAACTGATAAGCATTCAAGTAGAGCCGCTATCCGCCTGATTGATATCTAATAGCACCTGAAAGTGTGCAAATACTCGTTTCCAGTAGAAAAATACGAGTGTAATTAATACGTAAATCATGTCCATTGCCAATACCGGCCCCACACCACCAAGATCAGTAGCAAAGCTTTCAACACTCAAAGAGATGACAATCATGCTTATGGCTACAAAAGCAGTGACATACGCGTTTAATGCAATAAATAGATATAGAACACTGACCAGGAACTTACCAAATTTTGGATATTTCGTTACCCAGCCCCACAGTTGCTTTTGATTAATATGTGCATCTAACTTTAGTATCAGTTTCGGGAAATGCGTGGGTAAGTGTAAGTTCGTTATATTAATTGAAGTTTTTTGTTGTTCTTTAAGCAGATCTGTTTCATACGCATCAGTAGATAAGCCATTATTCTTTTTAATCGCTTCAATCTCATAATGCAGCTTAAGTGTTTCCAGACGTTCTTTTTCGAACTGTAGTCTATTTCGGTTTAATCGATAATCAAACCATCTGGCACGAAGTGCCAGTAACTTGGGCCCTTGTGTCACAATAATGACAACCAAAACCAGGCTAAACTGCAGCCAATACGGCATATTCTGCAAGGCTTCAAAACCAGGTTTCAAGAATGTATCGATAAACGCATCAAGTGAGTTGCTCATATATGACACCCTGTCAGGTAAACAAGTTGTTTATCTCATACAAGCCTGAATTACTTACCTTAAACAAAAAACTCAGTGAAATGCAGGAGACCAGTTACTTATACCGATAATTAACATTATCCGCAGCTAGAAACCTTTTTCAATATACCGCTCAATAAACTGATCCATGTAATCGGTCATTTTTTTAAATTGGGGGTTACTGGTTAGGCGCCTAACCATTAGGCCACGCTTATTGCACTCGGGGTAATCAGCTGAACCAAATTTTCTACGCTCTCCGAAGCAAATATCAGCCATGGTACTCTGTTCGCGTTTACACAGTGCCTCCAGCTCTTCATCATAAAAATACTGGGTGCAATATTTATAATCACCTTCCAGACCATAGTGCTCATCAGTCGACTTCAAGGTAAGCGCCATGTGCGAGTAATCAGCAATCATGTATTTTCTGTTGTCTTGTTCATGCACAAAACAGCTGCCAATATAGGTTGGTATTTTAGGTATAGACGTTGGATCACCTTTAAGCATGCCTTTGAAACATTTACCACCCACAACAATAGGTGCATAGATCATCATGTCCGATTTAGCGCCGAAACGACCCTGCTCAAACAGTTCTATAGTTGTTTGCGTCTTTATCGTATAGTCATTTTCGGCAATCACTACCATGACAGGAATATCCAGTTGAGTGCTTCTATCCCCCAGCTTCTTCCTGACATCATCGGCAAGATCACCCACAGCAATTACCGAATCCAGCGTAATCGACTCATATTTGATTAGGTCCTTATCCTTGAGCCGCTGAGTGGGCACCCAGTCCAAACCTAGATTATCCAGCAACCGTGCAAGCCCATCTTCTACCTGGAGTGCCGGCGCAAATAAGAACAGACCTTTCACCTGCTTCGCATCCAGTGCATTTTTCAATGCCAGTGCAGCACCGGTAGAGAAGCCCGTCATGTATATTTTGCCACCTATATCGGTAGCAAACTGTTCCACAGTCTGATCAACCACCTTCACCCATTCTGTATACTGAATATTTAACAAACTACCCGGGCGCGTGCCATGACCCGGTAACAATATCGAACGAGTGTGGAAGCATTTATCTCTAAAATACTCCTCCAGATCTTTCATCACATAGGGTGAATCATAAAGGCCATGAACCAGCAGCATGCCTCTTGGCTTACTTCTGTCACATTTACTCTTAACTGGCGACTTATCTGTAGGTGTGTGAGCTTCAATCAACCGTTTGACGTCAGATGCCTCAAGATCAGGGTAATCATGCTGTATGAGATCCGTCCAGTTATCCTGCAGGACTTTCGCAACACTTGTCTGGTAGTCTGTATAGGAAACATCTTGCTCAATACCCAACGCCTGATAGTCTTTTGTAAACTCAAACCGGGTTTTATTTGTACTTGCACAGCTAGTAGACAAAAGTGCAATTATCAGAACCACCCATATTCTCTGTATCATGTGTCTTCTACTTTTAAGTCTCTAATACGGCCAATAATATAGGCCAGCAGCACAAACAGAACAGTATCAAAAACAAGATTAAATATAACTTCGACACTCGGTATTCGATAACTTTTATAAAACTCTATTGAGCCGACTATATATTCGAGCTGATTCATTAACCTGATATTGCCACCTTGATAAAGCATATAGGCATAGGCATGTAAACAAAAAAGAAGCAGCAGAATAGCCTGAATAACAGGAACAGAAGATCGATCTGATTTTAGAATTCTCTGGAATTTTGTTGAACCTAACACCATACCAATCGCCCCTATAATGGTACCTAGTGTTGTCCAGACATTATTTGAATAGCCCTGTTTATTTTCCTTTAACTGATCAACCAGCACATTTGCAATATTCAACTTAGCGCTATCTTGATTATCAACATAAGTCTCTTCTTGCTGACTCGGATTAACTTCTTGCTGATATATTTCTAACGAGAACCCTATCAACAACAGCAGATAAACCAATACCAAAGCCATGAAGATTGTTGTTTTATTATTTATATAATTAATCATATTTTTTCACTTTTATAATTATTAATTTTCTTAAAAAACAGCATTAATATTTTAATTAAAAGATAGCCCTCCCTTAATTAATCTACGACCATAGGATTTGCAGGATCAGCAGTCCACTCCTCAAGTGAAGCCGTATAAACAGCGACATTGGAAAAACCGAGTCGCGTCAAAACAAATGCATCCGTCGAGGCCACAATACCACCACCACAGTAAGTAATGACACGAGCATTGCGGTCGAAATTGTGCAAGGCGGCCAGTTCATCCTCGGAGAGAAAACGGCCTCGATTAGCGACAAGCTTAAGCCCATCGATATTTAACGCACCGGGAATGTGACCGGGCCGTGGGTAAATACTCATCTCACCCCGGTAAAATTCCTCGGGCAGGGTATCAATAAGATACACATTATCATCATCAATACTGGCCAATACCTCATCCCTGTCTGCAATTAGCGCCGGTCGAGGTCTGGGAGTTAACTGTTTCACCGGCCGGTTAACCAAATCGAGCGAAAGTTCATGGCCTGCTGATGTCCAGGCGCTGAGACCGCCATCAAGAATGGCTGCATTATCGAAACCCACCCAGCGCAACATCCACCAGACACGTGCAGCCCAGCCGGTATAATTCGCATCATAAAGCACAACACGAGAATCATCACCGACCCCCAGTGCACCCATGGCAGCACAGAACTGCTCAGGTGTCGGCAAATCGAATTCAATCGGGCCATTCGTGACGCAGAGATCACCTTTTAAATCAGCAAATCCTGCATTCGGAATATGCCCCAGATCATAATCAGGTCGACCGCTGACATTATGAAGACCGCGCGGATCATCCTGATCGGGCATGGTGACAACCGTACAATCGAGTAACACCAGATCCGGGTCATTAATATGCTGGTTTAGCCACTTAGCATTTACTAGCGTATCCATCATTGCCTACCTCTCGGCCATTAATATCTATCAGTTATTGTTATTAGACTTCTTCATTCGTCAGGCAAACATACATTAAACATGGGAATAACTTACTATGGTTTTTCGTAACCCGAGTACTTTACCCCTGATAATAAAGCCATTTCACGATGCCAGGTAGCCAGGTCATCCTTATTCAATTTATTTAAATGATCATAACCACAGGCACGAGCCATTACCTGCATTAACTCTGTCGAGGCGCTAAAAAAGTTATGTAACTGGGATGCTGATTGCTCGATATTCAGTTTTTGTCGTAATTCTTCTTTTTGGGTGGCAATACCTGCTGGGCAATTATTGGTATTACACATTCGTGCGGCAACACAACCAATTGCCTGCATTGCACTATTAGAAATAGCAACTCCATCCGCACCGAGCGCAAGTGCTTTCACAAAATCAATCGGCACTCGTAAACCACCGGTGATGATAAGCGTGACACGACCCGTTGCACCTTGTTCATCAAGATAACGACGAGCTCGCGCCAGTGCCGGAATGGTCGGCACACTGATATGATTCCTGAACATTTCAGGGGCAGCACCCGTGCCGCCACCTCGGCCATCCAGAATGATATAATCTGCACTGGCATCAAGCGCAAATTGAATATCTTTTTCAATATGATTGGCACTGAGCTTAAATCCAATAGGAATACCGCCGGTAATTTCCCTAACACGATCGGCAAAGCGCTTGAAATCAGATACGCTCGAAAGGTCTTTAAACGTCGGTGGAGATATAGCGGGCTGACCTTCGGGTATGCCTCTTACTTGCGAAATTTTAGCGGTATTTTTACTACCTGGCAGATGACCTCCAGTACCTGTCTTTGCGCCCTGGCCACCTTTAAAGTGAAATGCCTGTACTTTTTTCAACAGTTCTTCTTTATATCCAAATTTGGCACTGGCCAGCTCATAAAAATATCGAGTATTCGCTGCCTGCTCTTCAGGCAACATGCCACCTTCACCTGAACAAATACCTGTGCCTGCAAGTTCAGCCCCTTTGGCCAGGGCAATTTTGGCTTCTTCAGAAAGCGAACCAAAACTCATATCAGATACAAACAAAGGAATATCCAATTTCAACGGCTTGTTCGCTTCTGGCCCAATAATCAGTTCAGTGCCAACACTTACATCCTCCATCAAAGGCTTCCTGGCCATCTGAGCAACCATGATTTGCAGTTCATCCCAGTGAGGTAGTTCGTGGCGTGGCACACCCATAGACGTCATCGGCCCATGATGACCTAATTTGGTCAAACCTTCACTTGCGAGCTGATGGATAAATTCGACGGTTGGTTCTTCTTTTGTCGCCACAGCCTCCGGTAGCGCAGAGGGCTCCGGCTTTAAACCTGGGCCTTCTTTACCCACCTGATCATCGCTAAACTGTTTATGCGTACCATCACAAAAAGGCGTATTACCCGTATGCTTACATGCACATAAATAAGCATCACCGTCTTCATCTGAAACAATCACTCTGGGATTAAAAGACGTACCAACATGTGAGCCATCACAAAAAGGCTGACTCTTAGATCGACCACAAGTACAAAAGTGATATTCCTGTCCTTTAGACAGGCTCACTTTAATTGGTTTATTATTGGCAATGACAGGTTTGCTCATATGTTTTTTATCCTCTTAAGCTGTACAGTCCCTGCACGCACTGGATAAGTGCGGTACAGACTCAATATCGTCATAATGCGAAACATTAATGTAAACAATCGCTAATCAAAACATGCCTAATTGATCCATTAATTCTTATTTTGACTATTATCAATAAAAAATAGCACATAAGGCTTTAATCAGGCACATTAATTTGAACGATTCAATAACTTAGCCATTTGCTCCCGATGTTTTATATTGTATGAGCATTGAAATCTGACATCGCCGTCATAATTTATTAGAATACTGTAATATTCATTTTAGAGAACGCTAATGACCCAATCATCCTTTGAAAAAGCTGTTGCCCTGATGGATGCCGCTAACAGC